>NZ_JBSFXK010000085.1:0-23620 GCF_053595355.1 Streptomyces sp. NPDC002513 | reverse complement strand
AAGATCCTGGCCACCTGGACCGGCGCCTGCTCGATATGCGGCCAACCCGCCCCCACTCCCGAACCCCACCACAGGACCTAACAAAGCCCTACTAGAGATCGTACTGCTGCGGTCGTTCGTCACCGCTGTGCGGGCGGGCAGCATCAGCCGCGCCGCAAGCGCGCTGGGGCAGAGCCAGCCCGCGCTCAGCCAGCAGTTGCGCAAGCTTGAGAGCACCGTCGGCAGCCCCCTGCTCCTCCGGTCCACGACCGGCGTCTCGCCGACCCGCGCGGGTGACGAACTCCTGCCCTACGCGGAGCGCATCCTCTCGCTCTCCGCGCAGGCACTCACCGAAGCCGGCCGCACACTGACCGGCCACTGCGGCGTCGGGTTGCTCGAAGACCTCGCCGCGTCCCAGCTTCCGCAGGCCCTCGCCGACCTCGCCCGGCTGCATCCAGGCGCGACGCTTGAGGTGCTCAGCCTCTCCGGCGACGCGAGGCGCGAGGCGTACGACGCGGGACGCGTCCAACTCGTGCTCGACGAGGCGGCGGACGTTCCCGGCCGGCCGCGCTGGACGGTGCGCCGACCGCTGGTCTGGGCGGTCGGCCAGGGTGTGGACGTGGCTGCCGATCCGCTGCCGGTGGTGCTGTTCTCGGGCCCGTGCACATGGCGTGCGTCGGTGCTGGAAGGGCTGGAAGGTGCCGACCGCCGCTGGCGGGTGGCGTTCGAGAGCAACAGTCTCGTCGGTGTGCTCGCCGCGGTGCGGGCCGGGCTCGGCGTTACGGCGGTGCTGCCCGGGAATCTCGAACCGGCCATGGCGTGCCACGACGCGGACGCCCTGCCCAGCCTGCCGGACATCGAACTCGGCCTGGCCAGGCACCCGCGGACCGAAGGCGATCCGCTGGTCGATGCCGTGGAGACCGCGCTACGACGCATGGTCTGAGCGGCGCCGCCCTCTGCCCGTCGAGTGCCGCTCGAATCTGACCGAACCACTCGGTGTCCAACCGCCGCCCGTCGGCGTTGTCCGGTGGACAGAACGTGTCGCTTGGACTGGCCCCGCCCGGGCGGCCGCGCTGTCGTCAGCGAGCGAACTTCTCGATGGCCACAGGCGTGACAGGGGTGAAGAAGTTGACGAGGTTGCCGTCAGGATCACGGAGCAGGAGCGACCGGTTGCCCCAGGGCATCGTGGTGGGCTCGGTCACGAAGTCGGCGACGAAATCGGCCAGGTTCTGGTACACGCCGTCCACGTCGGCGACGAGGAACTCGATGATCACGGTGCTGTTGTCGGCCGGACGGGCGGAGCCGGGCGCGAACAGTGCCACGGTGCGGCTGCTGCCGATCGCGAGGGTCGCGCTGGCGGTCCGCAGCTCGGCGAAGTCCTCGGTGGACCAGTCCGCCCGCACTCCGATGGCTCGCTCGTAGAAGTCGACGAGGCGCGCGACATCTCCTGTGATGATCCGGGTCGAAACGAAGTCCACGGTGCTCTCCTCAGGTTGGTGAAGCCGTTGCACCTCGGACGCTAGAGCAAATAGTGGACAGAATCGGTCCGGTATCAACGCTAAGCTCGTGAACATGGCTCGACCTACCAGCCGCGTGCTCACCCTCCTGGAACTCCTGCAGTCGGGCGGCATCAGAACGATGGCCGAACTCGCCGACCGGCTCGGCGTCGACGGGCGCACCGTGCGGCGGTACGTGAACCACCTGGTCGACCTCGACATCCCCGTCGAGGCGGTCCGTGGCCGCTACGGCGGGTACCGGCTCGCCCCCGGGTATCGCCTTCCTCCGCTCATGCTCAACGACGACGAGGCGCTCGCCGTGCTGCTCGGCCTCGTCGCCGGCCGCAGGACGGGGTTGCTGACGGCGACCGAGACCGCGGGCGAGACGGCAGCGGCCAAGATCCGCCGGGCACTGCCCGAGCCGCTGGCCCGTCGGCTCGACGCCGTCATGGAATCCCTCGCCTTCACGGCTCCGCCCGGCGAGTTGGCCACCCCTGAGACGGGGGTCCTGCTCGCCATTGCCGATGCGGTACGCCATCGCCGCCCGATCTCGATCAGGTACACCGCCCGAGACGGCCGACGAAGCGAACGCACGCTACACCCGTACGGGATCGTCACCCATTCGGGCCGGTGGTACGTCACCGGCACCGATCCCGAGATCGGCCACGATCGGACTTTCCGGCTCAATCGCATCGAGGACGCGAGGACGCTGCCAGGCTCATTCGAGCCGCCCGCTGAACTCGATCCGGCACAGCGCGTCGTGTCAGGGCTCGCCAAGGCCGCGTACCGGCATGAAGTGACCCTGCGGATCCATGGGACGGTCGGACAGATCCGCACCCGACTCCCAGCCAGCGTTGCGAGCGTGGAGGCGCCCGCGCCCGCGGAAGGAACAGATCCGCACACCGAGCGCTGGCTCCATGTCGAATTGAGAGCAGAGCGGCTCGACTGGTTGCCTCCCGTACTCGCCTCGCTCGACCGGCCGTTCGTCATCGAGCGACCGGACGAACTCCGAGACCTCGTCATCGCGCTCGCCGACCGGCTCACCACCTCTGCCCGCCAAGCCTGACGTCGCTCTCTCCTGCGAGAATCCCCGCTGCGGCTTCCCAAGCCACTTGGCCCCCGGTCCGCACGCGCCGGGCACCGGGACATCAGGAACGGACCAGACCAACTGAGACAAAACGCGATCTCCAGGCTTCCGGGACCAGTTCGCTCGAGACTTTCGGCGGTCCGGTATCTCAATTGATCTGGTCGCCGCAGGTCACGGCTCTGGATCCGGACCAGATCATGTGAGACGGGACAGATGGCTCACCCGACCGGGGTGGGCCCTCCTCTACAGTCGTCGGCATGACTCAGCTCCCCTACCTCGCCGCCGTCCGCGAGTCGTACGACACCGTCGCCACCGCCTACGCGGAACTCGTCAAGTCCCCGGCGGAGCTGGACCCGTTGTCACGCGCCATGCTGGCCACGTTCGCCCAAATCGTGCGGGCGGCCGACCTCGGGGGGCCGGTCGCGGACCTGGGATGCGGGCCCGGCAAGGTCACGGCGCATCTGTCAGGCCTGGGGCTGCCCGCGTTCGGCGTCGACCTGTCCCCGAAAATGATCGAACTGGCCCGGCTGGCCTACCCGAGCCTGAACTTCACCGTGGGCTCGATGACCGCGCTGGCGATCCGGGACAACCAGCTCGGCGGCATCCTGGCCTACTACTCCACCCATCACACGCCACCGGAGCTGCTGCCCACCGTGTTCGCCGAATTCCATCGCACGCTCGCACCCGGCGGCCATCTGATGATGGCCGGCTACGTGGGGGACGATGTGTGTCTGCGTCCGACGCAAGCCTATGGAGGCCATCCGGTGTCCTTCGCCTCCCACCTGCAACCGCCGGACCGACTCGCCGCGCTGTTGGAGCAGGCCGGACTCGTCGTCACCGCGAAGCTGCTGCAGGCGCCGGACGGCGGAGTGAAGAGGACGATCGCCACTTTTCTGGCCCGGAAACCCGAACATCCCTTGACGCCCTAGCCCGACGGACCTGGTCCACGCGTCTCACCCGATCACGTCCCGGCAGGTGAGCGGCATGGCCGACGACTGCCGCGTCGTTGCGACAGGGACGGTCCAGCCACTCCGGATCGGCCTTGGCCCGGCCCGTCCGGCGGAGTCTAGTGCCCCGACAGGCAACGTTCACCCCGTCGCGACGCCCGGCACGCTCCCCCAAGCTCTTCGAGCAGGGGGTACCCCCTCTCGCCGCACCGCCCGAAAGCCCAAGTACATCCAGTACGAGGTCTTCCGGCCGGCACTCCCCCAGCCTTCGGCCGGGGGGACCCCCAGAGCACGCACCGGACGCCGCTCCTTAACGGGCAAACGTTGCCTGCCGCGGCACTAGTGTCGGCCCATGCGGATTCGAATCGTCGACGCCTTCACCGACCGCCCCTTCGCCGGCAACCCGGCCGGTGTCCTCCTCCTCGACACGTTTCCGGAGGACGACTGGCTCCAGAGCGTGGCCCGCGAGGTCAACCACGCCGAGACCGCGTTCGCCCACCGTCTGCCCGACGGCGGCGAGGCCGACTGGGCGCTGCGCTGGTTCACGCCCGCCACCGAGGTCGCCCTGTGCGGCCACGCGACCCTCGCCACCGCCCATGTGCTGCACACCACGGGCGCCCACGAGGGCCCCGTGCGCTTCGCCACCCGCAGTGGGGTACTGAGCGCCGCGCCGCACGAGGACGGCTCCGTCACCCTGGACTTCCCCACCGCTCCCCTCACCCGTGCCGAGATCCCCGAGGGGCTCGCCGACGCCCTCGGCGCCGAGCTCCGCACCGCGTTCGACACCGGCCCCGGCGTCGGCGACCTGATCGTCGAGCTCGCCGACGAGAAGACCGTGCTCGGCCTCACCCCCGACCACAGGGCGCTCGGACGCCACTCCGAGCGAGGCGTCATCGCGACCGCCCGCGCCGAGGACCCCTCCCGGGGGTACGACTTCGTCTCGCGCTGCTTCTTCCCGAACGTCGGCATCGACGAGGACCCGGTCACCGGCAGCGCCCACACCGCCCTGGCCCCCTACTGGTCCGAGCGCCTCGGCCGCCCGGACCTCGTCGGTCTGCAGGCCTCGCCGCGGTCGGGCCGCGTCCGCACCGCGCTGCGCGGCGACCGCACCCTGCTCACCGGCCGTGCGGTCACCGTGATCGAGGGCGAACTGCTCGGCTGAGGCCACCCGCGCGGCCAAGCGGCAAGGGGCGTGCGCCCCTTGCCGCCGATGTCACCCCTCACGCCGTGGGCAGCCAGCCCACCTTCCCCGCGAGCAGCGCGTACCCGACGAACGCCCCGATGTCGAGCAGCGAGTGGGCCACCACCAGCGGCCCGACCCGGCCCCAGCGCCGGTACAGGTAGACGAAGACCACGCCCATCACCATGTTGCCCAGGAAGCCGCCGATGCCCTGGTAGAGGTGGTAGGAGCCGCGCAGCACCGAGCTGGCCACCAGAGCCGTGCCAGGGGTCCAGCCCAACTGGCCGAGCCGGCGCAGCAGATAGCCGACGACGATGACCTCCTCCAGGACCGCGTTCTGCACCGCCGACAGGAGGAGTACCGGAAACTTCCACCACACGTCGGGCAGCGCCTCCGGCACCACCGTGAGGTTGGCGCCGGAGCCCCGGGCGGCCAGGTAGAACGCGATGCCGGTGGAACCGATCACCGCGGCGATCAGCGCCCCGCGCCCGAGGTCCGGCCACGGCCGCGTGCGGTCGAAGCCGAGCGTACGCAGCGACGTGTCCTCGCGCATCAGGAAGTGCGCGACGAGCGCGACCGGCACGAGTGCCGTGGTGATGCCGAAGAGCTGCCAGGCGAGATCGAGCCAGGGGCGGCCTGGTGCGGCCGAGGCGTTGAGGGTCGCCGCCTGGTCCTTGAGACCTCCCGGCTTGGTGACCGAGCCGACAAAGCTGATCAGTGCGGACACCCCGCTCGCGCCGAGCGACAACGCCAGCACCAGCAGCGCCTCGTCACGGAGCATCCGTCGCGTCGGCTGCTTCGCCGGAAAAGATTCGGCCACCGACCCTGCCTCCACCTGCACTCCCGCCTCCTGTTGAGCAATGAGCGATCCCGCCACGTTCCATCTTCGCCCGGTTACGAGATCGTGTGTGACAGGCCGCGGAGGCGGACGCCGCACGGAACGGGAACGCCGCACGGAACGCGGACGCCGCACGGAACGGGAACGCCGCACGGAACGCGGACGCCGCACGGAACGGGAACGCCGCACGGAACGCGGACGCCGCACGGAACGCCACCAAAGGAAAGGGCACGACAAGGGCGGAAGGCGCCGCTCAGCCCAGCAGCACCGGTTCCGTTAACCCGACCGGCCAGGTGTGCACCGGCTCGCCCCCGTGCATCAGCTCGCCGTACCGCCGGGTCGTGGCGGCCAGCGCGGCGTCCCGGTCGAGTCCCCGCTCCAGGGCCCGGTGGAAGGTGGCCGCCTGCCAGGTCGCGCCGTTGGCCCGCAGCCGGCACCGCTCCTCGATCACACCGAGGTACAGGTCCCGGTCGGCCGGCTCCACACCCCACGCGTCGAGCCCCGCCGCGGCGAGCGGCAGCAGTTCGTCGCGCACCAGGTCCACGGCCTCCACCTCGGCGATCCCGCCGTACCGCCCGCGCCGCGGCCACCGCAGCCGTGCCTCGATGCCGTGGCGGCAGGCATCGTCGAAGTTGGCGGCGGCGGCCTCGAACGGCAGCCGCGTCCACACCGGCCGCGCGTCCTCGGCGAGGGCGCGGACGACGCCGTAGTAGAAGGCCGCGTTGGCGATCACATCGACGACGGTGGGGCCGGCGGGCAGTACCCGGTTCTCCACCCGCAGGTGCGGGACGCCGTCGGCGATGCCGTACACCGGCCGGTTCCAGCGGTACACCGTGCCGTTGTGCAGGACGAGTTCGGCGAGCTTGGGTGTGCCGCCCTCGTCGAGCACGCCCAGGGGATCCTCGTCGTCGCAGATCGGCAGCAGCGGCGGGAAGTAGCGCAGATTCTCCTCGAACAGCTCGTAGGCCGACGTGATCCAGCGCTCCCCGAACCAGGTGCGCGGCCGTACCCCCTGTGCCTGCAGTTCGGGCGGCCGGGTGTCGGTGGACTGCTGGAACAGCGGCGGCCGGGACTCGCGCCACAGCTCACGTCCGAACAGGAAGGGCGAGTTGGCGCCGAGGGCGATCTGCACCGCCGCGACCGCCTGCGCCGCGTTCCACACGTCGGGAAAGCGCGCCGGGGTCACCTGGAGGTGCAACTGGACGGAGGTGCAGGCGGCTTCGGGCGCGATCGAGCGGGAGGTGCACACAAGCCGCTCCACCCCGTCGATGTCGAGAGTGAAGTCCTCGCCGCGGGCGGCCACGATCTGGTCGTTGAGCAGGGTGTACCGGTCGACGGCGGAGAGGTTGGAGGAGACCAGGTCGTCGCGGTCGAGCGTCGGCAGAATACCGATCATCACGATGCCGGCGTCGACCTCGTTCGCTTTCCGGTGGGCATAGGCGAGCGAGATGCGCAACTCTTCGGCAAGCCGGTCGAACACCCTGCCACCCAGCCGGTGTGGAGCTATGTTGACTTCCAGATTGAACATGGCGAGTTCTGTTTGAAAATCTCGGCTTGCAATCCTTTCCAGCACTTGAGCATTCATCATTCTCGGCATGCCGTCCGGTCCGGCGAGATTCAATTCGATCTCCAGACCCATGAGGTTCTTCGGGCGGTCGAACCTCTCCTCCTCCAGCAGTCGCGCGAGTCCCGTCAGACACCGCCTGAGCTTGTCGCGGTAGCGCTGACGATCGGAGAGGTCGAACGCCCCTGCCACGACCTTCTCTCCCATCGAGCACATCCCTCCTAGGATGGGCAGGCCGACGTACCGGCCGCTGCTGTCCTGGGTCACGGTGGATGATGCCCCGGCAACGCGATCGATAACGCCCCCGCGTACGGCCGCCACCCGCTAGGCTGGCGGGCAGCGGCTCCGGGCACATTCCCCCGGCATGCGCACGCAATCTCATGACGCAACCCCGACGTAAAAAACGTCGATGAGAATCGGCCGACCGCTACGGACGAGTAATCCGAGGTCACGCCTGGGAGGCCCCGCGCGATATCGGGACGAATCCCGCTAATCAGCGACCGGATATCCCCTTGTTCGTCATGTGCGGGACGACTAGCCGAAACATTGTATGAACACGCGTCGTATAAACTCGCCGGACGGGGCAGAGAGAGTCGGCGTGCACGGTCCTGGGCCTGTCGTCACAGCGCCTCCATTCGTCCGGGCGCAGTTCCCCCGCTCCTCTGACCCCCAGAGCTGACAGCGACGTCCGCCCGCCCTTCCCGCATCGCCCCCGCGCCACCGTGCCTGTCGAATGAGAGGCGACCCACCATGCTGCTGCATGTCCCCCCGGCACCCGCGCCCGCTCTCCGTTCCGTCCTCACGGCACTCGGTTCCCCCACCGCGGTCCAGGAGGCTCGTACTCCGTCCCTGCGAGCCGCCCAGGGACCCGTGACACCCGAACTCCCGCTGCCCGTGCACGTACTGGACCGGATCACTCCCACGGGCGAGTGGACCACCCGGCTCGCGGGGTGGCGCTTCCTCATGCGCTCCGGGGACCGCGCCGTCGCCGCCGCCGAGACCATGCTCACCCCTGACGGCTGGGCGTTCTCGCACTTCTTCGAAGGCCCCTACATCGCCGCCACCGAACGCGCCCTGCGCCAGGCGGAGTCGGTGACACAGCCCTACCAGGCCCGGCTGCTGTCCGTGCCGAAGCTGTACATGCTCACCCTGTGGCTGCACGGCGACTGCTCCGCCGACGGCGCGTCCGGCTCCCTGGCGGCGACCGATCTCCTGGTTCCGCTCGCCCCGGCCCCGCCCGGCATAGCGGCGCACCGCCCGCATCGCGCCGCCGACCTCCTGCCGGTGCTCACCCTGCGCATGACTCCGGCCCCGCTGCTCGGCTCGCCCGCCTAGGCACCAGCACCGTCCCCGACCCGTGCCCCGCCGCCGGAAACAGCCGCGGGGCACGTTCCGTGCGCGCGTCGAAACGCCCGCGTGCCCCTCGCTCGCACGTGCCCCACCGTGCTCGTACGAGAGACGAAGTGAGGGCCTGCCCGCCCTCACCAGCCCCTTCCGGCCATCGCAAACCGCCGGAAGAGACAGGGGAGTTGGGCCGAACCGTCCGCACGGGTGACGCGTCATGAACCTGTGAGAACCGGTACAGCGAAATGCCTGCGGATTGACGGCCGTGGGGCAACACTGGTCCCGGAACGTATCGCCAACGGGGGGCGGCCATGAACGACACGACGAGCCGCAGGACAGACACGACAGCCATCTCACCCGTCACGACAGAGCGAGAGATCCCATCCACCATGTGCCAGCACCAGCCACCGTGCCCGACCGCCGAATCCGCCGACCGGGAGTCCGCCCGTCTCGTGGCGCACCACCCGGAGCAGGGATGGAGCCTGCTGTGCAACGGCGTTCTGCTCTTCGAGGACACCGGTGAGCTTCTGCCCGACGGCCAGATCATCGCCCCGCACCGCCCGCTGGGCATCGACCGGGTGACGACGGCCGCCTGAGCGGCGCGCGCGGGGCAGACGCTGCCCCGCGCTACGAGGGGCACATACTGCCCCCGTGACACGAGGGGCCGGCCGGAGACATACGCTCCGCACCGGCCCCGACGCATATCCCGCGGCGATTACTCGTCGTAAGCGTCCAGCGGCGGGCAGGAGCAGACCAGGTTGCGGTCGCCGAAGGCCTGGTCGATGCGGCGCACCGGCGGCCAGTACTTGTCCGCGGCCGACACGCCGGCCGGGAAGACGGCCTCCTCACGCGTGTACGCGTGCTCCCACGTGCCGCCGAGCGCCGCCGCGGTGTGCGGGGCGCCCCGCAGCGGGTTGTCCTCGGCGGGCCACTGCCCCGAGCCGACCTTCTCGATCTCGGCACGGATGGCGATCATCGCGTCGCAGAACCGGTCGAGTTCGGCGAGGTCCTCGGACTCGGTCGGCTCGATCATCAGCGTGCCTGCCACCGGGAACGACATGGTCGGTGCGTGGAAGCCGTAGTCGATCAGCCGCTTGGCGACGTCGTCGACGCTCACACCGGTCGCCTTGGTCAGCGGGCGCAGGTCGATGATGCACTCGTGCGCGACCAGGCCGCCCGGGCCGGTGTAGAGGACGGGGTAGTGCGGCTCCAGGCGCTTGGCGACGTAGTTGGCGGAGAGCACCGCCACCTGCGTGGCCCGCTTGAGGCCCTCCCCGCCCATGAGCCGGACGTACGCCCACGAGATCGGCAGGATGCCCGCCGAGCCCCACGGGGCGGCCGAGATCGGGCCGACGCCCGTCTCCGGACCGGCCGCGGGCTGCAGCGGGTGGTTCGGCAGGTACGGCGCCAGGTGCGCCCGCACACCGACCGGGCCGACGCCGGGGCCGCCGCCGCCGTGCGGGATGCAGAACGTCTTGTGCAGGTTGAGGTGCGAGACGTCGCCGCCGAAGTGGCCGGGCTTGGCGAGGCCGACCAGGGCGTTGAGGTTGGCACCGTCGACGTACACCTGGCCTCCGGCCTCGTGCACGGCGGCGCAGATGTCGGCGACGTGCTCCTCGAACACACCGTGCGTAGACGGGTAGGTGATCATCAGCACGGCCAGCTCGTCGCGGTACTTCTCGATCTTGGCGCGCAGGTCCTCGACATCGATCTCGCCGTCCTCCGCGGTCTTCACGACGACGACGTTCATACCGGCCATGACGGCGCTGGCGGCGTTCGTGCCGTGCGCGGAGGACGGGATGAGGCACACGGTGCGCTGGTCATCGCCGTTGGCGCGGTGGTAGCCGCGCACTGCGAGCAGACCGGCCAGCTCACCCTGCGAACCGGCGTTGGGCTGGAGGGAGACCTTGTCGTAGCCGGTGACCTCGGCGAGCCGCTCCTCCAGCTCACGGATGAGCGTGAGGTAGCCCTGTACCTGCTCGGCGGGCGCGAAGGGGTGCAGCTGCCCGAACTCGGGCCAGGTCACCGGCTCCATCTCGGTGGTCGCGTTCAGCTTCATGGTGCAGGAGCCCAGCGGGATCATGCCCCGGTCGAGCGCGTAGTCGCGGTCGGCCAGCCGGCGCAGGTAGCGCAGCATCGCGGTCTCGGAACGGTGCTGGTGGAAGACCACGTGCGTGAGGTAGTCGTCGGTGCGCAGCAGCGTCTGCGGCAGCGCGTCCTCGGCCGTCGTATCCAGCGCCGCGACATCGCCCTCGACGCCGAACGCGGTCCAGACGGCTCCGAGCTGGGCCCGGCCGGTCGTCTCGTCACAGGCGATCGACACATGGTCGGCGTCGACGAGGCGCAGGTTCACACTCCGCTCGCGGGCGGCGGTGACGACCGCGTCGGCCCGGCCCGGCACCCGCACGGTGAGAGTGTCGAAGTAGGAACCGTGGACGACCTCGACTCCGCCTGCGGTGAGTCCCGCGGCGAGGATCGCGGCGTACCGGTGCGTGCGTCGCGCGATGGTCCGCAGGCCCTCGGGCCCGTGGTAGACGGCGTACATCCCGGCCATCACCGCGAGCAGCACCTGGGCGGTGCAGATGTTGCTGGTCGCCTTCTCCCGGCGGATGTGCTGCTCCCGCGTCTGCAGCGCCAGCCGGTACGCCTTGTGTCCGTCCGCGTCCACGGAGACGCCGACGAGCCGTCCCGGCAGGCTCCGGGCGAACTTCTCCTGCACGGCCATGTAGCCGGCGTGCGGGCCGCCGAAGCCCATCGGCACACCGAAGCGCTGGGTGGTGCCGACGGCGATGTCGGCGCCCAGCTCGCCGGGCGAGGTCAGCAGCGTGAGCGCGAGCAGGTCGGCGGCGACGGTGACGAGCGCGCCCAGCTCGTGGGCCTGCTCGATGACCGGCCTGATGTCGCGTACGGCACCGGAGGCGCCCGGGTACTGGATCAGTACGCCGTTGATCTCCCGCCCGGCGACCTCGGCCGGGATGCCGTCGCCGAGGTCGGCGACGACGACCTCGACGCCGGTGGGCTCGGCACGGGTCTGGATCACGGCGATCGTCTGCGGCAGCGCGTCCGCGTCGACCAGGAACAGGCCCTTCTTGTTCTTGCCCATGCGCCGGGACAGCGCCATCGCCTCGGCGGCTGCCGTGCCCTCGTCGAGCAGGGAGGCACCGGAGGTCGGCAGGCCGGTGAGGTCGGCGACCATGGTCTGGAAGTTCAGCAGCGCCTCGAGCCGGCCCTGCGAGATCTCCGGCTGGTAGGGGGTGTACGCGGTGTACCAGGCCGGGTTCTCCATCACGTTCCGGAGGATCACCGGCGGCGTGAAGGTGCCGTGGTATCCGAGACCGATCATGGAGTCGAGGACCTGGTTGCGGCCGGCGAGCGAGCGCAGCTCGGCCAGCACCTCGGCCTCGGTGCGCGCGCCCGGCAGGTCGAGGGCATCGGCGTTCTTGATCACATCCGGGACCGCGGCGGCCGTGAGTTCGTCGAGCGAGCCGTAGCCGACCTGCGCGAGCATCTTGGCCCGCGCTTCCTGGTCGGGCCCGATGTGGCGCTGCTCGAAGGGCGTTCCCTGTTCGAGCTCGGAGAGCGGAATGCGATGGGCGGTCATTGCGGAGGCCTCCTGGTCTGACGCGACCTTCGAGGGGCACCCCGGCGCGGGTACCCCGACGGCCTCCCCCTCTGTCATCTCGACCTGAGAGCTTCACCGGTCCGCCCGAAGGCGCTCCGGTTTTCACCGTCGGTGAGAGCGGGAGCCGTCGACACCCGCCCTGCTTTCCAGAGTGACCTCGTCCGTGCGGTACGTGTGCCTGAGAGATTCCGGGGAGGGTTTGCTCCTTCGGCGCCTCCGGATCGCTCCGGAGGACTCTCCCGCACGGGGTCAGCAGCCGCTTGCCAGACTACCAGCGGGGACCACCAGGCAACCTTCGAGTGGCCGTCGTGCTGAATGTGCTCTTTTGTAGTGCTGACGGATGTGTTGCGACCAGTTGGAGGGACCGTGCAGACCGATATCGATCCGCGGAATCTGATCGGCCGCAAGGCGTTCGACCGCAATGGGGTCAAGATCGGCACGATCGACGAGGTCTATCTCGACGACGCGACCGGGGTGCCGGAGTGGGCTGCCATACGGACAGGTCTGTTCAGCAGGGACGCGTTCGTGCCGCTGGAGCCCAGCCGACTGGTCGAGGGCACGCTCTACGTGCCCTTCGAACGTGCGCTGATCAAGGAGGCACCCGACTTCGGCGTCGGACGGCACCTCTCGCCCGAACAGGAGCTGCAGCTCTACCACCACTACGGCCTCGATGTGGCCCCGCCGCCCGCGCCGCCGGACCGCGACTTCGGGCGGCTCGCGAAGCCCGAGGGGACCTGAGAGCGGGCCTCCCCCGCGCGTCGATGGGCCGTGGGACCGTGCCGGCCCCACGCTGCTCTACGGCCTTGTCACGGCCCCGTCCCGGCCCGCGGCGTCCTCCCGCCCCGCTGCTCACCGCCACCGTTCAGATCCCGGACGCCGCCATGCTCCACGGACCGTCGGCGCGCCCTCACGCCCCGCTGCCCGCCCGCGTCTCGGCCGCCTCGGGTCCTGCCTCGGCGGGCCCGAGGCTCTCTTCGGCGGCCTCGGGCCTTGGTGGCACCAGGGGCAGCGGGTCCGTCGGCTCCAGCCCTGGGTCGTCGGTGCGGAACGTACGCACGCGCCCCGGCCCCGAGTCGGGCGTCTCGAACCGTATCGTCACCCTGCCCAGCCCACTGCCCTGCACCCAGCCGTGCCCGTGGTCGATGTGCCGCACGTCCTGCCCCGCGCGCCAGACCGGCTCGGCCGGTGCCGTCGGCTCCTCCTCGACGGGCTCGGCGGCGGCCTCCTCCTCCGGACGCTCCTCGGCCACCGCCTCCCCGGCCGCCAGGTGTGCCTGGGCGAACAGGTCCTCCTGCGTGTAGTCGGCGAGCCCGCTGACGCCGACGCCGAGCAGCCGGACCCCGCCGGTGGTGTCCACGGACTCCAGCAGCCGCGCGGCCGCCTCGCGTACCACCGCGGGGTCGTCCGTGGGGCCGCGCAGGGTCTCGGAGCGGGTCAGGGTCGAGAAGTCGTACCTGCGTACCTTCAGCACAATGGTCCTTCCCGACAGCCGGGCGTCCCGCAGCCGTCGCACACAACGGTCCGCGAGCCGCTGCACCTCCAGTCCGACCCGGACCCGGTCGTGGATGTCGACGTCATACGTGTCTTCGACCGAGACCGACTTGGCCTCCCGCTCCGCCACGACGGGCCGCTCGTCCCGGGCCAGGGCCATGGCGTACAGCGCCTGCCCATGAGCCTTGCCCAGCAGCCTGACCAGCTCGTCCTCGCCCGCCTCGGCGATCTCGTCGACCGTGGTGATCCCGGCCCGCCGCAGATGGTCCCCGGTAGCGGGCCCGACCCCCGGCAGCGTGCGCACCGACAGGGGGCCGAGCAGGGCCCGCTCGGTGCCCGGCGGGATCAGCACCAGGCCGTCCGGCTTGGCCTGCTCGGAGGCGATCTTGGCGAGCATCTTGGAGGCGGCGAGTCCCACCGAGCCCGTCAGACCCGTGACCGACCGGATGTCCGCGCGCAGCCTGACCCCCACGAGCCGCGCCGACTCCTCGTCCCAGGCGGCTCCCCCGGCCTCCAGGTCCACGAACGCCTCATCGAGGCTCAACGGCTCCACCAGCGGCGACAGGGCCCTCAGCAGCCCCATGACCTGCTCGCTGATCTGCCGGTAGAGCCCGAAGCGCGGCGTCAGATACGCGGCGTTCGGCGCGAGCCGGCGCGCCTGGGCCATCGGCATCGCCGAGTGCACCCCGAACACACGGGCCTCGTACGACGCCGTCGCCACCACCCCGCGGGGCCCGAGCCCGCCCACGACGACGGCCTTCCCGCGCAGGCTCGGCTTGGCTGCCTGCTCCGCCGAGGCGTAGAAGGCATCCATGTCGAGATGCAGGATCGTGGGCGCGGTTCTCACATCTCCGATGCTGCCCTACGCCACTGACAATGCCACCGGTCGTCGCGGCGCGTCTCAGACGGCCCGATTACGGCGCCGCGCCAACTCGTCCGCCGGATTGTGGCCGACGAGGGTCTCCCCGGTGTCGACCCGCTCCCCGTGCAGCTGCGACAGCGCGTTCTCCACATCCCGCCACACGACGCCCACGGCGATGCCGAAGATGCCCTGTCCGCCCTGGAGCAGCGCGTGGACCTCGTCCGGTGAGGTGCACTCGTAGACCGTCGCGCCGTCACTCATCAGGGTCATCCGCTCCAGGTCGCGGAAACCGCGCTCCCTGAGGTGCTGGACGGCGGTGCGGATGTTCTGCAGGGACACACCGGTGTCGAGGAAGCGCTTGACGATCTTGAGTACGACGACATCGCGGAAGCTGTACAGTCGCTGGGTCCCCGACCCGGAGGCGGGGCGCACGCTCGGTTCGACGAGTCCCGTCCTGGCCCAGTAGTCCAGCTGCCGGTAGGTGATGCCCGCGGCGGCGCACGCCGTGGGGCCGCGATAGCCGACGCTCTCGGAATCCGTTTCCGCGTCGCCCGGTACGGCGGTCGGCCGCTGAGGGGCCGCGTCGCTGTGCTGGGGGTATCCCCCGCTCGAACGGAACCGAGAGCTCGGGGGAGGGTACGGACCGCTCTCTCCCAGACTGCGTCCGGGAGCCCCCCCTGCCGTACCGCCGCCGCTGCTTCTCACGCCGACCTCCGTCCTTGACCTGCCTTCTCGACGGTAGGCAGTCACCAGGGGTGCGTCAACGATCGCCACACTCGGCACGCCGAGTGATAATCACCCTAGGAGTGGTTTCCCCTGCACCACCGCGGGGAAAGGCTAGCCGAATGCTCTGGCGGCGCATCGTGAGACGTCGTACAGGCCCTCGACGGGGATCTCGCGGATGACGCGTGCCCGGATCCGGCTTCACGGCTCCTGACCGAGCGGCCGGCTTCACGGCGAGCCGCCTCGGTCCGGTCCCGTAAGCGACCACCGAGCCCGGGCGCCCGGTCACCCAGGGGCGCCGTGCGTACGACGCAGCCGCCCCTCGGCCCACCATCCCGTCCGACACACCCCGCAGGGACACCGTCACTGGCTGCTCGTACCGAAGTCCTCCGGAGAGATCTGGTCGAGGAACTCGCGGAACTTCTCGACCTCGTCCTCCTGCTCGTCCGGGATCGCGATACCCGCGTCATCCAGCACCCCATCGCTGCCGTAGATCGGCGTCCCGGTGCGCAGGGCCAGCGCTATGGCATCGGAGGGGCGGGCGCTCACCTCGACGCCGCTGGCAAAAACCAGCTCGGCATAGAAGACGCCTTCACGCAGATCCGTGATGCGTACTTCCGTGAGCTCCTGGCCGACGGCTTCCAGCACGTCCTTGAACAGGTCGTGCGTCAGCGGTCTCGCGGGGGCCATACCCTGCTGGGCGAATGCGATCGCCGTCGCCTCCCCGGGGCCGATCCAGATGGGGAGGTAGCGATCGCCTCCCACTTCACGCAGGAGCACGATCGGTTGGTTGGAGGGCATCTCGACCCGGACACCTACGACATCGAGCTCGTTCACACAGCAACCCTAGGCCGTGGTCGGGATGTTTGGGTAGTCGGGCACAGAAGGGCGGGCCGATCCGCCGACGGCGAACCCTCCGGTTCAGGGCAGCCGCACGCCCAGAGCGGACTGCACCAGCGCCGCGTGCAGCTTCACCGCCAGCCCGGCCAGCTCCTTCGTACGGGCTTCGGCGTGCGCCCTGGTCTGCGGATTGCGGTGGCGCCGCAACGGAGCGACCACCTGGTCCACCAGGCCCGCCTCGCGGTCCGCGGCAGCCTTCATCACCCGCAGATGGCGCGGCTCGATGCCGTGCCCGCCCAGTTCAGCCAGCAGAGTGGCCACCGTAACGGCCTCGGCGTCGTACATCCCCTCCGCATAGGGCGTGACCAGGCCGTATGACTCCCACTCCGCGAGCTGCTCGGCGCTGATCCCGGCGGCCGTCATCAGTGCGTCGCGGCCGATCCGCGCGGCCGGAGCGGCCTCCGGATCGCCCAGGAGGTCCCCCAGCAGCTCCCCGTCCCCGGTGTCACGCGGACGGCCCAGGGACGGCAATCGCACCTCTTCGCCCCGCTCCAGGGCATCCAGGTGCTCGCGGATGACCTTGAGCGGCAGATAGTGGTCCCGCTGCATCCTCAGCACGTGACCGAGGCGCTCGACGTCACGCACGCTGAACTTGCGATACCCCGAGGGGGTGCGCTGCGGCTCGATGAGCCCCTCCGACTCCAGGAAGCGGATCTTGGAGACGGTGACTTCGGGGAATTCCTCGCGCAGCACGTTCAGCACGGTGCCGATGCTCATCAGCCCGCTGTCCGGGGCGGCGGTGCCGCTGTCGGCACCGCCGCTCGGTGTGTGAAGCATGGGACCTTCCCTGGGGGTCCCCCCGGACAGAGTCCGGGGGAGGGTCAGACGCCCCGCTGGTTGGCGTAGAAGACCAGCCGGTACTTGCCGATCTGCACCTCGTCGCCGTTGTGGAGCAGGACCTGGTCGATGCGCTCACGGTTGACGTACGTACCGTTCAGGCTGCCGACGTCGGCGACCGAGAACGATCCGTCCGGGCCCCGGCGGAACTCCACATGGCGGCGCGAGACCGTCACATCGTCCAGGAAGATGTCGCTCTGAGGATGACGCCCCGCCGTGGTCAGGTCGCTGTCCAGCAGGAAGCGGCTTCCCGAGTTGGGGCCGCGGCGCACCACCAGCAGCGCCGAGCCGAACGGCAGCGCGTCGACCGCCGCCTGCGCCTCCGGGGAGAGCGTGGGCACGGCCGTCTGGCCGGTCACCTCCGCGTCGTATGCCTCCAGACCGGAAATGGAGATCGTGGACGTGGTCTCGGACGCGCGCTCCGGAACCGCCCCGGGCCGAAGCGGAGCGCCGCAGTTGGAGCAGAAGCGGCTGTTCGCCGCGTTGCGGTAGCCGCACCTCGGACACACCAGGGCGGGCATGCCCCCGACACCTATGGGGCCGGACGCGCCAGGGTCAACAGACGGCGCGCCCTGGCCTCCGGAAATGTCACCACCCGGACCAGTGAGCTGGTCCCGGAACAGCGGGCGCTGGCCCTCCGCGTCTTGCGGCCGTGCGCGATGACGGGCGGACGCGTTGTCGCTGCCCTCTCGCGCGCTCTTGCCGAACAACTTCGCAAACAACTTCACGGGCGATTCCCCTTGACCGAAACAGACCCGCCCGTGGGGCAGGACGAACCCTGACTGCATACACCGGCTGACCCGGACATCCTGACAACGTCCGTGTCCACCAGACAGTTTCCACCACGCACCACTCATTCGGTGCGCCGACCCCCCGCAACCTGATGCCCTCGCCGGACGGGCTCCATGCACCCCCGGTTCACTGGGAGGACGACCGAGCGTAGTCAGGCTCCTTCACCGCACGCAAGGCGTCGACGACGATCTTCGTCGAACGCTCCACGGTGACCGTGGCCTGCTCTTTCTCGAGGGTCTGCACCACACCTCCCGGGATGTTGAGCGCCGGCTCCAGGTCCTGCGGTTTGCCGATGACCTTGAAACGATAGGGCCGGGTGATCTTGTTCCCGTCGACGCTCACGCTCTTCCCGGAATCCGACAGATACGTGCCGGCGACGACCCGTACGCCGTTCACCTCGATGGCCTCCGCACCGGCCGCGCGCAGCTCCTGGATCGCGTCGAGCAGCATGTCCGCCTGGACCGTTCCCTTCGCGTCCCCGATGGTCATCGTGATCCCGGGTCCCTGCGCCGCGACCGTGCCCGCAAGGATGCCGAGTTGCTTCTCCTTCTCGGCGGTCTGCTTGCGGGCCTCCTCGGCGCGGTCCGAGCTGTTCTCCAACTCGGTCCGTTGATCTTCGAGACCCTGCTTCTCGTCCTGAAGACGCTGCGTACGGTTGTCCAGTTCATCGAGGATGCGCACAAGATCTTCCTGGCGCGCACCGCGCAGGGCGCTGCTTCCGTCGCTGTTGGAGGCGACCTGTACGGCCAGGCCGAAACCCAGGCCGAACAGCAGGAGCGCGACGATGAGTTGGGCCCGGGTGACCCGCCGCGGCCACAGCCCCTTCACCAGTCGCTGACGACCGGTCAGTGCGGCCTCGGGATCATCGGCCTCCTCGGGTGCCCGCACGCTCCCGGGAACCGGTGCGGGGACCTCCTGCGGAAGTTCCCTGCGCAGCCGGTGCTCGGGCCCAGGACCCCGGTCATGCTTGGCGTGCTGGTCGTGCCTGGGACCCCGCACTTGCTTGTACTGCAGCCCGTGCCCATGGCCCCGTACATGCTTGTGGTGCTGCTCGTGCTCGGGGCTCCGCTCGCGGCCGTGGTCCTGCTCGTGCCCGTGGTCCTGCTCGTGCCCGTGGTCCTGCTCAGGCCTGTGGTCCTGCTCAGGCCTGGGGTTCGCGTCGTCGTTGCTCATCGGCCTCACGCCCGGAACACATGCCGGCGGATCGCCGCGGCGTTGGAGAAGATCCGGATTCCGAGGACGACCACGACACCGGTCGACAGCTGCGCGCCGACGCCCAACTTGTCGCCGAGGAACACGATCAGCGCCGCCACCACCACGTTCGACAGGAACGACACGACGAACACCTTGTCGTCGAAGATGCCGTCGAGCATGGCCCGCAGCCCGCCGAACACGGCGTCCAGCGCCGCCACGACGGCGATCGGGAGATAGGGCTCGACGACCGCTGGAACCTCGGGCCGGACCAGCAGGCCGACCACGACTCCGACGACGAGGCCCAGTACGGCGATCACGATGTGCCCTTCCCTGTGCTCTGTTGTGCTGTACGTACGATCACACTTGGTGCGGCGGGCAGCCGGACGTCGGCCTCGGTGGAAATGGCTGTCCGGATCCCGTAGTTCTGCTGCAGCGCATGCAGGTACAGCCCGTCGGCGCTGTTCTGGAACCTGGTGCTGAGCCGCTGGCCGTCCCCCACCGCGAGCACCGTGTACGGCGGCACCAACGGCCTGTTGTCGACCAGTATCGCGTCCCCCGCTGCCCTGATCGCCGACAGGGCCGTCAGCCGCTGTCCGTTGATCGCGATCGCCTCGGCCCCCGACTCCCACAGCCCGTTGACGACGCGCTGCATGTCGCGGTCGCGTACGCGCCCGGTGTCGGAGAAGCCCGAGGTCTCACGGGGATTGCCGTTACCGCCCGTGGTGGCTTCCTTGGCGTCGTTCACGACGAGCTTCACACCGGGGCCGTGCACGGCGACGGCACCCGACAGGATTCCCACCAGGTCGCTTCCGCCGCCGTGACTCTTCAGGGCCGCACGCTGCCGCGCGCTCACGTCGTCTCGCAGGTGGTCGACCGTGGCCTCGAGCTTGTCCGCGGCCGCGGTCTCCCGCTCGATGCGGTCGATCAGCTCCTGATGCTCCTTGGCGACCGTCGGGGCCGCTATACGGGCCTGTGCGGCGCCCACGGTCACCACGAGGGCGGCGAGCACGAGCCCAACCGCGAGGCCGAGTCTGGCACGCACCGTCCTGGGCATACCGCCGGCGCCCTCGGCCTTCTTCCGGGCGTCGGCCTCGGCGTATCCGTCGTCGAGGCTGTGGTCCATGACGTTGGTGAGCAACGACATGGACGCGTCCGGACGCGGGAGGCGCGCGACTGTGCTCCGAACGGGGGGCGGCTGCGGCATGCCGCACATCGTCGCACGTCGCGCGCGATACCTCCGAATGGCCCCACCGGCGTGCCGGACAGGCCCCCTTGGGGACACTTGTCCGGCACGCGCGCGTGGGGGCGTTTTACCGGCCGGCGCTGTCCACGACCGCCGCCCACTCGTCCAGCAGGGCCTGCGCGGAAGCGTCGTCGGGACCCTCGGCCCACAGATGTGTGACGGCCTCGGCGGGGTCGGGCAGCACCAGTACCCACCGCCCGTCCGCCTCCACGACCCGCACGCCGTCGGTCGTGTCGACGAAGCGGTCGCCGGCCGCCTCCACGACCCGGCGCATCACGAGCCCCTTGACGGCCCACGGAGTCGCGAGATCACGCTTGAGGACGTGCGCCCGCGGAATCCGCGCGTCGATCTGGCTGAGCGTGAGCTGTGTGCGCGCCACCAGCCCGATGAGCCGTACGAAGGCCGCCGTCCCGTCGAAGACGCTGCTGGACTCCGGGACGATGAACCCACCGCGACCGTCCCCGCCGAAGATGGTCGACTCGTCCCGTCCCACGCGCGTGAGGTCGTCGGGCGAGGTGGTGGTCCACTCGACCTGCGTCCCGTGGTAGGCCGCCACCTGCTCGGCGATCCTCGTGGTGGTCACGGGCAGCGCCACTCGCCCGCTGCGCCGCTCGGCCGCCACCAGGTCGAGCATGACCAGCAGCGCCCGGTCGTCCTCGACGATCCTGCCCTTCTCGTCGACCAGCGACAGCCGCTCACCCACGGGGTCGAACCGCACACCGAAGGCCGCCCGCGACGACGCCACGATCTCCCCGAGCCGTACGAGCCCCGACCGCCGCGTTTCGGCGGACTCCGTGGGCCGGGACTCGTCGAGACCCGGGTTGATCGTCAGCGAGTCCACGCCCAGCTTGCCGAGCAGACTGGGCAGGACGAGACCGGCGCTGCCGTTCGAAGCGTCCACCACAACCTTGAGGCCCGACTCGGCGATCCCGGAGGTGTCGACGCTCCGCAACAGCGAACCGGTGTACGAGTCGAAGACGCTGGACGGGAAGTGCAGGTCCCCGATCTCACCGGGGAAGGCCCGCCGGTACTCCTGTCGCGCGAACACCCGGTCCAGTTTCCGCTGACCGGCCTGCGACAGGTCGGCGCCCTGGCCGTCGAAGAACATGATGTCGACGGAGTCCGGCACCCCGGGAGACGTCCGGATCATGATGCCGCCGGCGCTGCCCCGCGCGGTCTGCTGCCGGGCGACGGGCAGCGGTACGTTCTCCAGGTCGCGTACGTCGATGGCGCTGGCCTGGAGCGCGGAGATGACGGCACGCTTCAGCGCACGCGCGCCGCGGGAGTGGTCACGAGCCGTGGTGACCGTGGACCCCTTCTTCAGTGTCGTCGCATAGGCGCCGGCCAGCCGAACCGCCAGCTCCGGGGTGATCTCGACGTTCAGGATTCCGGACACGCCACGGGCGCCGAACAGATGCGCCTGGCTCCGCGACTCCCAGATGACCGAGGTGTTGACGAACGCGCCCGCCTCGATGGTCTTGAACGGGTAGACCCGGACATTGCCCTGCACGATCGATTCTTCACCGATGAGGCATTCATCGCCGATGACGGCGCCGTCCTCGATCCGTGCCGCGCGCATGATGTCGGTGTTCTTTCCGACCACGCAGCCCCGCAGATTGCTGTGCTGGCCGATGTACACGTTGTCGTGGACAACGGCCCTGTGCAGAAACGCCCCGCTCTTGACGACGACGTTCGAGCCGACGACGGTGTGCTCCCTGATCTCGGCTCCGGCCTCGACCTTGGCGTAGTCACCGATGTAGAGCGGACCGCGCAGCACGGCGTCGGGGTGTACCTCCGCGCCCTCCGCCACCCAGACCCCGGGGGAGATCTCGAAGCCGTCGATCTCGACGTCGACCTTGCCTTCCAGGACGTCGGCCTGTGCCTTCACATAGCTCTCGTGGGTACCGACATCCTCCCAGTAGCCCTCGGCGACATAGCCGTAGATCGGCTTGCCCTCCTTCATCAGCTGAGGGAAGACGTCACCGGACCAGTCGACGGGAACATCCAGCTCGACGTAGTCGAAGACTTCGGGCTCCATGACATAGATGCCCGTGTTCACGGTGTCGGAGAAGACCTGGCCCCAGGTCGGCTTCTCGAGGAAGCGCTCGACCTTTCCCTCTTCGTCGACGATCGTGATGCCGAATTCCAGCGGATTGGGCACACGGGTCAGACAGACGGTGACCAGGGCACCCTTTTCCTTGTGGAAATTGATCAGATCGGTGAGGTCGAAGTCGGTCAGAGCATCACCAGAGATAACGAGGAAGGGTTCGTCCTTGAGTGCCTCTTCCGCGTTCTTGACGCTGCCGGCGGTACCGAGTGGCTTCTCCTCGTTGGCATATGTGAGCTCCATACCGAGCTCCTCGCCGTCACCGAAGTAGTTCTTGACCAGTGAGGCCAGGAATTGCACCGTGACAACGGTCTCGTGGAGCCCATGCCTTTTGAGCAGCCTCAGCACGTGCTCCATGATCGGGCGGTTGACCACCGGCAGGAGCGGCTTGGGCATGCTTGAGGTCATGGGGCGAAGGCGTGTGCCCTCGCCTCCGGCCATTACGACGGCCTTCATGTCGGAAGCGTCCTCCTCTAAGAGACGACGGTCCAGCCGACTTTCACCGGTTCAGATTGTCCCGCAGTTTCGCGGTGCGGGCCATCGATCTACCGGGGCCGCCAACCGGCGAGCTCAATCGGCCATGGCATCCGCTCGGACTAGGCGGCGGACCTGGACCACGTAGAGAACTCCTGCCCACCAATACAGCGTTGTACCCCACCCGGCGAACGCCCATCCGAAAATAGCAGCGAGTGACGCGATCCAACCACTTCCGTCACTGAGAAGCAGCAGCGGGAAGGCGTACATCAAGTTGAAGGTGGCGGCCTTCCCCAGGAAGTTCACCTGGGGCGGTGGATACCCGTGTCGCCTGAGGATGCCCACCATCACCAGCAGGACCAGCTCGCGCGCCACCAGCACCCCGGTCAGCCACAGGGGCAGGATTCCGCGCCAGGTGAGCCCGACCAGCGTCGACGCGATGTAGAGCCGGTCGGCCGCGGGGTCGAGGAGCCGGCCAAGGCTGCTGATCTGGTTCCAGCGCCGGGCGAGCTTGCCGTCCAGATAGTCGCTGACGCCGCTCAGCACGAGCACGAGCAGCGCCCAGCCGTCGCTTTTCGGCCCGCCGAACTCGGGCCTGAGGATCAGCCACAGGAAGACGGGCACGCCAACGAGACGCGCCATACTGAGGATGTTCGGGATGGTGAGGACCCGGTCTGTCTGGACGCGGGTCTCCTGGACCTCCACCCGGGGGCCTCCTGCGGAAACGAGCCAACGATGCCCCCTGACCTTACCCGCCTCGTTCACGTCGCGGTGCGGAGGGGTTGGTATTTCGTCCTGAACGCAGAAAACCCCCGTGCCGACTGGCACGGGGGTTTCCTCCACAATTAGTTCGGCGGCGTCCTACTCTCCCACAGGGTCCCCCCTGCAGTACCATCGGCGCTGTAAGGCTTAGCTTCCGGGTTCGAAATGTAACCGGGCG
>NZ_JBSFXK010000084.1:0-23861 GCF_053595355.1 Streptomyces sp. NPDC002513 | reverse complement strand
GACCGCCGTGCGGATCGAGGGCGTCATCCACGACTTCGTGATGCTCAACGCGCTGCGCGAGACGCACGGCGCCGAGGCCGCCATCACGATGGCCGCCCGCACCCTGCACAACGCTCTGCACACCGCGTGACCCGGAAAGAGATGCCCGCCATGTCCACTCCCACCGTCGTCCTGGTGCACGGCGCGTTCGCCGACGCGGCCTGCTGGTTCGGCGTCATCGCCGAACTGCAGAGCCACGGCATCCCCGTGATAGCCCCGCCCAACCCCCTGCGCGGCCTCGCCTTTGACGCCGCGTACATCGCCTCCGTGGCCGCCCAGACCAATGCCCCCGTCGTCCTGGTCGGGCACTCCTACGGCGGTGCCGTGATCACCGTGGCCGGTACCGCCGAGAACGTCGTCGGCCTGGTCTACGTCGCCGCGTACGTGCTGGAGGAGGGCGAGAGCCTCAGCGAACTCGACGCCCGTTTCCCCGCCGCTGAACTGGCCGACCGCCTCGAACAGTGGTCGTACCCGGTCGCGGGCGACGATTTCGGCGTCGAGGTCGTCATCGACCGGGACGTCTTCCCCTCGGTGTTCGCCGCCGACGTCTCCGCCCCGGTCGCCCAGATCCTCGCGGCCTCCCAACGCCCGCTCGCCGCATCGGCGTTCGCCGAGGCGGCCACGGCGGCCGCGTGGAAGACCAAGCCGTCATGGGCCCTCGTGGCCGGTGCGGACCGGACGATCAACCCGGAGGTGGAACGCTTCGGCGCGAAGCGGGCCGGGGCGACCGTCGTCGAGTTCGACGGCGCCTCGCACGCCGTAGCCGTCTCGCGCCCCAAAGCCGTCGCCGAAGTCATCCGGGACGCGGTGCACACATTGAGCTGACCGCGCGGCGGGCGGATCAGCCCCGGGACCGCTCCTGTGGCGGCCGCACAACCGACCGTCCCCGCGCAGGCAGGTTGCCCGAACCGATCGTATCGAACATCACCTGGAGGTGTGTGATGAAGACCAAGACCCAGCCCCTGCTGGAAGTGTGGGAATGGCAGGCCGTCGCAGCCTGCCGCGGCATGGAAAGCTCCATGTTCTTCCCTCCGTCCGGAGAACGTGGCCGAGCGCGCCGGAAGCGCGAGGAGGCGGCGCGTGCCGTCTGCCGCACCTGCCCCGTCATCGGGGCCTGCCGGCGCTTCGCCACGGCATCGAACCAGCGCTACGGGGTCTGGGGAGGGCTCAGCGAGACCGAACGCCGGACACAGGAACCCGAGCCCCACAGCTCCTGACGGCCCCTGACGGTTCCGCCCGAAACGTACAGCAGGAAATGCTATTCACAGAAACATATGGTTGGAGGCCTATGGGGAATTACGCCAGGCGAGTACGGTCATACGATCAACTGAACGTTTCTTCATGGATTCATTCCCCCGAATGCCCGATACCTCAGGCCGGTCGGCGCTCGTTAGGTGATCGTGACTTGGAACGAACCTGAAGATCAGATCCCCGCCCGGACCGGAGCCGTGTGGCACGACTCGGTGATCGGTGACCTGCGCGTCAAGGGCTGCTCGGACCTTCTTGAAGACTTCCTCAAGAAGGTCGGCCAGATGCAAAGTGAATACCTGCGCGCTTTCAACGGAACCGCCTGAGCGAGGGGCGCGGAGGAGCTAGAGAATGGACAGGCTTCAAGGCGAGCCAGGCCTCTACGACATTCCGTTCACCCTGAGAACGGATTACGACCCGCTGGGGCAGCCTTCCTACGACGCCGACCCCCTCGACGCGCGTCCGGTCTGGAGCACCCCCGGCCCGGACATCGCGCCGAACGGCTGGGACCCGGACGAGGAGCTGGCCCGGATGCTGTCCACCGTGACCGCCGCGGACCCCGCTCCGGTCACGCTGGACGGACAGCACCGCCACCGGGGCGAACGGCGGCGGCCCCGTCCGGCGCCCCATGTCCTCGACAGCGGCCAGCCGGTCACCCCGATCACGATCCTGGTCGCCACGATCGCCGCGTGCTCCGTGGCCATGCTGGGGTGGTCCACCGCCTATTCGTACAGTCAGCTGCGCGCCATCGCCGCGACGGTTCTCCCCTCGCCCCTCGCGCAATGGTGGCCGCTGACGGTGTACGGGCCGTGGTTCGTGGCGGCCCTGTCCATTCTGCGCGCAGCCCTCTCGCACCGGACCGCCCGGCGGTCCTGGGGAGTCATCCTCCTCGCCTCCGCCACCGCGGTGGCTCTCTGCATCAGCCATTCCTCGCATTCGACGCTCTCGATGGTGATCGTCGGAATCCCGCCGATCACAGCCCTGGTGTGTTTCCGGGAACTCGTCGGGCAGGTCTCCTCCACCTACCGCCCGCGGCACGCGGCGCACGGCAAGGAGCAGTCCCACGGCGGCTGACCGAGCGACCTGAGCACCGACGGGGCCGGCCCCGTCGGTGGCATGGTCCGGGGTGGCCGGGAAGGGGGGCCGTTTCGCTTCTCCCTCACCGGGCCTCGTTCGGACCGGAGGCCTCGGCGGGGAGGCGGTACGCCGCCAGGGCGGCGGTGTCGTCGTCGAGGTTTCCGCCGCTGAAGTCGATGAGGTCCCGGTGCAGACGGTCGAGGAGTTCCTGGGGAGGCAGCGGACCCCATGAGCGGACGCGGTCGAGGAGCGGGTAGAAGGTTCCGTCGGGGGCGCGGGTCTCGGTTACGCCGTCGGTGTACAGCAGCAACTGGTCGCCGGGGCTGAACGGCGCCACGTCCACGTGGTAGCTGTCCCCGACCATGACGCCGATGTTGATGGGCGGGGAGGGATCGGTCGGCTCCAGCTCGGTGACCTCGTCGCGGCCCATGCGCAGCGGCGGCGGATGGCCGCAGTTGACGATGCGGACCACGGCCTCGTGGTCGGGAATCTCGACGAACACCGCGGTGACGAAGCGTTCCACCACCTCGTCGCCCTCCAGTTGCTCCGCCCTGCGGGTCATGCTCCGCTCCACCCGGCGCGCCAGCCCGGCCAGATCGGGTTCGTCGTGGGCGGCCTCGCGGAAGGCGCCGAGCATCGTCGCGGCCGTCTCCACCGCGAGCAGGCCCTTGCCCCGCACATCGCCGATGAGCAGCCGCACCCCGTACGCCGTGGGCACGGCTTCGTAGAGGTCGCCGCCGATGCGTGCCTCCGCGGCGGCGGACAGGTAGAGGGTCTCGATGGACACTTGGCCCAGGCGTCGTGGCACCGGGCGCAGTAAAACCCGCTGGGCGGTCTCGGCCACGGAGCGCACGGTGGCCAGGGTGCGCTCCCGGCGCATCCGGCTGGCGGCCAGGATCGTGCCGAGCATGCCGACGAGCGCGGTGGAGATGTAGCTGGCCACGTAGTGGCGATCCCCGATGTACCCGACGGGGCGGCCCGCACAGCACGGAGTGCCGGCCAGGACGGCTTCGAACCCGACGGCGAAGACCGTGATGGCGCCGACGACGAGGGGACCGTGGGCGTAGGCGGCGACCACCGGGAGGGCGATCAGCAGGAAACTCACCGGCCACTGCACGGGAGTGATCGGTTCGAGGATCAGGAGCACCGCGACGTAGAGGGCCGGCAGCCAGCGCAGCCATCCGGGCGGTGCGGGCACCCGTAGACCCGTGCTGGTCACCCGTGCCACCCGGCGGCCTGCGGCTCCGCGGCGGCCGGGCCACCTCACGGTGTGCTCCGGCGGGGACGGCGCGGCCGTGGCCCTGGAGAGGCCGAGAGGCGGACGGCGGTGTGGCCCGGGTCCGGTCGGACGTCCCGGCGGATCCACTCACACGGCCTGTGCACGAGAACTCCTGGCAGGGCTTGATCACCCGGCGTGGGGCGGCCGGGGACGGCGAGTCCGGGCAGCGAGCGGGCGGATGCGGCGGCCGCCGCCGGTCCGGGGGGCCTGTGACCGTATCAGCGCATCCGTCCCGGCGGTGCCCGGACACGCTGCGGCAGGCCGAACGGCACCCGTCCCAAGGAGACGAGTGCCGTTCGCGGGCGCCCCGGCGGGGGCGGGACTATAGGGCCTGTTCTGAGTTTCCCGCCTGCGCCGCGCTCCGCGCGAACGACGGGAAACTCAGAACAGGCCCTAACCGGCCATGGACACGGCGAAAGGAGACAGGACCGGTGCGAGCTGCGCCCCCGGGGTCAGGCCGAGCGCGACGAGGGCGTCGGGCAGGCCCCGTCCGACGCGCGCCGCGTCGGGCGTACCCGGCGCGGCCAGCGGGCGGCAGCTCGCCGCGATGATCTCGAACAGGTGCCGCACCCGACCGGATCCGCGGGGCAGCAACTGGCCGTGGAAGTCCTCGTGGTGGGCGAGGACGAGCGCGGCCAGGCCCACGACGTGCGCCGAGGCCGCGCCGGTGCCGTCGAGGGCCGTGTATCCGCCCTGTGGCGCGCACGAGAGGACCGCCACTCCGGGGGCGGCCGCGTCGACCCCGGCGCCGTGGCCGCTGAACGGCGCGGCGAACAGTCCCTCGGGGGTCAGCTGCGGTCCGCAGTGAGTGGCTTGGGAGGTGTCCTGCGGGTACGAGCCGAAGGCGCCGAGCGCGCCCACGGCGAACACGGTGGGCAGCGAGCCCGGGAAGGCGACCGGCCCGCCGGAGTCGCCCGCCGGGGCGACGCAGGCGATGCCCGCCGCGGTCGCGTCGGCGAGCTTGCGGGAGACGAGGGCCGACGGGTACGGGGTCGTCACGGCGATGTGGGCGATGTCGGCCTCGCGCTCGATGCAGTGGTCCAGGGCGGCGATCAGCTCGCTGAACCGCCCGTCCGGCATCACCTTGCAGACCTCGACCTCGGCGTCGACCGCGATGCCGATGACGCCCTTGCCGGTGTCCGCGCCGGCGATGATGCCCGCCGCGTGGGTGCCGGTGCCGATCCTGTCGTGGGCCCAGCCCCGCTCCTCACCGCGTACGAAGTCGGCCCCGGAGCGCACCCGCTGCTTCAGATCGGGGTGCTCGGCGCTGACGCCCGAGCCGATCAGCGCGATCCTGACGCCGAAGGCGCGGAAGGTGGGGGGCAGCCGGTCCAGCCGCATGGCCTGCTGGCCCCAGCCGTACTGCTGCCGTGTCTCCAGCTCCGGGTACACCTGGGCCAGCGGGGTGAGGGTGACGCGGTTCTCCTGGGTCGCCGACAGGTCGGGGCGGGGAATCCAGCGGTCCGTGTAGCCGTCCGCCGGACGGACGTAGAGGGACTGGACGGACTGGGCGGATTCCGTGGCCAGGGTGAGGGTGACCGTTCCGTCGGCGCCGGTGAGGCCCTGGGCCGGCCAGGCCGCCCCGATCAGGAACACCCCGGCGCCGGCCAGCGGTTCGTCCTCCGGGCCGCAGACGCGGAACGCGATGTCCACCGGCTGGTCCAGTGGCATGACCAGGCCCGGATCGCGCAGGGGCAGCATCCCCGCGGCCGGTGCGGCGACGGGCCCGGCCCCGGCCAGGGGCAGGTCCAGCTCGATGTGCAGGTGCAGCGACCGCAACGCCGGCACCTGGGCCTCGGCCGCCTCGATCACCACGATCTCCGGGCAGGAGGGGGTCATGCCGGCCGACTGGAGCCGCTGCGACGGCCGGAGTCTGCGGACCACCTCGATCTCGGGCATCCGCTCCAGTCGGTCGCACAGCGCGTCCATGCCCAGTTCGGGGATTCCCGGCGGCAGCAGATGCTGCGGCAGGGGGGTGACCATGTACCGCTCCCGGCGCGGACGCACCGACAGCCGAGACCGTGCGTCCTTCCTGCGGGCCCCGGTCTGGCTGCCCTCGGGTCCCGGCGCACCGGTCCCCGCGCCCTCGGCCCCGCCCTCGCGGTTGTTTCCAGGCCTTTCCTTGACCATTGCGTCCACCTTCACCACGCCTACGTCGTCCTTGTGCTTCCGATCCGGCGAGGGCGGCCTGCGCCTCCACGGTGATGCGGTGTGCCCGGGAGCGGTTCCCGGGCACACCGCATCGCGCGCCGCCCTGGGGTCAGCCGATGCCGAAAGGCTGGCTCATCTGGCCGAAGCCGAAGCCGGGCTGCTGGTACTGCGGGAACGGCTGCTGCATGCCGAAGGACCCGATGCCCTGCATCGGCTGCATGCCCTGCTGGCCCTGGATGCCCTGCTGGCCGTGCTGGCTCTGCTGGAGCATCGTCACGATGGCCATCGGCAGGGCCTGCTGCACCGACTGCTCCACCGCCTGCCGGATGCCCGAGTGCAGCGAGTGGTGCAGCGCGAGAGCGAGGTAGGGGTGCGCCTGCTGGGCCATGCCCTGCTGCTGAAGCTGCTGCTGGACCTGCTGGATCTGCTGGAGTGTGTGCTGCATGCGCTGGGCGACCTGCTGGCTCGCCTGCTGACAGGCCTGCTGGATGGCCTGTTGGATCATCTGTGTGATCTGGGGCTGGGGGCCGCCTATCTGCTGGCCGTACTGCTGCAGGGGCTGGGGCCCGGTCATCACCGACATGAATGCTCCATTCGATGGCACCACAAGGAAAGCCGACATAGCTGACATGAGGATCTATGCGGGCTTTGTCGGGAGAATCCGACGCCCTGAAGCTAAGGTGGCGCCGCCTCGGCCGCAATCGGACGTCCGCCTCCGCCGGCGCCCGCCGAGACCGGCCCGGCGGCGCGGACGACACCCCCGTGACCGGCCGACGCCAGGTGTGCGCAGACACGGAACGGCCCGCCGGAAGACATCCTTCCGGCGGGCCGTCCGCTCAGTGGCTCAGTGGCTCACTTGCCGTAGAACGCGTTGTAGATCGAGATCGTCGACTTGTTGCCCTTCTTGTCGGCGATCTTGGCGTGGAACGAGAGGCCCTGGCCCTTGGCCGGGTTCTTGTAGGTGACCGTGCCGCGCTTGACCGTCAGCTTCGTCCAGGACTTGCCGTAGTCGTAGGACACCCACACCCCGAGGGACTGCAGATTGCGGCCCGCGGCCGAACCCTGCACGGTCACCGGGATGGTGATCTTCTTGCCGGCCTCGACACGGCTGTCCAGGCCGGTGGTCGCGCCGAAGCGGACCGAGGAGGCGGGCAGCTTGGCCCCGTCCGCCCTCTTGGACCTGAACGTCCAGCTCGCGTCGATCCGGGTGGACGCGGCGGCGACCTTCACACTGCGGACGACCGAGGTCGTGAGCCGGTACGAGGCGTCACCGGACGGCACCGTGAAGCTCTCCAGCCCGAACAGCGGGTCGGCGTTCGAGCCGACCTTGGTGCCGTTGCGGTACAGCGTCGTTCTGACCGACAGGAAGTCCGAGGACCCGGAGTGCGTCTGGCCGTCGGCGAACAGCGGCAGCAGGCCGTAGATCTGGTTGCCCCGACGGAAGATGCCGTAGGCCGAGTCGACCTTCGGTCCGAAGACGGCCGTGTTGAAGGTCTTGCTGTAGGTCTTGCCCGCCCGGAAGGTCTCGGGGTCGTCGAGCGTGTAGTACGCCTCCGCGACCGGGAAGCCCTCGGGGTTCTTCTTGCCGCTGAACTGCGCCATGTCGAGGGTCCACTGCACGCCTTCGCCGGTCGACAGATACAGCGTGCGGGTGCTGCGCAGCTTCTGCTCCACCGGCATGTTGCCGGAGAAGTCGTCCGGCAGTTCGGCGTAGGCGCCGACCGCGCCGGTCTTCCCGCTGCTCGCGGAGCCGAGGTTCATCTTCAGCGTGGCCAGTTCGCCCGCCGTGTAGTGGCGGACGTGCGCGCCTTCGAGCTTGGTGACGTGGGCGCCGGTGAAGACGTCGTACTCGGCCGCGTCACCCTTGGTCCACTGGCCGAACCAGCTCTGCCAGAGCCCGGTGGACACCGCCGGGCCGACGTGGGCGACGCGCAGGTCCTGGAAGGACGGCATGAACAGGCCGGTGCTCAAGCCCATGTCCGCCGTCTCGTAGGTGTACGAGACCGACGCGGACGCCGGCTTGGCGGCGGCGTCCGGCACGGTGATGTCGGCTGCCTTGGTCGTGGTCAGGTCGAGGGTGACGGAGGTGTCCTTGGTGACGCTCAGCTTGGGCTGGACGAGCCAGTCCGCGCCGCCCTCGGTCGAGTCCGGCTTCTTCACCGAGACCGAGTCGAGCAGGTACGTGCCCTTGGGCACGCGGAGCTTGACGGTGTTCTCGGAGCTCTGGGAGAAGTAGTCCTGCATGTCGCCCGTGGGCGAGAGGTCCGTCAGGCCGGTCAGGTGGACCGGGTTCTGCCCGTCACGGTTGAGGTACTTCAAGGTGACGTCGTACGACTCCACCTCGCGCTCCACGGCCGCGGCCGTGCGCACGCTCTGGCCGCCGCCCGTCGCCGTCACATACGCCGCGTAGTCGCCGTTCGTGCCGCCGCCCAGCGTGGTGTCGGTGCTGACCGGGACGGAGGCGGCACCGCCCGCCGGGACGGTGACCTTCGTCGCGCCGAGCGTGAAGAAGCCGGCCGGCGCCGGCCGACCGGCGGGGTCGGTGGCGGTCAGCGCGAGCGAGAGGGTGACGTCGGTCTTGCCGAGGTTGCGGTACGTCAGCTCCTTGGTGACCGGCTTGTCGTCGGTGTGCGGCCACTGCGCGATGCCGAAGTTCACGGACGACGGGTCGGCGAGCACGGTCTGCTTGATCGCCCGGTCCACCGCGATCCGGCCCGAACCCTGCTCGAACGGGGTGTACTTACCGGCCTTGGCGGAGCCCGTCAGCGCGGCCTTCAGCTCGGCGAACGTCCAGGTGGGGTGCTCCTGCTTGAGGATGGCGGCGGCGCCCGCGACGTGCGGGGTCGCCATCGACGTACCCGAGATGGTCAGATAGCCGGCCGGCTTCTCGCCGACCTCCTTGTCGATGAGGCTGCCGGGAGCCGCGGCGGCGGTGATGTCCACACCGGGCGCGGTGACATCGGGCTTGATCGCGCCGTCGGGGCCGGGGCCGCGGCTGGAGAAGGGCGCCAGCTTGTCGCCGTCGTCGACGGCGCCGACGGTGAGCGCGTCGGCCGCGCTGCCCGGGGAACCGATGCTCCGGCCGCCCATCTCGCCCTCGTTGCCCGCGGCGATGGCGAACAGGATGCCCTTCTGCTCGGACAGCTTGTTGACCTCGGCCTCGAGCGGGTCGATCCCGGGGGTGTCCGGGCCGCCCAGGCTCAGGTTGACGATGTCGGCGCCCTGCTGGGCGGCCCACTCCATGCCGGCGAGGATGCCGGAGTCGTCGCCGTAGCCGTCGTCGTCCAGGACCTTGCCGCTGAGGATCTTCGCGCCGGGCGCGACACCCTTGTACAGGCCGTGCGACTTCGCGCCGGTGCCGGCCACGATGGACGCCACGTGCGTGCCATGGCCGACCTTGTCGGCGACGGTGGCGGCCGTGGAGAAGTTCTTGGCCTCGATCACCTGGCCCTTGAGGTCCGGGTGGTCGGCGTAGACGCCCGTGTCGAGCACGGCGACCTTGACGCCCTTGCCGTCGTAGCCCGCGGCCCAGGCCGTCGGGGCGCCGATCTGCGGCACGGACTTGTCGAGGCTGGCCTTGCGGACGCCGTCGAGCCAGACGTGCGCGATGCCGGAGGCGGTGCGGTCGCCGTCGGTGAGGGCCTTCCACAGCTCGGTCGCATCCCGCTGGGGCGTCTGGACCGCGTCCGCGTTCAGGGACTTCAGGGCCCGGCGGAGCGTGCCCGCCTCCCGCACACCGGCCTTCGCGGTGCTCGCGGAGCCCTGGTAGCCGACGATGACCTTCAGGCCGTTCTTCTGGTCCTTACGGGTCCGGGAGGTGTTGAGTCCGGTGACGTCGAACAGCCGGCGGTCGAGCTTCCCGGAAGCGATCATGGCGGCCGCGTCGGCCGGCACCACATAGGTGTGGCCGGCTGCCCTGCGCACCTGCACCGGAACGTGTCCGCGGCCCTTCGCCCGCTCCAGGCCGACGACACGGCCCTTGACGTCGATCACGACCCGGTCACCGGTGATCAGCGTGATGCGGTGCTTCGCCGTCAGGCCCGCGGCGGCGGCCGGACGCGCCGCCGTCTCCGGCTTCGCCGACGCCGGGCTGGTCATACCCGCCGCCAGTGCCACGGCGGCCGCCGTGGCGACGGTCGCCGCGCATGCCCTCTTCACTTGTCTGCGCACAACTCCCCCTGGAAATGAGGTACCGGGTGAATGCCCCATTCACCCGGCCGAGGGAAGTCCCGCACGTATGCACGTCAACCCCCCGGACCACGCAGTATGCCCGGGGGTGATCAGCGCCTCAATAGCGGTGGGGATGTCGAGTGGTGACGGGACACCAACACACCGGCGAGGCCTACGAGACGGCGTTCTCCTTGACCGTGATCCTGCCCTTGCGGATGGTCGCGACCCGCGGCGCCTTCTTCGCGAGCACGGAATCGTGAGTGACCATCACAAAGGTGAGTCCGTGCTCCTTCCACAGGGCCTCCAGCACGTCCATGATCTCGTCCCGGGTGGATTCGTCCAGGTTTCCGGTGGGTTCGTCGGCGAGCAGCACCTTGGGCCGCTTCACCAGCGCACGGGCGATGGCGACGCGCTGCTGCTGCCCGCCGGACAGTTCGGCGGGCAGATGCCCGAGCCGTTCGCCGAGGCCGACCGACTCCAGGGCCTGAGCGGCCCGTTCGCGGCGCGCCGCGCCCTTCACGCCCAGGGGCACGAGTGCGGTCTCGACGTTCTCCTGGGCGGTGAGCGTCGGGATGAGGTTGAAGCTCTGGAACACGAAGCCGATGTTCTCGCTGCGCACCCTGGTCAGGCGTGCCTCCGAGAGCTTGGCGAGGTCGATGCCGTCGAGTTCGACGAAGCCGTCGGTGGGTTGGTCCAGTCCGCCGAGCATCTGCAGCAGCGTGGACTTGCCGCCACCGGTGGGGCCCTGGATGACGAGCCGGTCGCCGTCGCCGATCGTGAGGTCGATGCCGTCCAGGGCGGTGATGGTCTCCTTGCCCCGCGTGTAGCGCTTGGTGACGCCTTTGAGTTCGTACATGGTGCAACTCCTGGGATACGGAAGGGGGTGGGGCCCGCCGTCCCCGCGGGCACCGGAGCGCGTACGGGGGCGTGTCGCTCACGGGTGCATCGGCGCGTGCGCCGATGCGTGCGCCCGCGCGTACGGGGCGGATGCGGGTGCTACTCGACGCGGCGCAGCGCGTCCGCGGGGCGCAGACGGGAGGCGCGCCAGCCGCCGAAGGCACCGGCGACCAGACCTCCGGTGACGGCGAGGGCGACCGCGAGGGCGATGGTGGAAAGGCTGACCGGCGCGGTGAGCGCGACCTCCAGGGTCCTGGCGGCGACCCGACGGCCGGGCCCGCCGAAGCCACCGCCGCCACCCGGCCCGCCGCCGAAGCCGCCGCCACCGCCACCGCCGAGCTGGGCCTGGAGCGTAGGACTGATCGCGGTGACGGCGTAGGCGCCCGCGAAGCCCAACGCGATACCGAGGGCGCCGCCGACCAGTCCGTTGACCACGGCCTCGCCCACGACCTGCCGGGTGACGCGGCCGGACGTCCAGCCGAGCGCCTTCAGGGTGCCGAACTCGCGTACCCGGCGGGAGACGGCCGAGGAGGTGAGGAGGCCGGCGACCAGGAACGCCGCCACGAGCACCACGGCGGACAGCCACCTGCCCACGTTGTCGGCGAGGCTGGAGGCGGTGGAGAGCGAACCCGAGACCGTGTTCGCGAGGTCGGCGGACGTGGTGACCGTGGTCCCCGAGATGTTCTTCTGGATGGCCTGCTTGACGCTCGCGATCTGCTGGGAGTCGCTCGCCTTGACGTAGATCGTGGTGACCTTGTTCTTCGCGTCCGCGAGCGTCTGCGCCTGCTGGAGCGGGATGTAGAGGTTGGCCGCCGAGTCGCCGCTGTCGGCGGTGGCGATGCCGATCACCTCGAACTTCACGCCCTTGACGGTGACGGTGCTGCCCGTCGTGAGCTTCTTCTCCTTGGCGTACGCCGAGTCCACGACGGCGACCTTGGCATCGGTCTCCGAGGTCTTGAACGTACGGCCGCTGGTGATCTTCGAGGAGGTCAGCGGGCCCAGGGTGGGCTTGGTGACGTCGGTGCCGTAGACGGAGTAGTTGTTGACGTCGAAGTTGGCGCCGCCGCCCTCGACCTGGCCTCGGAGCCCCCCGCCGCCGCCGAAGCCGCCCCTGCCGCCCTGTCCGCCGCCGCCGTTCTGGTCCTGCTTGAACTGGCCCCGGGTGAACTGTCCGCTGATCTTGATGACCCGAAGGCTGAGTCCGCCCACCGCGTTCGAGACGCCGCTCTGCGAACCCACCTCGGCGACCGTGCTGTCGGCCAGGGTCTCGAAGCCCTGGACCATCACGCGGTCGCTGCTCTGGGTCTCGCCGGAGCTGTTGTCCTGGGCGCCGAACTTGAAGCGCGGCCCCTGGGAGTTGTCGGAGGCGGGCGCCGCCGCCTTGGTGACGGTCATGTCGGTGCCCAGCCCGTACAGCGACTGGAGCACCTTGTCCTGCGCCCTCCCCATGCCGGAGGACACGGAGTTGACCACGATGACCAGGGCGATGCCCAGGGCGAGCCCGGAGGCGACGACGAGGGCCGCCTTCTTCCGGCGGCGCAGTTCGCGCCTCAGGTAGGTGAAGAACATGGCGGCAAACTAGGGACGCGCCCTGATGAACCCGTAAACCGGTCATAAGAGAAAGATGAGAAGCCTGCGGCGCGCCGGGAGTTGGGCGCCGCCGGACCCTTCAGACCCGGGTGCCGCGCCGGGTCCGGGGAAAGGGCGATGCCGCCGACCACCCCGGAGGGCGATCGGCGGCATCGGTACGGAGAGGTCGGCGGCCGGCGGGTCAGACGGCCGAGCCCGCCTTCCACGCGGCCCAGCCCATGTTCCAGCCGTTGAGGCCGTTGTCCGGGGAGACCGTCTTGTCGCCGGTGTGCGAGATGACCACGACGTCACCGATGAGCGAGTGGTTGTAGAACCACGCGGCGGGCATGCCCGGGTCGTTCGCGCCCTTCTTGTCCTGGAGGCCGACACAGCCGTGGCTGGTGTTGACACTGCCGAAGACGGAGGGCGAGCCCCAGTAGTTGCCGTGGATGAAGGTGCCGGACGTCGTCAGACGCATGGCGTGCGGCACGTCCTTGATGTCGTACTCGCCCTTGCCGTCGGAGTCGGTGAAGCCGACCGTCGCGCCGTTCATCCGGGTCTGGGTGAACTTCTCGGAGATCACCATCTGACCCTGGTACGTGGTGTGCGCGGGCGCCCCCGCGGAGATCGGGATGGTCTTGACGGTCTTGCCGTCCTGGGTGATCTTCATCTCCTTGGTCTTCGCGTCGACGTACGAGACCTGGTTGCGGCCGATCTTGAAGGTGACCGTCTTCTGCTGCACGCCGTACACGCCGCTCGCGCCCTCGACGCCGTCGAGGGCGAGCTTCATCGTGACGGTGGAGCCCTCCGCCCAGTACTGCTCCGGACGGAAGTCGATCCGGTTGGCGCCGAACCAGTGCCCGACGACCTCCTGCCCGCTGCTGGAGGTGACGGTGATCCCCTTCTGCACGGCGGCCTTGTTGGTGATGGCCTTGTCGAAGTTGATCGAGACCGGCATGCCCACGCCGACGGTGGAGCCGCTCTCCGGCGTGAAGTTGCCTATGAAGGAATGGGCCGGGGCCACGGTCGTGAACGAGGCGTTCTCATGGGCGTCGCGGCCCTCGGAGTCCTTGGCGGTCGCCGCGACCTTGTAGGTGGTCGCCCGCTCCAGCTGACCGCTGGGCGCCCAGCTCTTCTTGTCGGCGGATATCTGGCCCGCGACGGGCGTGCCGGACGCGGTGGTCATGGCGACCTGGGTCAGGAGGCCCTTGGCGACCGTCACCTTGGCCGCGTTGTTGATGGAGGCGTTGTCGGAGCCGTCGCCCGGCGTGATCGTGATCTGCGCCTCGGAGCTCTTCTGGGCGGCCGCCGCGTCGACCTTGGCCTGCGAAGTGGAGTCCCCGCCGCCGCCACCACTGGCCGCCTTGCTGCCCCCGCTGCACGCGGTGAGCACCAGCATTCCGCCGAGCAGTGCGGACGCGGTCATCAGACCCTTGCGCCGCCTACTGTCCGTCATCACACGCTTCTCCATCGTTGCCGAATCCCCTAGAGCTCCGTACGAGCCCCCGTAAGAGCCTTCAACGTTACGGCCGGTTCCCCTCGTTCCACGTCCAGTCGTTGTGTGGGCCACACCACGTCGGCCCGGCCCGGCGTCCGGGCCACCGCCCGAGACGGCGAAACCCCGGGCGCCGGTTGCCACCCGGGGTCACGATGGTCCCGAGGCACGTCCGCCAGGGCCGGCCTCCTCGTCAGTACCCGTCCCCCTCGTCATCGTCACCGAGGGCCCAGTCCGGCGAATCCGGGTCGTAGTCGATCTGCTCGCTGCTCCAGGACGCCTGGGCCAGGTCGACCCCCGGCACCTCGCCGACCAGGACGGCCGGGTCGACGAGGTACGCGAGCGCCTCGGCGGTGTCCTCCGTCACCGCGGTCTCGGTGTACACGCGCTCCACCTCTGGCATGTCCGTGTCGTCGGCGACCCGGCGCAACGCGGCCTTGGTGACGGCGTCGGGGTCGGCGACCTCGACGATCAGCTCCACACGAAGCCGGACAAACCGTGATGTCTCAGAAGTACTCATGGCGGGAGCGTACGGCCCCCGGGGGCCGCGACTTTCCCACGACCCGCGCCTTTCACTAGCATCGCTGTACACGGCCAATTCGCAACCGCCCCAGGGGGATCGGTATTTCGTGTCCGCCGCACGTCGATCGTCGTCCACCGCACGCCGCACCTTGCTGACCGCCACCGCGGCGGGGGCCCTGCTCAGTGCCCTGTGGTTCGTCCCGTCCGCCAACGCGACTCCCGACGCACCCGCTCGCCACACGGCGGTGTCCCCGCGGGGAGCACTCAGGGAAACAGAAGAGGACACCGCACAAAACGCCGCGGCGACCGACGCGACGGACACCGGCTTCGTACGGACGGCCGCCCAGGCGACGGACGAGACGGCGACGTACACCCAACTCGCCGACACCGGAAGCGTGGACACCACGCCCTACGTCGTGGGCGGCACCCTCTTCCTGTGCCTGGGCGCGGGCTTCGTGGCGTACTCGGTGCGCAGGGAGCGCATGGCGTATTAGGGCCCGCGGGCAGGCGTACGGAAGGGCCGCCGCCACGGAAGTGACGGCGGCCCTCAGTCCCTGCTCGTCGGGCCGCGCTCGTCAGGCCCTGACCGCAGGGCCCCTGCCCGGACCCAGGCTCAGGGCCCGGACGTTCAGGGCCCGCCCCTCAGGCCAGCGGCCCGGTGACACCCTCCACGGTCGCCACGAGCCGCCCCGTCCGCACGAAGGCGTCCGCCGCCGCGAGGTCCGGGGCCAGGAAGCGGTCCGAGCCCGGACCCTCGGCGCCCGCCTCGCGCAGGGCCGCGATCGCCGCCCGGCTGGCGGGGGCCGGAGTCAGTCCCTCGCGCAGTTCGACGGCCCGGCTCGCCGCGTACAGCTCGATCGCCAGCACCCGGGTCAGGTTGTCCACCGCCGTGCGCAGCTTGCGCGCCGCCGACCAGCCCATCGAGACATGGTCCTCCTGCATCGCGGAGGACGGGATCGAGTCGGCGGAGGCCGGCACGGCCAGCCGCTTCATCTCGCTCACCAGCGCCGCCTGCGTGTACTGGGCGATCATCAGGCCGGAGTCGACACCGGGGTCGTCCGCGAGGAACGGCGGCAGGCCGTGCGAGCGGTTCTTGTCCAGCAGGCGGTCGGTGCGGCGCTCCGCGATCGACGCCAGGTCCGCCGCCGCGATCGCCAGGAAGTCCAGCACGTACGCCACCGGCGCACCGTGGAAGTTCCCGTTCGACTCCACGCGCCCGTCGGGCAGCACCACCGGGTTGTCCACCGCCGACGCCAGCTCCCGCTCGGCGACCAGGCGGGCGTGCGCCAGGGTGTCCCGGCCGGCGCCCGCGACCTGCGGGGCGCACCGCACTGAGTAGGCGTCCTGGACCCGCGGCGCGTCGTCCTGGTGGTGGCCGGTCAGACCCGAACCCTTCAGCACCGCCAGCATGTTGGCGGCCGAGGCGCCCTGGCCGGGGTGCGGACGGATGGCGTGCAGTTCCGGCGCGAGCACCTTGTCCGTGCCGAGCAGCGCCTCCAGCGAGAGCGCGGCCGTGACGTCGGCCGCCTTGTACAGCGTCTCCAGGTCCGCCAGCGCCATGATCAGCATGCCGAGCATGCCGTCGGTGCCGTTGAGAAGCGCGAGGCCCTCCTTCTCGCGCAGCTCGACGGGGGTGATGCCGTGCTCGGCGAGGAGTTCGGCGGCCGGCCGTACGGCGCCGTCGGGGCCCTCGGCCTCGCCCTCGCCCATCAGCGCCAGCGCGCAGTGGGACAGCGGGGCCAGGTCGCCGGAGCAGCCGAGCGAGCCGTACTCGTGCACGACCGGGGTGATGCCGGCGTTGAGGAGGTCCGCCATGGTCTGCGCGACCTCGGGGCGTACCCCGGTGTGACCGGAGCAGACGGTCTTCAGCCGCAGGAACATCAGGGTGCGGACGACCTCCCGCTCCACCCGCGGGCCCATCCCGGCCGCGTGCGAGCGGACGATGTTGCGCTGGAGCTGGGTGCGCAGTTCCTGGCTGATGTGCCGGGTCGCCAGGGCACCGAAGCCGGTGCTGACCCCGTAGACCGGTTCCGGCTTCGCCGCGAGCGCGTCCACGATCCCGCGGGCCGTCGCGAGGGCCGCCACGGCCTCCTGCGAGAGCTCGACCCTGGCATCCGCCCGCGCCACGGCGAGCACGTCGGACGCGGTCACCCCGGACGTCCCCACCACCACAGTGTGCATATCCATATTCAGGAGCGTACGCAGTGTATTCAGGGATGTCACTAGGGGCGGTGTCACACGTGGACAGTGCGTTCGCCTCTTACTCTCCGCACGGGGCCGCCTTCAGTGACGGCCGCGGATACGGCGCCGCTCCCCCGCCGCGGGAGGCGGCGCGTCGGCCAGCCGTACGACCGGGTCGTCGGGCCCCTCACGGCCCGCGACCACGGGCTTCGCGGCCCGCAGCGCCTTGGCGCGGTACTGGGCCGCGTCCGCGAGCCGGAACAGCCGACGGGCCGAGCGGACCGCACCGATCGCATCCTCCGTGGAGGCGACCCCACAGGCGACGCCGTCACCCAGCTCCAACTCCGCGGCGCGGCGGCACACCTCGTCGGCGACCCGGACCACCTCGTCGGCCGGCGGGCCGACCGCGAGCAGACAGAACTCGTCGCCGCCGAGGCGGGCGACGAGGGCGCCCGGCAGCATGGCGCCGCACAGCGAGAGGACCGACCCGAAGCGCTCCAGGAGCCGGTCGCCCACGGCATGCCCCCGGGTGTCGTTGACCCGCTTGAGCCCGTTCAGGTCGCAGATGACGAGCGAGACCACGTTCCCGTCGCCGCGGTGCCGTTCGATCGCCTCGTCGAGACGCATGTCGACGGCGCGACGGTTGGCGAGGCCGGTCAGCGCATCGGTGAAGGCGAGCCGGTGAGCCTCCTCCAGACGCTCGGACTGGGCGAGACCGGCGGCGACCACGGAGGCGAGGACCGCGGCGAAGTCGGCGTCGGCGCGGTCGAAGACGGGGGCGTCGGCCGCGCGGGCGACATACACCTCGCCCCAGGCGCGGCCGTGCAGCACGACCGGCGCGACGACACAGCAGCCGCGACCGCGCCGGCGCAGCGCGGCGACCCGCTGATGGGAGTAGCCGGCGTGCCCGGCGGCCGGGTCCCGGGCGTTCTCCACCCAGGCGCCGGGACCCCCGCCGCCTGCCCAGCGCTCATGGAGGAACTCGGTGATCTCCGGGAACTGGTACACCGGGTACGCCTCGTCCTCGGGGAACTCCTCCTCCCCGGGCGCGCGGTCCCCGACGTTGACGAGGACCCGCAGCCGTCCGCCCTCCCGCTCCCACACGGAGAGCGCGGCGAAGCTCCCGGAGAGCGCCCGGCACGCACCCAGCGCGGCGGCCCGCCAGGACTCGCGCGGAGTGTGCGCCGCCGCCATCCCCTGCGCCAACGCCACCACGGCCTTCAGCCGACTGTCCTCAACCACGACTCCAGGCTAGTGCCCCACCAGGCAACGTTCGCCCCGTCGGGGACTACTCCCCCGGCCACTGCGGGGCGCGCTTCTCGTTGAAGGCCGCGACCCCCTCCGCGCGGTCCCCCGAGAACGCCACCGAGCGCCACGCCGCGTCCTCGACCTCGAGACCGGCCCGCAGATCGAGGCCGTGCCCCAGCCGCAGCGCACGCTTCGCGGCGCGCAGCCCCACCGGGGAGTTCGCGGCGATACGGGCCGCGAGGGCGAGCGCCGCCTCGCGGTCCCGGCCCTCGGAAACCAGCTCGTCGATCAGCCCCAGCCCGTGCGCCTCGGCCCCCTGGAGCCGCCGCGCGGTGAAGATCAGCTCCGCCGCGCGGGCCGCGCCCACCCGGCGGGGCAGCAGCTGGGTGCCGCCGCCGCCCGGGATCACCCCGACCGACACCTCGGGCAGCCCGACCACCGCCGTGCCGTCCGCCACGATCAGGTCGCAGGACAGCGCCAGCTCGAAGCCGCCGCCCAGCGCGAACCCGTGCACGGCGGCGATCGTCGGCATCGGCAGTTCCAGGACCCCGGTGTACGCGGCACGGGCGACCGGGCGCTGGCGCACCAGATCGGCGTCCGTGAAGGAGTTCCGCTCCTTCAGGTCCGCGCCCACGCAGAACGCCCGCTCGTGCGTCGACGTCAGCACGGTCACCCGGGCGTCCCGGTCGGCGGCGAGGTGCGCGCACGCCGCGGCGATCGAGCGCGCCATCTCCGTGGACACCGCGTTCATCGCCTCGGGCCGGTCCAGCGCCAGCTCCGCGACGTACCCGTGCCGCCGTACGACGACGTGACTGCCGAACCGCCGCTCGTCCGCCTGCTCCGCCATGACACCCTCCCGGTTAACGCGGGTTAACTCTCGACCGTCCGATCATCGCAGCCGGAGCGGCCCCCGCGGAAGCCGCCCTGGGCCTCAGCGGGGCACGGGCCGCTTCCGGGCCACCCCTCCTCTTTCGGGTGACATTCAGCCCTTCTCCGCCGCGCCTCCCACCCATCGGCACATAACCTGCCCACCGCCAGAGCGCATCGGGGGAGCGCGGGCCCACCGGGGAGGGACGAGCATGACCACGGACACGGCCGCCGGCGAGACCACGACCGCCGCACCCGGGCCCCCCGGCCCCCTCTGGTTCCGTCCCGCGGGCCGGCACCGCAGGCCCCGTCGCCGGCGGGCGGCCCTGGCGATCGGCGGGTTCGCACTCGCCGCCGGCGCCCTGAGCCTCGTACGCCTCGCTCCTGAAGCGGTGACGGGCGCGGGCGGGACCGCCGAGGCCGAACCCCGGATCGACGCCACCGGCACGGCCACCACGGACGGCGCCGTGCAGCGCGGAGGCGCGGAACACCCCTGGACGGCCACCGCCCTGCGCACGGCGAGCGCGAGCCCGGCCGCGACGGCGGCCGGGCACCCCTCAGCCCCGCCGTCCTCCTCCACCACCCCCGCCACCGATCCCCCGACCGGCATCCCGCAGACCCCGTGGACGCCGACGGCATCCCCTCCCCCGGCTCCCCGGCGGCCCCGGCACCCACAGCGCCGCGGCCCGCCCCGTCCACCACCGCCCCCGCGCCGCCACCCGCACCCACACCCACACCCACACCGAATCCCCCGGGCCTGTGCGTCCCGATCGTGGGCCTGTGCGTCAACGGACCGCCTCTGCTGGGGGGTTGAGCGCGCGGCGGGCGGTGCGGACCGGGCGAGTCAGCCCCGTACGCACACGAGGGGGCCTACGGCATCCCGTCCCGGCGGGTCAGCAGCCACGGTTCGATCACGCCGAGGCCACGCACCGGGCGCTGCCACATCGGCTGGAGCGCGAAGCGGTACACGGGCGGCTCCTCGCCCTCCTTCTCCGCCGCGGCCGCGGCCTCGGCGGCCTCCGTCTCGGAGGCGGGCGCCTCTCGCGTGCGGATCAGCTCCTCCGCGAACGCGCCGTCGACCAGGACCGCGTCCCGGGGCGCTATCGAGGTGAGCCGGCTCGCCAGGTTCACCGTCGTACCGAAGACATCGCCCATCCGCGTGGTCACCGTGCCGAAGGCGATACCCACGCGCAGTTCCGGCATCGTCTCGTCGTGGGCCATCGTCTCGATGAGGCGAAGGGCGATCTCCGCGGCCGTACCGCCGTCGTCCGCCGCGTACAGCACCTCGTCGCCCAGCGTCTTGATGAGACGGCCGCCGTGCGCGGCGACCAGGTCGGCCGCGGTCGTCTCGAACGCCTCGACGAGTTCGCCGAGTTCCTCCTCCTCCAGACGACGCGTCAGGCGCGTGAAGCCGACGAGGTCCGCGAAACCGACGGCGAGACGCCGGTCGACCATCTCCTCGTCGTCGCCGGCCTGGACGACCCGGCCGGTCGCGGCGGCGAGCTGACGCCGCCAGACATAGATGAGGAACTCCTCCAGCTCCGGCAGGAGCAGTTCGATCAGCGGGTACGTGACCTCGGTACGGGTCATGCCCGGCTCCGGGGGCTCGGTGAGGCCCTCCAGGAAGGAGTCGATCTGCCACTCGGCCAGCCGGGCGGTGGTCTGCCCGGTGGACCGGGCCACCTGCACCGCCATCGCCTCGCTCAGCAGCCCCGCCTCGACCAGACCGGCCAGGCGGCGCAGGGCCAGCACATCGGCCTCCGTGAGGGCCTTGGCCTGCCCTATGTCCGCGAAGCCCATCGCCCGCCAGAAACGGGACGCCAGCTCCATGGAGACGCCCGCGCTACGGGCCGCCTGGAAGGGGGTGTACCGGCGCTCGGCCCCCAGGATGAGCGCTTCCAGACGGAGCGCGAGGGGGTTCTCCTCGGGCTCGGCGTGCGTGTCCCGCCCCGGTCCACCGTCGGGGGCGGGATATACGCCCGTGCCCGAGCCCGTGTCGTCGACGGTCACGCGTGCTGCCTTTCCGATCTGCCACGGTCAGGTATCGACCGCGGTCAACTCTACGGCAGGTGTGCGGTAGCTCACTCCTTCAGGCAGGGCCGACGGCACCGGCTCGTGGGTGCTCAGGCCGGGCGCAGGTGCACGATGTCCCCGGCTCCCACCGGCTCCTGCACCCCGTCCCGCGTCGCCAGCACCAGCCGGCCGTCGCCGTCGATCGCCACCGCCTCACCGGTGACGGAGCGGTCGCCGGGCAGTTCGGCGCGCACGAGGCGGCCCAGGGTGGCGCTCCCGGCCGCGTACGTCTCCTGCAGACCGCAGGCCACGGGATCACCCTCCGCCGTGCGCCACCGCCCGTACCAGTCCTCCAGGGAGCGCAGCACCGCCCGCAGCAGCGGGTCGCGGTCCGTGGTGCGGGCGCCCGCGAGCGCCAGGGAGCCCGCGGTGGGCACCGGCAGCTCGTCCTCCCGCAGCGTGACGTTGATGCCGATGCCGACGACGACCCCGTCCTCGCCCGCGCGCTCCGCGAGGATCCCGCCCGCCTTGCGCTCTTCGTCACCCACGGTGACCAGCAGGTCGTTGGGCCACTTGAGTGCCGTGTCCACGCCCGCCGCCCGCGCGAGCCCCGTCGCGACGGCGACCCCGGCGAGCAGCGGCAGCCAGCCCCAGCGGGCGACCGGCACGCCGGCGGGCCGGAGCAGGACCGAGAAGAACAGACCGGAGCGGGCCGGGGCCGACCATGCGCGGTCCAGCCGCCCGCGCCCCGCGTTCTGCTCCTCGGCCACCAGGACGGCCCCCTCGGCGGCCCGGCCGGCCGCGGTGAGGGCCACGAGGTCGGTGTTGGTGGACCCCGTGCGCTGCACCACCTCGACCCCGGACCACAGCCCGCCCTCGCGCACCAGCGCACGGCGCAGCGCGACCGCGTTCAGGGGCGGCCGGTCCAGGTCCGACCAGCGGCTGCCACCGCCCCCGGCGTCGTTCCCGGGACGGTTCTCGTCTGAGGCATCTCGAGGCATCATGCAAGCCACCCTAGGTGTGGTAAACGCCGCACTGCTGATCGGTAGGCACCCCACTACGCTACGGATGAGTAACCGTTCGTTCTTCTGAGCATTCTCGTAGCACCACGCCCTCACGTCCCCATTGAGCAGGGAGCCGGATCCCGATGTCCGAGCCGGAAGAGATCGACATTCACACCACTGCGGGCAAGCTGGCGGATCTCCAGCGCCGTGTCCAGGAGGCGACGCACGCCGGCTCGGAGCGCGCCGTCGAGAAACAGCACGCCAAGGGCAAGCTGACGGCCCGTGAGCGGATCGAGCTGCTGCTGGACGAGGGCTCGTTCATCGAGCTGGACGAGTTCGCCCGGCACCGCAGCACCAACTTCGGGCTGGAGAAGAACCGCCCGTACGGGGATGGCGTCGTGACCGGTTACGGCACCGTGGACGGCCGGCCCGTCGCGGTGTTCTCCCAGGACTTCACCGTTTTCGGCGGGGCGCTGGGCGAGGTCTACGGCCAGAAGATCGTCAAGGTCATGGACTTCGCCCTGAAGACCGGCTGCCCGGTCATCGGGATCAACGACTCCGGCGGCGCCCGTATCCAGGAGGGCGTGGCGTCCCTGGGCGCGTACGGCGAGATCTTCCGCCGCAACACCCACGCCTCCGGGGTGATCCCGCAGATCAGCCTGGTCGTCGGCCCCTGTGCGGGCGGCGCGGTCTACTCCCCCGCGATCACCGACTTCACGGTCATGGTCGACCAGACCTCGCACATGTTCATCACCGGCCCGGACGTCATCAAGACGGTGACCGGCGAGGACGTCGGGTTCGAGGAGCTGGGCGGCGCCCGCACCCACAACACCGTCTCCGGCGTGGCGCACCACATGGCCGGGGACGAGAAGGACGCGATCGACTACGTCAAGCAGTTGCTGTCGTACCTGCCGTCCAACAACCTGTCCGAGCCCCCCGCCTTCCCGGAGGAGGCGGACCTCACGGTCACCGACGAGGACCGCGAGCTGGACGTGGTCGTACCGGACAGCGCCAACCAGCCGTACGACGTGCACACGGTGATCGAGCACATCCTGGACGACGCCGAGTTCTTCGAGACGCAGGCGCTGTTCGCGCCGAACATCGTCACCGGCTTCGGACGGGTCGAGGGCCGCCCGGTGGGCATCGTCGCCAACCAGCCCATGCAGTTCGCCGGCTGCCTCGACATCAACGCGAGCGAGAAGGCGGCACGCTTCGTGCGCACCTGCGACGCCTTCAACGTGCCCGTGATCACCTTCGTCGACGTGCCCGGGTTCCTGCCCGGCGTCGACCAGGAGCACACCGGCATCATCCGCCGCGGCGCCAAGCTGATCTTCGCCTACGCCGAGGCCACCGTGCCGCTGATCACGGTGATCACCCGGAAGGCGTTCGGCGGCGCGTACGACGTCATGGGCTCCAAGCACCTGGGCGCGGACGTGAACCTGGCCTGGCCGACCGCCCAGATCGCGGTGATGGGCGCGCAGGGCGCGGTCAACATCCTGCACCGTCGCACCATCGCCGAGGCGGAGGGCTCAGGAGAGGGCGAGGCGACCCGCGCCCGGCTGATCCAGGAGTACGAGGACACCCTCCTCAACCCCTACATCGCGGCCGAGCGCGGCTACATCGACGCGGTGATCAGGCCGTCCGACACCCGCCGCCATGTCGTGCGGGCGCTGCGTCAGCTGCGCACCAAGCGGGAATCCCTGCCCCCGAAGAAGCACGGCAACATCCCCCTGTGAGCCCAGGACCCTTGGGAGCGGACATGACGATCAAGGTCGTACGGGGCAATCCCACCCCGGAGGAGTTGGCCGCCGCCCTGGCGGTGGTCCGAGCCCGCGCCGCGGCGGCGGCCGCCATACCGTCCGGCGCGGCGCGGCACAGGGACTCCTGGGCCGACCCGGCCCGGATCGCCGCCCACCCGGTGCCCCAGCCGGGCCCGACGGCGTGGAGCCGCACCTACTGGCCGGGCTGACCGCCCGCCTGGCGGGGCCCCCGGCCGGATGTCCCGGCCCGGCCCACGCCTTCATGCTCGCACCACCTGGTCACGCTCCCCGTCCACCCGCCGGCCTCAACCTGCTCCCCGCAGCAGGCAAATGCCTGGAAG
>NZ_JBSFXK010000083.1:0-24036 GCF_053595355.1 Streptomyces sp. NPDC002513 | reverse complement strand
GACCACGGCGATATGGCACAACGACCACACCGGACAAGACGTCCTACGCTCGCTGACCGCGTTCGATCACTGACCCCTTGGAATAGATCATCTAGGCGTGATCCTTCAGGGAGACGACGGGGAGGGTTTGCGTGTCCCCGCAGGAGCGCTACGAGAAGCGCGCCGTGAACTCCGCTCGGGCGGCGGTCGTGCCGTGGCGAGAGGACAGGATCTCCCTGGATCTGATGTGCTGGGCCCGGGACGCCGATCCAAGCCTGAACGAGCTCCTCGTAGTCAAGACCCTTCAGCGGCGCCCGCGCTGGGCATCAGCCGGTTCTCGCTGAACTTCGCGATGGTCCAACTTCGCGATGGTCCGTCCCGCCCTGGCCGGCGGTGAGCGCCTCCGTGCCGGACCGGTCCTGCGCGCCCGGACCGTGCCCGCGGTGCTGGGGAGCCACAGAGTTCCGTCTATCGGGTCCCGACAACACGTCCGGCCGTTTCGGGCAGGATTTTCGAGCCGACTGGTCAGTCGGGCACACCAGGAACGACGAGACCCGTTTCGTATCCGATGATGACCAGTTGGGCTCGATCACGAGCAGCGAGTCGGCTCATGATGCGGCTGACGTGCGTCTTGGCGGTGAGCGGGCTCAGGCGGAGCACCTCGGCGATTTCGACGTTGTTGAGGCCCCGTGCGACCAGGGTCAGAACCTCCTGCTCACGCGCCGACAGCAGCGCCAGTTGCTCGGAGCCGGCGGCGCCTGCCGCGGGGGCGGCATCCGGCAGCCGCAGGGCCCGGGCGATGACCCGGGCCGTGGGGCCCGGCGAGAGCAGGGCCTCGCCCGCCGCGACCGTACGGATCCCGTCAAGCAGTTCGGCTGGGCGGGTGTCCTTGACCAGGAAACCGCTGGCGCCCGCGCGCAGTGCGGCGACGACGTGATCGTCGGTGTCGTACGTGGTCAGCACCAGGACCCTGACCTCGGACAGATCCTTGTCGGCGGCGATGAGCCGGGTCGCTTCGATGCCGTCGAGATCCGGCATCCGAATGTCCATGACGATCACATCGGCGCCGACCGTACGGGCCAGCGAAACAGCCTCCCGGCCAGTACAGGCCTCACCGACGACCTCCATGTCATGGGAGGCGCCGACGAGCATTGCGAACGCCCCCCGTACCAAAGCCTGGTCGTCGGCGAGGAGCACCCGGATCGACCGTGCCAGGTTCTCGTTCACCGTGCGCCCTCCAGGGTCGCGCGCAGCGGCAGGTCGGCGCTGACGAAGAAGCCCGTGCCCGCCGGACGCGGTCCGGTGGTGATGGTGCCGCCCACGCTGCGGGCCCGCTCACGCATCCCGATCAGCCCGAATCCCGACGACGGTGGCAGGGCCGTGGTGTCCTGTACCGGGACACGCGGGCCGTCGTCCTCCACGGTGACGCGCAACCACTGCCCGTGCGCGGCCAGTCCGACCCGTACCCGGCATCCAGGGGCGTGCCGTGCGGCGTTGGTCAACGCCTCCTGGACGATGCGGTACGCGGCGACCCCGACGGCCGCCGGAACCGCCGGCGGCTCGGTGTATCCGAGGCCGACCATCAGACCCGCCGCCTCCGCTGCCTTGGCCAGGTCGGGCAGCCCGGCCAGGCCCGGCAGCGGTCCGCGGCTTTCCTCCACCTGGCCTGCCCGCAGCACATCCAAGGTGGCCCGCAACTCGGCCCGGGCGTCCCGGCAGGTGTCCGAGATACCGTCCAAGGTCTTGGCCAGCTTCGCTCGGTCGAGCAGTTCCGGGGCTGCCACGAGCATGTGACCGGCAACCGACGCCTGCACCGCGATCACCGTGATGCTGTGCGCGAGCAGGTCGTGCAGGTCCCGGGCGATCCGTATGCGCTCCTGCGTGACTCGCCGGGCCGCCTCCTCCTCCCGGGTCCGCTCGGCGCGCTCGGCGCGCTCGAGGACCGCGGCGACGTATCTGCGGTGGATGCGCACGGCGTCTCCCAGCACCACGACCGAGGTGATCCAGCCGCCGACGCGCAGGATGTCCCATGCCCCGCCCAGCCCGGAGACCAGGGACATCACGCCGGCCATGACCGCGACGGACCCCGCCAGAGTGGTGTACGTCCTCCACTGGGGTCCAACGGCGGCCACCGAGTACAGCGCGATCAGGCTGGCCGGCAACGCTGCCTGATGGGTGAAGCCGAGCGCGTGGTACGGCACGAGCAGGACGACGATCGCCAGCATGACCTCCATCGGCCGGCGCCGCCGCACCAGGACGACCGCGCTACCGGTGAGGAGTATCCAGCCCAGCGCATCCGGACCGTGGCCCTGTTTCCATGTGACCGTGGCGACCACGGACTGTGCCGCACACGTACCCGCGGCGAGCACGATGTCCAGGCGCGGGGCACAAAGCATCTTGGACATGATCGACACGTTTCCCTCCGTCACGAGTTTCCCACCGCTGCGCCGGATTCCGAGCAGGTCTGCCGGGCGCGGCCGCCTAGTCGGCCGCTCACGTGGCCGAAGACCTGGCGTGCCCCGGCATCGACTTCGGTTCCGGTACCTGGTCGGCACGGTCCGGCCCCGCGCCGTCGGGCCGGGCCGGGTGACCGGGCCACCACAGGTGCTGCCCGAGCAACTGCGCGGCGGCAGGCACCACGAACGGCCTGACCACGAACGTGTCCAGTAGAACACCGACGGCGATGACGAAGCCCAACTCGACCATCGACACCAGTGGAAGGACCATCAGCACGCTGAACGTGGCTGCCAGGACGACGCCCGCCGACGCGATGACGCCACCGGTCGTGGTGAGTGCCGGGACCACCGCGCCCTCCTGTCGCATCCGGTGCAGCAGAAGGTGCCGTAGTCCACGCCAAGTGCCACCAGAAAGACGAAGCTGAGGGTGGGCAGTGTCGCGTCCGCGCCCGCGAAGCCGAAGAGTTGACCGAAAACCAGCCCGCCGATGCCCAGGGCGGCCCCCCACACGGCCACCACCGCTCCCAGGAGCAACAACGGTGCGAGGAGGCTTCGCAGCAGGAGTGCCAGCAGCAGGAAGACCACGACCAGGACCAGGGGAATCACCAGGCCGCGATCACTCGAGACCGTTTCCGCGGTGTCGATGTCCTGGGCGCTCTGACCGCCCACCAGGGCCCTGTCGCCCAGCACCGTGCGCAGCCGGAGGATGGTCGCGGCCTCTGCCTGGCTTTCCGGCTGGGCTGTCGCGGTGACGCTGATCTCGGCCCAGCCCTTGGCATCCCGGCCGGTCGTCACGGAGGCGACGCCAAGGACCTTCCGCACAGTGGCGGTAACGGAGGGCGCGTCCGTCGTGGGAGCCAGCACCGTGATGGGCTGGCTGCTCTGCTCGGGGAAGGCCCGGGCGAGTTCCTGCATGGCCGTCACTGACTCGGGCTTGCTGGTGAAGGCATCCTCCCTGCGCAGCTCACCGGAGAGGCTGAGGGTACCGAGGGCCAGCGTCCCCACCGCAACCGCGCCCGCCAACAGGACCACGACCGGACGCCGCGTGATGAGCGAGCCGATCCTGTCGTACATCCCGCGCCCAGACAGCGGTTCGCTTCCGTTCGCAGGGATGAGCGGCCAGAAGACGCGCCGCCCCAGCAGCACGAGCGCCGCCGGCAGCAGCGTGGTCATCACCACCAGCGCGCACAGCACGCCGACCGCGCCAGTGGATCCCATCCCGCGTGTGCTGTTGAGATCCGCGAGCAGGAGGACGAGAAGCCCCGCCATCACGGTCCCCGCGGACGTCAGAACGGCCGGCATGGTGGACCGCCAGGCCCGGCTCATCGCGTCATGCGGCTTCTCGGTACGCCGCAGTTCCTCCCGGTAGCGGGCGATGAGAAGCAGCGCATAGTCGGTTCCGGCGCCGAAGACCAAGATGGTCATGACCGCGCTGCTCATCGTGTTGACGGTCAGTCCGAACGCCTCGACCAGCGCGTACGCCAGCGCTGTCGCGCCGAGGGCCGCCACGCCGGTGCACAGCAGGGGCAGCAGCCACAGGAACGGGCTCCGGTACGTGAAGATCAGCAGCACCGCCACTACCGCGACGGTCACCACGAGCAGGATGCCGTCGATCTGACCGTAGGTCTCGTCCATGTCCGAGGCCAGTGCACCCGGCCCTCCGACGCGCACGCTCAGCCCGTCCGTGCGCCCGCCGGCTGCGATTGAGCGCACCCTCTGGACGACGTCCTTGCCGCCCCCCTCCGACGCCGCGATCGCCACCGGCACCATCAGAGTGCCGCCGCCGTCGGCCACGATCGTTCTCGGCGCCCCGCCGACGAGGTCGAACTCCCTGTCCACGGCGGCGGCCTGGCGCCCCGCGACAGCCCGGTCGGAGGCGGTCAGCCCGCCATTGCGCTGGTAGACGAGGACCAGGTCGGTCGTTCCACCGCCGGGCATCGACGCCACGATCTTCGCAACCTTCGTCGACTGGGCACTCGCGGGCAGGTAGTCCACCTCGCCGTCCTTCGTGACGCCGCCGAGTTTCCCGGCGAAGGGCAGCGCGAGTGCCACCACGGCGACCCAGAGCGCCAGCAGCGCCCAGGGCAGCCATCTTTTCTGCGTTGACCGAGTGTTTTCCATAGGCTTCAGCGTTCCGCCTCTGCCGGTACTCCCACATCAGGCTGACGTCTGAACCCTCCGTTACTCCGTGGGGCGATGTGCGGGGCCTGTTACTCCCGTGGGAGTAACGCGAGGCGGCCGACGTGTCGGCGGTCAGGTAATTCCCCACGATCTGCATGATCAGCGTCACGTAATTCCCCACCCTTGCGATCACGACTCCCCATGGGGACCGCGAATCCGTTGGTGTGCACTCGGTAGACCTTGCCCAGTCCTACGATGATCCGATGCACCAGCTCGCCGCAGAGCCGTACTGGAACACCAACGTTGCCCGCCACCCGGGCATCCTCCGGGCTGTTCCCGAGAGGTGCGGCGATGCGTTGGATGTCGGCTGCGGGGACGGGCTGCTGGCGCGGAAGCTCGCCGAGCGGGCGGAGCGCGTCACAGGGATCGACAAGTCGCCGGAGATGATCGCCTGCGCACGCGACCTCGCTGTCGGCTACCCGGATCTCACCTTGGTCGAGGGTGACTTCCTCACCGCCGTCCTGCCCGCCGCGGGCTACGACTTCATCTGCTCGGTGACCACGATCCATCACATGGACTTCGAGGCGGCCCTCATCCGCATGAGTGAGTTGCTGCGGCCCGGCGGCACGCTGGTGGTCGTGGGCCTGGCCCGCGAGGCGAGCGTGACAGAGTGGGCAGCACTGATCGCGGCTGCCCCGATCGTATGGATTACGAAGGTGCTGCGTCGCGCGCGAGGGCCGGAAGGCATGCCGGTCGCTGTCCCGCAGATGAGCTACGGGCAGGTGCGGGCCGCGGCACGACGGCTGCTGCCCGGCATGCACTACCGCCGGCATGTGCTCCGCCGGTACTCGCTGACCTGGGAAAAACCCGCCCGTTGAGCTGGCGTCGGGGATCGAATTTTACCTATCTCGGGCGGTTTGGGCTTCACGTGATCGTCTGTCGCGAATTCTCCTGAATGGCCATGGGTAGCGCGGAGTCCGGGATCGAGGGACCTGGCCGTCACGGAGCTGCTCATGTTCCTCATCCCGTGGTTCGGATGGCCGATGGGCAGCCCGGATGGCGAGGAGAACGTTCGTCGTGGTCGACATCACCGAGATTTATGTCCACTGGTACGCGGGCCGCTCGAAGAGCGCGCTGGCCGCGTCGCTGGGAGTGGACCGCAAGACGGTCAGGAAGTACCTGGCGCCGGCGGAGGCGGCCGGGATCATCCCGGGCGGACCGCCGATGAGCGAAGCCGACTGGGCCGGGCTGATCGAAGGGTGGTTCCCCGGCCTCGCCGACAGGAGACTGCGGCAGGTCACCTGGTCCGACATCGACGAACACCGCGACTACATCAAGGAGTTGCTGGGAACGGTGACGGTCTCCACGATCCACCAGCGGCTGCGGGACGAGCATAAACTGAAGGTGTCGATCTCCTCGTTCCGCCGCTGGGTGCACGCCACGCTCCCCGACGAGGTGAGCTGCTCGCAGGTCACCGTCCTGCGCGACGAGGTCGAGCCGGGCGAGGAGGCCCAGATCGACTACGGGTTCCTGGGTCAGTGGACCAACCCGCGCACCGGCAAACGGCACCGCGTCTGGGCGTTCGTGATGGTGCTGCCCTGCTCACGGCACATGTTCGTTCGTCCGGTGCTGCACCTGGACCAGCACGCGTGGACCGAGGCGCACGTCGCGGCCTTCCGCTACTTCGACGGCGTCCCGCGCCGGCTGGTGCCGGACAATCTGAAGACCGGCGTCGACAAGCCCGACCTCTACGACCCGAAAATCAACAAGGCGTATGCCGAACTCGCCACCCACTATGGGGCGTTGATGGACCCGGCGAGGGCTTCGAAGCCGAAGGACAAGCCCAGGGTGGAGCGGCCCATGCCCTACGTTCGCGACTCGTTCTGGCGCGGGCGGGAGTTCACCTCGATCGAGCACATGCAGACCGAGGCTGTCACCTGGGCCCTGCAGGTCGCCGGACGCCGGCAGTGCAGGCCGCTGGGCGGGGCGGCCCCGATGGCCGTGTTCGGCGCGGTCGAGGCCGCCGCTCTGCTGCCGCTGCCGCCCACCCCGTTCACCCTGGCCCGCTGGTCGACAGCCACCGTTGGCCCGGACATCCACATCAAGGTCGGCCGCACCCTCTACTCCGTGCCCTGGAAACTGATCGGCCGCAAGGTCGACGTCCGCTCCACCGCCACGATGGTGCAGGTCTTCCTCGACGGCGACCTGGTCAAGACCCATGCCGCCCTTGACCAAGGAAAACGCACCGACAAGAGCGACTACCCACCAGAGAAGATCGCCTTCCAGATGAAGACGCCCATCTGGTGCCGCACCCAGGCGTCCGAGATCGGCGAGGCCTGCCGCGAGGTCGTCGACCAGCTCTTGGAGGTCAACGCGCTCTACCGGCTCCGCGCCGCCCAGGGGGTTCTCGGGCTGCGGAAGAAGTACGGCGACACCCGTCTGGAGGCCGCCTGCGCGAGAGCGATCACGGTCGGCGACCCGTCCTACCGCACCATTAAGGTCATCCTGGTCGCTGGCACCGAAACCGACCCCGAGCCCGAGACCAGCGGAGACGCAGGCGCCGCGGCCTTCCTCCACGGCCCACAGGGACTGTTCGGCTCCGTCGCACCCCCGGACACCTCGGAGGATACCCGCGACGACCAGGTCCACGGCGAAGACGAGGTGGCGGCACGATGAGCGTGATGGACACCGCTCTGCGCGAGTCACTCAAGTCCCTGAGGCTGTCCGGGATGCTGGAGACCCTCGACGCCCGCCTCGCCCAGGCCCACGGCGGCGAGCTCGGCCACCTCGACTTCCTTCAGGTCCTCTGCCAAGACGAGATCACCCGCCGCGAGACCGTCGCCTTCCAACGCAGGCTCCAGCGAGCCAAGTTCGAGCAGCAGGTCACCCTGGAGGAGTTCGACTTCACCGCCTCCTCGAAACTGCCCGCCGCCCAGATCCGCGACCTGGGCGCCCTGCGCTGGCTGCATGCGGGCGAGTCCGTAATTCTGTTCGGCCCGGTCGGGGTGGGCAAGACGCATATCGCCCAGGCGCTGGGGCACCTCGCCGTCCGGCAGGGCGCCCACGTCCGCTTCGCCAAGACCAGCCGGATCCTCGCCGAACTCGCCGGCGGCCACGCGGGCCGCACCTGGGAGAAACGGATCCGCGAACTGGTACGGCCCGACGTGCTCATCCTCGACGACTTCGCCATGCGCCAGCTTTCCGCGGCCCACGCCGATGACCTCTACGAACTGGTCAGCGAGCGGCAGGGGCGGTCCCTGATCATCACGAGCAACCGGGCGCCCAGCGACTGGTATCCCCTCTTCCCCAACCCCGTCGTCGCCGAATCACTCCTCGACCGGCTCATCAACACCAGCCACCAGGTCATCATGAACGGCCCCAGCTACCGCCCGAACAAGCGCCCCAAGAACCCCACCGACAAGCCCGCCAAGCCGTCGGTCAAGTAGACGCCATCGGCGCCCGGGGCTGGGGAATTACGTGAACTCAGCCCCGGGGAAATACGTGAACGTCCACAACGGTCCGCATCAACATGGTCGGCGATGTGAGCCGTCATCTGCGTCAGGCCGCCGCGCAGCGGTAGTACGACGTCACGAGCTGACCATGACGAGCCTGTTCTTCAGCGTGCGCAACATCCCGAGCGCGCTGTACGAGGCGCTCGGCGGGTTCGTCATCAGCGGGGTCAACCTCGCGGACATGGAGAGCTACCAGGTGGGCGCGGGGCTCAACGCCAGCGTGAAGCCGTTCTGCACCGGGGCGACCGCGTTGGGCAGCGGAATGTCGATGAAGATGATCTGCACGTCCGGCCTGTCGGCGTCCGGGGTGCTGCGCAGGAGCCCCAGGATCTCGCCGTGGTTGTTGCGCGGTGTGGGCACCGGCCGCTGGGCCTGGTGGACGAGGTTGGCGCGCGGGTGGTCGTGCAGATTGCGGCCCACGCCGGGCAACTGGTGGAACATGTCGACCCCGGCCCGCCGCAGATCGCCCTCGGAGCCGATGCCGGAGCGCTGGAGGAGCAGCGCGGACCCGATGGTCCCCGCCGTCAGCACCACGTCGCGCGCCGCCGTCGCGGTGTGGGTTCGGCCGTCCACGCCGTACTCCACCCCGACACAGCGCGTGCCCTCGAAGAGCAGCCGGTGCGCGGTCGCTGCGGTGACCACGTGGAGGTTGGGGCGGTCCAGAGCCGGGGCGAGATGGGCGTCGGCCGCGCTCTGCCTGCGTCCGTCGACGATGTTGAGGTCGACGGGGGCGAAGCCCTCCTCCAGGCCGCCGCTGATGTCGAAGGCCCGGCGGTGTCCCGTCTCGACCGCGCCGTCGAGGCAGGCGAGCAGGATCTCGTTGGGCTCCTTGGCCGGGCCGACGGTGAGCGGTCCCGCGGTGCCTCGCCCGCGCGCGCCGCTCGTGTCGGTCTCGGTGCGCTGGAAGTAGAGGGGCAGGTCGTCGTAGGTCCAGCCCCTGGCGCCGTGGGCGCTCCAGCTGTCGTAGCCGGTGCGGTGGCCGCGGGTGAAGACCATGGCGTTGATGGCGGACGAACCGCCCAGGCCCTTGCCACGGGGGAGCGCCACCGGGGCGCCGGAGGCCTGCTGGACCACGGTGGTGTCGCCCCAGCCGGCCTCCGAGGCCGCGAGCGAGGGCCAGGCCGGCGGGTAGGCCACGGCGTCCGGCAGGGTGGCCGATCCGGCCTCCAGCAGCAGTACACGGGTGCCGGCGTCCTCGGTCAGACGCGCGGCGATTACACAGCCGGCCGCGATTCGTCAAATCTGATACCGGTGATCACGGCGATGGTGCGCGCAGCGAGCGAGCAGGGGCCGGTCATCCTCCAGGACAGGGCCAGGCCCCCCAGGGCGGAACACGTATTTCGTGATACCTATCTTTCATGACGGCGGAGCACAACATGTGACTTTCGGCATGCTGATGTGAACGGTGGAGGGCGTCCGTCTCGTGTCAGTGGTGTCAGGGTCCGGCGCCCGCCGGCCGTCCGGAACGTCCCGAGCCGGCGGGGCATGCCGTACGTGCAAGTGAGGTTCTGATCGGAATGAGTGCGGACGCGTCCAACGTGACAGGTGTGAACCTGCGGCGTGCGCCGATCCAATGGGCCGCCCTCGACGATGTCCTGGTCGAACTCCACGGGGCACTGGACCCCGTACAAGAGCCCGCCGTACGCCGCGATCTGCCGCGGGCAGCCCTCGCCGGCGGCCGGCACGGTACGCGTCGGTCGTGAGCCCGGGCATGTCGTGGTGCCGGTGCCCCGTGTCGAAGCATGCGTCGAAGCCCTCGAACAGCGGTGTCGGCGGCCGGCCTCGGTCAGCGTGCCGGGGATGCAGCCGATCTCCGGCTCCGGGCTGCGCAGACAGGGCCCCGAGCGGAGGTGATCGGAGGCATCTCCGCCGCCGCGTCGAAGTGCGGGCACTCGGCGGTGGTCGTGGCCGGGGACTGCGGGGAGCCCCTCACGATGAGCAGATCGATGCCGTCGACGGCGGTCACGGTGTCCTGTCCCGCACCCGGCTCGCGTCCACCCGCTCGGCGGTCCAGGAGGTGAGGGTGCGCAGGGTGTCGTGGGAGAGGGTGCTGGTCTCGGCGGTGAGGACCATCAGCCGCTGTCCGGAGCCGTCCGGGCTGGTCCACGTGTCGCAGTCGAGGGTGAGGTCGCCGACCAGGGGGTGACGGTAGCGCTTGGTCCCGTAGGACGCGCTGTTGACGCGATGTTCGGCCCACCAGGCGCGGAAGTCCGCGTCCTGCGCGGACAGTTCGGCGACCAGGCCGTCCAGCTCCGGGTCGTCGGGGCCGGCGGCGGCCTCCATGCGCAGGGCTGCGACGGCGTCCCGGGCGTCGTGGTTCCACTCCCGGTGCATCTCCCGGATCGCCGGGTCGGTGAACATCAGACGCAGGTACTTGCGCCGGTCGGCCGGGATCTCGGCGAAATCGGTGTAGAGGGCCGTGGCGGCCGGGTTTCCAGGCCAGGATGTCGAGGCGTCGGCCGAGGACGAGGGCGGGTGTCTCGGTGAGCTGGTACAGCAGGCGGCGCACGGCGGGCCGCACCTGCTGGACGGGCCGGCGGCGGCGTGGGCGGTCGTCGGTGCGCCCCGCGAGTTCGTAGAGGTAGCTCTGCTGGTCGCCGTCGAGGCGCAGGGCGCGGACCAGGGTGGCGAGCACGGGGGTGGAGGCCCGGACACGGCCCTGTTCGAGCCGGGTGTAGTAGTCCACGCTGATCGCGGCGAGCCGGGCGACCTCCTCGCGGCGCAGTCCCGCGACCTTGCGGGTGGAGTCCGACTCGGGCAGACCGCAGTCCTCGGGAGCCAGCTGAGCCCGGCGGGCCTTGAGGAACTCCCCGAGCGCTCGGGGGCCGGTGTGTGAGGTCATGGCGTCCATTCTCCCGTGAACCGCACACCCGTGAGGTGTGCCGGGCGATGTCCGTGGTCTGTCCCTGGGGCGGCGGGACCGTGTGCCCCGCCGCCCCCGGGGGACGTCAGCGGACGGTGGCGTGGGCGGCCCGCTCGATCACGTCGGCCACCAGGTGGGGATGGGAGACGGCGACCGAGTGGGACGCGGCGACCTCGGTGGTGTGGGCGTGGGCGCGCTTGGCCATGAAGCGCTGCACGGCCGCCGGGATGTTGAGGTCGCGGGTGGTGACGATGTCCCAGCTGGGGATGGTCTTCCAGGCGGCGCTGGTGGCCTTCTCCGCTAGGGCGGACTGCGCGATGGGCCGCTGTTCGGCGGCCATGAGCGCGGCCTGGCCGGCGGGGACGTCGGCTGCGAACTGGTGGCGGAACTTGTCCTGCTGGATGTACAGGTCGGTGGCGGTGGAGCCGTCGGCCTGCTGGTAGGTGACCGGGTCGAGGGCGTCGGGGAGGGTGGAGCCGGGGTATTTGTCGGTCAGCTCCAGGGCGCTCTCGCCGGGGGCCGGCAGGAAGGCCGCGACATAGACCAGGGCCTTGACCTCGAGGTCGTCGGTGGCGGCCTCGCTGATGACGTTGCCGCCGTAGGAGTGGCCCACGAGGATCTTCGGGCCCTTGACATGGTCGAGGACCGTGCGCAGGGCGGCGGCGTCGGAGGACGGGCCGCGCAGCGGGTTGGCGGTGGCGACGACCGGGTAGCCGTCGGCGCGCAGGGCGGCGATGACGCCGTTCCAGCCGGAGCCGTCGGCGAAGGCACCGTGCTCCAGGACGATGGTCGGCCTTGCGTGTCTGCCCGCCTCGGCGGCGTTCGTCGCGCCGTTGGCGGTGCCGCTGAGGGCGAACGCGCCGAGGGCCAGACCCGCCGTGAGCGTCGCGATCGCACCCGTCACCAGCCGGCTGCGCCCACCCTTGATGCTGACCATGACAAACCTCTCTCACATGTTCCGACAGGTGTACCGAAGAGGACGGGCCGGTGCGACCGGACTGGCGTCACCGCCCTGACTGGTGATTAACCTGTCACGCCGATCGTCACCTGTCAAAGTGGTGATGGAAGGATGGATCTCGGCGACGGGTGTGCGGAGGCCGACTCGGCGCGGACAGCCGCGCACGGACAGGGGAGATGCCAGGACCCGCACTCGGCAGGCACGCCGAGTCCGTCGGGACGCCTGTGACCCCGCGGTCACCGACTACCGCACCGGAAGACTTCCCGGGCCCGGGCCGGCGGCTGCCCAGGCGTGGCGAGTCCTGAACGCGGGTGCGGCCGGGAAGGGCGATGCCCTCCCGGCCGCGCGTTCCGGAGACGCGGCACATGTGTGCCGCCGGGGTTCCGGCCCCCTGCCCGCCCCCACTCAGCGCATGGGCGAGGACTGTGGCCGCAACCCGTGTGTGCGGCCGGCAGCGCCGCCCGGTGGCACACCTCCGCGGCCGGCGGGTCGTCGACACCGGTGGGCAGATGATGACCATGCTGTTCGGCTCCGACGGGCAGCAGCACCACCGCGTTCCGCGCCGCGAGGGCGCGCAGTTCGTCGGCTGTCCGACGGTTCCACTGCACTCCGCTCATCTGGGACTCCTCCCGGGAGTGGCGTCGCGGAGGGGTGGGGGAACCGCCCGGCCGGTGGCGGGTGCGGATCTCAGAGGCGGTCGGCGTCGACCACGGCCTGGGCGAAGGTGGTGGGCGCCTCCTGCGGCAGGTTGTGGCCGATGTTCGCGACGGTCCGGTGCTGGTACGGGCCGCTGAAGTGGTCGCGGTAGGCGGAGCCGTCACCGGCCGGGGTGAAGGGGTCGAGGGCGGCGTCGAGGGTGACCGTGGGTACGTGGATGGGAGGCTGGGCCGCGAGCTGCTTCTCGTAGCGGTCGTAGCGGTTGTCACCCTTGATCAGGCCGATGCGCCAGCGGTAGTTGCAGAGGACGATGGCGGCGTAGTCGGGGTTCTTGAAGGCCTGGGCGGTGCGCTCGAAGGTGGCGTCGTCGAAGTTCCAGTTCGGCGAGACGAGCGTCCACACATAGCGGCACAGCGCGATGCGCTCGTCCTCGTTCTCCATCGCCTTCTTGCCGCGCTCGCTGGCGAAGTACCACTGGTACCACCAGTTGTGCTCCACTGCCGGGAGAGCGGGTTCGAGCTGCGCCTTCACGTTGGTGATCAGGTAGCCGCTGGTGGAGACGAGAGCCTTGACACGCTCCGGCCACAGGGCGGCGATGATGTCGGCGGTGCGCGAGCCCCAGTCGAAGCCGGCGAGGACCGCCTTGTGGATCTTGAGGGCGTCCATGAAGGCGATGATGTCCAGCGCGATGGCCGACTGCTCGGCGTTGCGCGGGGTGTGGCCGGACAGGAAGCGGGTGCTGCCGTGGCCGCGCAGGTAGGGGACGAGGACGCGGTAGCCCTGGTCGGCGAGGAGCGGGGCGACGTCGACGAAGCTGTGGATGTCGTAGGGCCAGCCGTGCAGCAGGAGGACGGCCGGGCCGTGCGCGGGGCCCGCCTCGGCGTAGCCGATGTCCAGGACGCCCGCCTTCACGTGCTTGAGCGTGCTGAACTCCGTGTGGGTGCCGGGAGTGACGGCGGGCACCGTGGGAACGGAAGAGCTGCCCGGCGTGTGCGTCGCGCTGGCGGCGGACGCGCCGGTCTGGAAGCCGGACAGCGAGACCGCGGCCGCGCCGGTGCCCAGGCCGACGGCCTTGCTGAAGGTACGCCTGTTGATCATGTGAAACCCTCTCGTGCGTTTCCGGTGACCGGCCCGCGCCAGGGATGTCTCCCGCTCGCTTCGGTGCTGTGGGATCACCGCGCGGCTCATGGCGCGACGACCCTCGCGCAATGCTCAGGTGACGATGGACGGTTCTGTTGTGAGGCCGGCAGATCCGAGGCCGCCCCCGTTGCGGGAACGTGGTCGGCGGCACACACTCTTGTCGGTAAAGAAACCGGGCACATCAGTCATATGACGGTGCGGACGGTGACACGAGGATGTGCGGCACACCCGGCCTCCCGCTCGGTGCCGCAGGTGAGCACGTGTATCGCCGGGTGCGGTCCGTCGGAGCAGGCGGCGGACTGCCGCCGATGCCGACCGCGATGCGCAGGGCGTCGCGGTGGCCGGGGTCCAGCAGGTCGATGGAGTCGAAGAGGGGGACGAGCAACTGGTAGAGCCGGCGCCGTGCGGAAGCCGTGTACAGAGACGCCGGCGGCCGGCTGGTGGACGCTCGCGTCTGCTGGCCGGCGCCCGCCGGGCCGACCCCACCACCGGGAATCGCTGCACTCCGCAGCCGCGTCCGCCCTCCTCCCCGTCAATCAGGAGGGAGACGTCGGCACCGCATCACCGGTTGCTGACGGCCGCGATCGAAGCGGACACGGTTACGGCGCGCCGGACGACGCCCTGACCGAGGCCCTGTTCATCCTGATCACCTTGTGCTGGTACAGCTGCGAGCCCGACACGTGGCCGCCGGTGTGGAGGAGATCGGCTGAGAGGGGTCTCGGCCGCCCAGTCAGATGACGTATGCGTTCGCTCGCCGCTGCCTGCACACTGAGTGGGGGAACGCCCTGAGGCTGTCGTGCCGCCGACACCGTCGCCGGCCTACCCGCAGTAGAACAGCAGCACGAAAGTGAACTCGGATGTACGACACCTCAGACAGTCATCCTGACATCCACTGGCCGTCCGGATTCTCGCCCGCAGACGCCCACAGCTTCCACCGGGCGCAGGCTGTCGTCCCCGGCCCGCCGGAGCGGTCCTTCACACTGCTCACCGACGTGGCGAACTGGCCGAACTGGGTGCCCGGGTGCGAGGAAGTCAGCTCCGTCACTTTGACGCAGACTTTCGAGGTGGTCTGGACGGGACACCGGTTCGAGGTCTTCGTGGGGGAGAGCCTGCCGCCCCGCCGGATCGGCTGGCTGGGCATCGGCGGAGGCGTGATGCTGTACCAGGCCTGACTGCTCACGGAGATCGAGGGTGGTACGGAGGCCGTGGTGGAGAACGCCGTCCGAGCCGACGTTCCCAGGCCCCTCGACACCCTGTCCCGTTCCTGGGCCGAGCGTCTGAACGAACTGTGGCTGGCCCAGCTGGGCAAGCTGTCGGAGAACCCGCCGAACCGGGACCCGATGTCTTGAACGCGCGGCGGCTGCGCCGTCAGGAGCGGCCGGCCTTCGGGAGGCGGTAGCCGGTCTGGAACGCTCTCAGCAGGCTGTTGTAGGTCCGTCTCAGCAGCTTCGCCGACTGGCATGTGCCGCTGCTCGTACAGGACCGACAGGTCCACAGATGTTTTTCCCGCACCGCACGCGCTTGATCGACCCGGTACCGATCCGGCTGCATGGCTCTTCCACGGACGTGCGATACGGCCGTCTTGGGTACGACGGCGGTTACCCCGTTCTCCGGTCGCTCGGTGGCCCGGTGGCCCGGTGGAACCTGCGCCCCGGTGCCCAGGGGACCGAACTGGACGGCGTGGACTGGGACGAGCTGCTCACATGCCTGGCGGGGGTGCCGGGTGAGAAGTGTCACCAGCCGCCGAACCTACCCCGCCGGACCGGGGGAAGAGGGCTCCTTCCGCGGTCACGAGCGCGGGTCCGGCGGTGGCCAGGGGACCTCGTATCCCCACCGTTCGCAGATCAGCCGGGCTGCCGACGGGCGGCCCCCGGACTCGTCGGCCCCCTCGGACATCACCAGCACCAGCAGACGCACATGACCCTCCGGCCGCGCTTTCAGCACGGGTGTCAGCAGCCGGCACAACCCCTCCGCGCCGTCCTCGCCCAGGAGCGTCCCGACCAGGACGACGGCCTCGTTCGGCCGGGCCGGACCGAGTCGGCCGGTGAGCCGGGTGAGCCACAGCGGCGGCCTGCTCCCCGTGTGCACCAGATGCAGGTAGCCGTCGGCGGGGGAGACGGTCAGCGGTGAGGGCGCAGGTCCACCTTGGGCGGCGCCGCCCAACCTCGGTGCAGTCATGCCCGGATCAGTCCGGTTGTGGCGGTTGCCAGGTGAGGACCGGACCGAGCGCGTTCAGCAGGGCCGAGGAGGGGGCCAGCCGGAGCAGCCAGTCGCGTGCGAGGCGGGCCGGGGCCGAACTCCACTGCGCGACGGTACCGATCCGGCGGGAGCGTTGGGCGATCATCTGGGTACGGGCGCGGCGTTCGCGGTCGTAGGAGGCCAGCGCGGATTGCACGTCGGGGTGCGCGGCCAGGAGCGCGGCCAGGGTGACGGCGTCTTCCAGGGCCTGGTTGGCGCCTTGTCCGAGGTTGGGTGTCATGGCGTGTGCGGCGTCGCCGAGCAGCACGCACCTGCCGCGGGCAAAGGTGTCCAGGGGTGGCAGTTCGTAGATGTCGTGGCGCATCACCGCATCCTCGGAGGCGGCGGCCAGGAGTTCCGGTACCGGTTCGTGCCAGCCGTTGAAGCGCCGCCGCATCTCGGCCAGTTCGCCGCCCGGCCTGCGTTGTCCCTCGGGGGCGTTGGCGACACCGAAGAGATAGATGCGTCCGTCGACGAGAGGGGCGATGCCGATCCGTCCGTTGCGTCCCCAGGTCTCCCCTCCCACCTGCAGCCGTCGGCCGGCGTCGACGACCATGCGCCAGGCCGTGTATCCGGCGTAGCGGGGCGAGGGGGCCTGCGGCCAGAGCGAACGTCGCACAGTGCTGTGGATGCCGTCGGCTCCCACCAGCAGATCAGCGCGCGATACCCCCTCACTGTGCTGGACCTCCACGTGCGAGCCATGGTCCTTGACGGCCGTGACACGCGTGTTGGTGCGCAGGTGACCCGAGCGGGTGCTCCCGCTCGGGCCCCGGCCGGGCGTCGGGCGCGGCCGGTCAGCTCGTCGGCGTACACCTGCGACAGCGGCCGAGGACCCTGGTGGGCGGCGGGGTGCACCGCCGCCCACCGTGCGGGCGTCAGACCCGTGCCGGTGCGCTCCGGCGGGCGGGCTTGCCGCTGCCCGATCCGCCGCCCGAACCGCGGCGCCGGCTGCCGCGCTCATAGCGGTGCAGCTCGATGGCGAGCGGGGAGGCGGTGAACACCGAGGAGTACGTGCCGACCACGAGCCCGATGAGCAGGGCGAGCGCGAAGTCGGTCAGCGAGTCCCCGCCGAGGACCGTCAGGGAGATCAGGATCAGCACCGCGCCCATGCCCGTGTTGATCGTGCGGGGCAGCGTCTGAAGGATCCCCTGGTTGGTGATCTGCGCCAGCGGAGTCCTGCGGTCGCGTCCGAGCAGTTCCCGGATGCGGTCGAACAGCACCACCGAGTCGTTGACCGAGTAGCCGATGACGGTGAGCAGGGACGCCAGGAACACGCCGTCGATGGGCTTGCCGAGCCACGCGAAGACGCCGACGAGGATGACGACGTCGTGCGCGAGCGCGGCGACCGCCGCCGTGCCGAACAGCCAGCGGAAGCGGGCCGCGAGGTACAGCAGTTGGGCACCGAGGGCGACGCCGAGGGCGATGAGCGCGTTGCGGCGCAGCTCCTCCCCCAGGCTCGGGCCGATCAGCTCGTCGCGGATCTTCTCCGTCTTGCCGCCGAGCTCGCTGACGGTCCCGGTGACCTTGGCGGCCTCGGCTTCGGTCAGGTCCTCGGTCCGCACGGTCAGCCCGTTGTCGTTGGAGGACTGCACGAGAGCGCCGGGGAAGCCCGCGTCGGCGAGGGCGGTGCGGGCCCGGTCGGGGCTCACGGGGGTCGCGGTGGTGTACTCGATCAGCCGGCCGCCGGTGAACTCCAGGCCGAAGTTCAAGCCGCGGGCCGCGATGCCCGAGCCGGCGAGCACGAGCAGGACCGCGGAGACGGCCAGCCAGCGACGCGGGTGGCGCATCAGATCCGGGTTGCGGCGCGCGAGCAGATCGCGGACCCGGCCCGTGGTCGCCAGGCCCGTGAGCAGGTGGCGGCGGCGCACCCAGGCGCGGTCCACGGCGAACTTGGCGAGCACCCGGGTGATCACCAGCGCGCTGATCATGGACGCGGCGACACCGATGGCGAGGGTGACGGCGAAGCCGCGCACCGGCCCGGTGGACAGGAAGAACAGCAGTACTGCCGCGATCAGCGTGGTGACGTTGGAGTCGGCGATCGCGCTGAAGGCGTTGCGGAATCCGGCGGTGAGGGCCGAGCGCGGACTCGGCCGGTGCATACCGGCGTACTCCTCACGTGCTCGTTCGAAGACGAGCACGTTGGCGTCCACGGCCATGCCGATCGCCAGGACGAAACCGGCCAGGCCCGGCAGGGTCAGGGTGGCGCCGAGGGCGGCCAGGGCGGCGTAGGAGATCACTCCGTAACAGAGCAGGGCCAGTGCCGCGAGGAAGCCCACGAGGCGGTAGACGGTGATGATGAACAGAATGGTCAGGGCGGTGCCGATCACCGCGGCCCAGGCGGTGGCCTCGATGGCGCTGGCGCCGAGGGTCGGGCCGATGGTGTGCTGTTCGACCGTCTCGGCCGGCACGGGCAGGGCGCCGCCGTTGATGAGCAGCGCCAGTTCGCGGGCCTCGGCGTCGTCGAACGAGCCGGTGATCTGCGTGGAGCCGTCGGCGATGCCCGTGCCGCAGGCGACGGACGGGGCGACCTGCGGCGAGGAGATGATGCGGTCGTCGAGCACGATGGCGACCCGGCGCGCGGGGTCGCCGACCTGGCGGCAGGCGGCCTCACCGGTCAGCTTGGCCCACGCGGACCGGCCCGCCTTGTCGAAGTCGACGGTGACGGTCCAGCCGGCGCCCGTCTCCCGCTCGAAGCGGGCCTGGGCGCCCTTGACGTCCTTGCCGGTCATGGCGCCGGCCTGAAGGCGCAGCCTCTGCCCCGACTCGTCGGGCAGGACGAGTTCCTTCGACTTCTCGGGTTCCTTCGAGGCGTCGGGCTTGGACTTTGCGGGGTCCTCGGTGTCGGCGATGCCGACCACCGGGTGGAAGGTCAGTTGGGCGGTACGGCCGAGCACGTCGGCCGCCTTCTTGGGGTCCTGCACGCCGGGCAGCTCGACGATGATCCGGTTGCTGCCCGAGCGGACGAGGGACGGTTCGGCGACGCCGAGCGCGTCGACCCGGCCGCGCAGCACTTCCAGGGCGCGGTCGGTGGCATCGCGGTCGGCCTTGGTGGTCGGGGTGGAGCGGGTCTCCAGGACGATCTGGGTGCCGCCCCGCAGGTCGAGTCCGAGGCGGACGGGAACGGTGGCGGTGATGTACACGGACAGGGAGATCACGACGAGGGCGAACAGCGCTCTCACCGGGGAAGTGCGTTTCGTACGTTTCGTGCGTTTCAACGGAGGCCTCCGGCAGGCACGCCGCGACTGCGGCCGACGCGGTCACGGCGGTCGAGGGGCGAACGGGGACGTCAGATGCCGAAGGCCCGCGGCGGCGCCCGGCCGCCGTCCTGCACCACGTGCACGGCGCGGGCGGCCACGGTCACCGGGACCGGTCGCGTCCGCCCGGGTACGGGCAGGGGGACGTCCGTGACGTCCTCGGTGGTGGCGAACTGCCCGTGCGCGACGGGCCGGTCCCCGTGGAACTCCTGCCGGGTGCCGTCCTGCGAGGAGCAGACGACGGTGCATCCCTGCCCGGCGTGCGGGGCGTCCGCGGGACGCTCGTCGGCGCCGGGCGCGGGGCCCGAGTGCTCCCGGGGCGCGAGGGCCGCGCCGGATGCCGCCGCGGCGGTGGCGGGTGCGGGCAGCGGCGGAGGGCTGCCGGTGGTGAAGACCGCCAGCAGGGTGAGCAGGGCGGCCGTCACGAAGGCCAGCGCGCGGGAGGCGGGGGCGGTGCTCGGCACCGGGTGCATGCACCGTCCCCTTTCGTGGTGGCACTCGTGGGCGGACGCGGCTGTCGTCCCTGGGATCCCGGCCGGGGAGTGGGCAGCCGGGACCCCAGGTGGTCGTGGGGCGGGCGGTCAGGGTTCGATCAGACCGGCCCGGATGGCATAGCGGGTGAGCTCCAGACGGTCGCGCAGGCCGAGCTTCTGGAGCAGGTTGGCGCGGTGCCGCTGGACGGTCTTGATGCTGATGAAGAGGATCTCGCCGATCTCCTTCGAGGAGTGCCCCTCCGCCACCAGTTTCAGGACCTCCTCCTCGCGGGGCGTCAGGACCTGGTCCGGGGTCTCCTCGCCGTGGCGGACCCGGTCGAGGTAGTTGCGGATGAGCGCGGTCACCGCGCCCGGGTACAGGAACGGCTCGTCCCGCATCGCCGCCCGGCACGCGGCGACCAGGTCCTGGTCGGCGACGGACTTCAGCACGTACCCGCTGGCGCCGGCCCTCAGCGCCTGGAAGAAGTACTGCTCGTTGTCGTGCATGGTGAGCATCAGGATCCGCAGGTCCGGCTTGAGTGCCACCAGTTCGCGGGTGGCCTGGAGTCCGGTCAGCCGGGGCATCGCGATGTCCAGCACGGCGAGGTCGATGTCGTGGGTGCGGGCCATCTCGATGGCCTCCGCGCCGTCACCGGCCTCGGCGACCACCTCCAGGTCCGGTTCCTGGTCGAGGATGAGCCGCACCCCCCGGCGTACCAGCGCGTGGTCGTCGGCGAGCAGGATGCGGATCGTGGTCGGGTCGGACATGATCAGGTCTGCTTCCTGGGGATGACGGGCGCGGTCAGCCGGACCTCGGTTCCGGTCGCGGGGGCGGGGGCGATGTCGAGTCCGGCCCCGATGAGCAGGGCCCGCTCGCGCATGCCGCGTATGCCGGCGCCTTCGCACGCGGCCTTGATGCCGCGGCCGTCGTCGGTGATGGCCAGCACCACGGCATCGTCGGTGCGTCGCAGGCTGACCTCGATCCGTTCGGCGTCCGCGTGCCGGGCCACGTTGGTCAGGCTCTCCTGGGCGACACGGTAGAGGACCAGCTCGGTCTCCGGCTCCAGGGCGGGCAGGTCGGCGTCGAAGCGGCGCACCACCTGAAGTCCGGTGTGGGTGGCGAAGTCGTGGGTCAGCGAGGTCAGCGCGGCGACCAGGCCGAGATCGTCCAGGACGCCGGGTCGCAGCCGGCGTACCAGCCGGCGGACCTCGTCCAGGCTCGACCGGGTGATCTCCTGCGCCTGGTGCAGTTCGTCGCGCAGCGGCGGAGCCGCCTCGTCCGCGGCCCGCTTGAGCGAGAGCAGGATCGCGGTCATGCTCTGACCCACCTCGTCGTGCAGCTCCTGCGCGATACGGCGCCGCTCGGCCTCCTGGGCGAGCAGGACCCGGGCGCTGCTCGTGGCCCGCTCGTGCTCCAGCCGGTCGAGCATGGCGTTGAACGTGCGGACCAGCTCCGCGACCTCACCGCCGCCCTGCTCGGGCAGCCGCTGGCCGGGGCGCAGCAGGTCCACGGTGGTCATCAGCTTCGTCACCCGGTTCATCGGGGCCAGCCCCCAGCGCAGCAGGGCGGCGTTGGCGACCAGCATGACGGCCAGGCCGCCCACCAGGATGACGGCCTCGGTCAGCACGACCGGCACCGAGACGGTCACCGGGGCCCACAGCAGCAGCGCGGTGGCCGTGCCCAGCACCACGGCATTGAGCCCGAAGATCCTCCAGAACAGGGACACCGGGGTTGAGCCTCCTTCCGTGATGCGGTCTGCCTCTACTGTCGGGCATCGCGCATCCTGGACGAGCCGCGGCCCCCGGTCCCGACCGGGCCTGCCGCCAGTCTGCCTTCCGCCGACCGCCGGGAGCGATGGGGCACGGTCCCCATTTCGCCGGGTGCGGCCTACCCATGCGCCTGTCGAGTGGATCCTTGGACCGGCCGTAAATGGGCTCTGGACCCGATGGGAAACCGCGGCGGGTTCGACCAGGGTTGAGGTGTGACCGACCCCCGTCCCCCATTGCAGAAGGAAAGGTACTGACGATGTCGCTCGACGCCGCCCGGACCGAACTCCGCGAGCACCTGTCCGCTCAGGAGGCCCGCCGGCGCCTGGAACACGCCCGCGGGACCCGGCTGGTCCAGCTGGAAGCCCTCGGCGAGACCGGGCAGACGGCGGACGACCACCTGATGTCCTCCCAGCGTGAGGCCATCCAGCGGGTGCTGAAGGAGATCGACGAGGCGCTCGCCCGTATCGAGGACGGCACCTACGGGACCTGCCTGGAGTGCGGCAAGCCGGTCCCGGCGGAGCGCCTGGAGATCCTGCCGTACACGGGGCACTGCGTCGCCTGCCGGCGCCGTACCGCCTGACCCCGTCCGACCGCCCGTCCTGCCTTCGTCCTCCGCCCTGCCCAAGGGGTGAAACGGTGAACAACCAGATCATCGGCGACCGCGACACGTACCTGACGGCCGAGGACCTCGCCGCGCTCCGCGCGAACCTCGACGACCAGCGGCTGTTCCGTCAGGAGCAACTGGAGCAGATCTCGGCCGCCGCGATGTCCCGCGCGGACGCCCTGCTCCAGCAGCAGGCCGCCTCGCAGGTGGAGGTCCGCGTTAAACTCGCGGCCTCCGCCCGCATGGTCCTCGCCGACGTCGAGGCGGCCCTGGCGCGCATGGACGAGGGCAGCTACGGCACCTGCCACCTGTGCCGGCGTCCCATCGCACGGGAGCGGCTGGAGATCGTGCCGCAGGCCCGTTACTGTGCGCGCTGCCAGCAGGTCAGGGAGGCGGGGCGGTGACCCTCAACCGGCGTTCGCGTGCCGCCGTGGCCGCCCGGCACCGGCCGTGGCCGCTGGGTCGGCGGGGCTGGGGCGTCGCCCTCGACATGGGCAGCGCCCGCACCCGCGCCTGGGTTCCTGGGCAGGGGCTGGTCCTGGACGTCCCCACGGTGACGTTCCCCGACTCCGGGGCGGTGTATCCGATCCAGCGCGGCACGATCATCGACACCGCGGGCACGGCCCGGATGCTCGATCGCCTGCTCGGCAACCGCCTGCCCCGCTTCACCCGCCCCCTGGTCGTCCTCACCGCCCCCGTACTGGACGGGGTGGCCTTCCGGAACGAGGCCCGTACGGCGGTGGAGGTGCTGCGGCCGCGCGGGGTGCTGACCATTCCCAGCGCGCGGGCCGTCGCCCTGGCCGCGGGCGCGGACCTGTCCCGCCCGCTGCTCGTGGTGGACATCGGCGCGCATCTGACCGAGGTGGTGCTGCTGTCGGAGGGCGCCGTCGTCGACGCGCGCCGCACCGTGCTGGGCACCAGTGACCTCGGCTCCGCCTCGGCGGTGCAGATCTGCGAGGCGGTGGCCACGATGGTGACCGCGATGCTGCGGCAGGACCGTACGTCGCTCACCGTGGACGCCCTGCGCCGGGGCGCGCTGCTGGCCGGGGGCGGCGCCCTGCGCCCGGAGATCACCTATCACCTCACCGGCAGGCTGCACGCGCCCCTCAAGGCCGTGGCGGCGCCGCACACCGCCGCCGTCCGCGGCGCCGCCACCCTGTTGCGCGACGCGCACGACCACCCCGACGGCCCGGCGGGCGAGTCCTCCGAGCCGCCCCCGTGGCGGCGCCGCGGATGGACGCCGACGACTCCCGGATGAGCCGCTGCCGCAGCAGCTCATGGAGGAAGTGAGCGCCCACGTCGAGGACGAGGAGAACAACCTCTTCCCGCTGCTCGGTCAGGCGTGTTCGACGGAGATGCTCGGCGATCTCGGGGACAAGATCCGGTGGGCGAAGGCTCCGGCGCCGCCGCACCCCACCGCACCGAATACGCCGCCTGCGAACAAGCTCCTGGCACCGGGCGCCGGCCTGGCCGACCGTGCCCGTGACGTCGTCACCGGCCGCGGCACGTCCTGACCGGACCCTTTCCCGGCCAGCAGCATGGCCGCACGCATTGGTCCCTCCCGGCTGCCCAGCCGGGAGGGACGTAAATGCGGGAGAGGAGGTTGTCCTCTCCTGGGGGATGTCCTCCTCGCTGTATGGACTGGTCTTGGAGGGGTACTGGATCTTGGGGGGTTGATTGCCTCGGAGGCCATCATGATCATCCTCGGAGTCATCCTGCTCGTCGTCGGATTCGTCGCGGGAATCGGCATTCTGTGGACGGTAGGCATCATCCTCGTCGTCGTCGGACTGATTCTCTGGCTGCTCGGCGCGGTCGGTCACGCAGTGGGCGGACGCCGCCACTACTGGTGATGCGAAATCTCCAGCCTTGGCTTGTGCCCTCCGAGTCCACGGCAGGGCTCTCCACCACAGGCCATCGCTAGATGATCTATTCCAAGGGGTGCCTGTGGAGACGAAAACGAGGGCGTCCAAGATCATGTTGTGACGCACAACTTGGACACCCTCGCGACAGC
>NZ_JBSFXK010000082.1:0-24898 GCF_053595355.1 Streptomyces sp. NPDC002513 | reverse complement strand
CTGATGGCTGGGCAACGGGAGCCGTGTGAGTCGAGAGGCTCCCGCACGGTTCTGCGAGCGGCGGCGGGTGAGATTCCCGCTGCCGACTCACCTCGCTGTGTTCTGTCACAGCGAAGACGAAGCCCGCCGGGTCAAGGAGCAGCTGGCTCGCTGGATGATCCCGCGAGGGGTCGCCTTCAACGAGGAGAAGACATCCGTCCTCCACCTTGAAGAAGGATTCGACTTCCTCGGGTTCAACATCAGGAGATACAGCGGGACTCTGCTGATCAAGCCGAGCAAGGCGGCTGTGAAGAGGGTCCGGGAACGGCTCCGCAGTGAAGTGATCGGCCTGCGAGGGGCGAACGCTGGAGCCGTGGTGAGGAGGCTCAACCCGATCATCAAGGGGTGGGCCACCTACTACCGGGCGGTGGTGTCCAAGGAGACCTTCAAGTCCCTGGACTTCTACGTGTGGACGCTCACGCAGAAGTGGGTCAAGCACTCCCACCCGAACAAGCCGAAGAGCTGGCGACTGGCCAAGCACTACGGCGTCTTCAACTCGACCCGGAAGGACCAGTGGGTCTTCGGTGACCGGGACACCGGCACCTACCTCTACAAGTTCAACTGGACCAGGATCGTCCGGCACGTGATCGTCAAGGAAGGCAACTCACCTGACGATCCATCGCTGGCCGAGTACTGGGCGAACCGCCGACGCAAAAGGATGCCCGGAACCGCCGACAGGTGGACCATCACCCTCGCATCCCGCCAGAAGGGGATCTGCCCGCTGTGTGAACAGCCCCTGATCCCCGATGCCGAGTACACACCGGACAACCCGCGCGAGTGGGCCGCCTGGTTCTCGGCATCGATGAAGCCGCTGCACAAGCACCACTTCATCTACCGGCGCGACGGCGGCTCGGACGAGCGGACGAACCTTCGCCTCGTACACGCCGACTGCCATCGCCAGCACCATGCCGGCGACCACAGAAGGGCCAAGCAAGATGACCGACCCGCGTGACTCCAGGGGCCCGCTTGAGCCGGATGCGGTGAACAGTCGCACGTCCGGTTCTGAGGGGGCCGGGGGGCGGCAACGCCCTCCGGCTACCCGACTGAGCGCACTCACCGTGAGCCAGGACCCCGAGCAGAGCTGGGACGACCTCGTCCGGTTCTGGGAGGAGATGGAATGGCCCGAGGGCAGCAAGGTGGAGATCATCGAAGGGGTCGTCACCGTGTCACCCGCTCCCGCATACGGCCACAACGTCATCGCCGCGCGCATCCACCGCCGCCTGCTTTCCGTGATCCCGGAGGAGTGGGAGGTCTTCCAGACACTGGCGATTGCCGTGCCCTCGCGCATGGGCATGCTCATCCCGGACCTCGTGGTTGCCCCGGTACAGGAGCACGCGGCAACGGACACCCACATCCCGGCCGCCCTGGCCGAACTCGTCGTCGAGGTGACCTCGAGGTCCAACGCCCACCACGACCGCGTCAGCAAGCCCGCCGCGTACGCGACCGCGGGCGTCCCGCTCTACCTCCTCGTCGACCGCTGGGCCCCCGGTGCTCCCACGGTGACGCTGTACGGCGAGCCCAAGGGCGACGTGTACCAGGTTCTGTCCGCCGTCAAGTTCGGCGACACCATCACGCTGCCCGCCCCCTTCGACCTCACCCTCGACACCAGCCAGTTCCCTGCCGAATAGGCGTGCCGTCGCGCCCGTCCGCCCGATGACTTCCGTGCGCTGCGGCCGTCTACCGAACGTGGACGCGACAACACCAGCAGTGCTGAATCTGCCCGTCTCACTCGGCCGGGAGGAGGTGGCGGCGCTCTGCCAGGACGTGCGGGCGCTGCTGGTGTCCAGCGGGGCCGAGGCCGTGGTGTGCGATGCGTCCGGGCTGGGTCCACCGGCCCTCACGACCGTCGACGCCCTCGCCCGCCTCCAGCTCGCCGCCCGCCGCGCCGGCGGCCGTATCCGGCTGCGCGATCCGGCCCCCGCCCTGCGCGCCCTACTCGACCTCGTCGGCCTCCCCATCGAGCTGGAGGGGCAGGCCGAACAGCGGGAACCAGCGCTTGGTGTCGAGGAAGCAGTGGAACCCGGAGATCCCGCCCTCTGATATCTCCAGGACCTGGACCGCCCAGGCCGTGAAGCCGCCCGTGTCCGGGTCCGGCTTGTACTGGGCGAAGCCCGGCAGGCCGTTGACCGCGACCGGCACCAGCCGGGAGCCCGCGCAGGCGGAGCCGAGCGTGGTCATGAAACCGGTGATGTCCCGTGTGCCGCGCAGCCACAGGTCGAACGGCGGCATCGTCATCACCGCGTCCTCGTGCAGCAGGGCCGTCAGCGCCGCCATGTCGTACCCCTCGAAGGCCGCCACATAGCGCTCCAGGAGCTGCTGCTGCTCCGCGTCCAGAGGGTCCGCGACAGAGGCGTCGGCGCCCTCGCCCGCCCGCTGCGCCAGCGTCGCCCGCGCCCGCTGCAACGCGCTGTTGACCGAGGCGACCGAGGTGTCGAGCAGCTCGGCGACCTCGCTCGCCCGCCAGGCCAGCACCTCGCGCAGGATGAGCACCGCGCGCTGCTTGGCGGGCAGTTGCTGGAGGGCCGCCATGAAGGCCAGCCGCACCGACTCCTTGGCGACCGCCGCCTCCGCCGGATCGCCGGTCGTCGGCAGGACGCGCGCGTCGGGCACCGGCTCCAGCCAGGTGCTGTCCGGGCGCGGGCAGAGGGCGGCCCGGGCGAGGGGTGTGGACTCGGTCAGATCCATCGGACGGGCACGCCGACTGCCCGCGCTCAGCATGTCCAGGCAGACGTTCGTCGCGATCCGGTACAGCCAGGAGCGGAGCGAGGAGCGGCCCTCGAACTTCTCGTAGCTCCGCCAGGCGCGGATCATCGTGTCCTGCACCGCGTCCTCGGCCTCGAAGGAGGAACCGAGCATGCGGTAGCAGTACCCCGTCAGCTCGGTCCTGTGCTTCTCCAGCCGGACGTCGAGGTCGTCCAGCGTCGCCGTACCGTCACTCATGGTCCACCCACCCCACGTGGCCGTTCCTGCGGCGCGTCGTCGCGCCCCAGCCCTTCGGAAGCTACCCCAGCCCACTGACAACGGCCCCCGCAGCGCGCGAAAGCCCAGCTCAGACCAGCTCCTTCACCGACATGAGCAGATGCCGGTGGTCCGCCTCCGGTCCGTCCGCGACGGCGGACTCCTCCGCCGCCACGCCGGTGAGCAGCGCCCGCTGTCCGGACCCCAGCAGCTCCATCCGGACGCGCGGTGACTCGAAGGAGGCCAGCGCGTCCAGCAGATACCCCGGATTGAAGGCCACGGACATCTCGGCGGCACCGTCCAGCCCGGCCGGCAGCCGTTGCGTGGCGACGTCGTCCCCGTACCCGGCTCTCAGCAGCACGGATCCGCCGGCCGCGAAGTCCAGCCGCACCGGACTGTTCGCCTCCGCCACCACGGCGACCCGTCGCACCGCTTCCGCCAGCGCCTCGCACTCCACCTCGGCGACCGCGGCTCCCGCCATGTCGAACAGCGAGCCGTACCCCGGCAGCCGGCCCTCCAGCAGCCGCACCGCCGCCCGCATGCCACCGCCCTCGAAGCTGATCAGTCCCCCGTCCGACGGGGCCAGACCGATACGCACCCGGCCGCTACGGGCCAGCGACCGCGCGACGTCGAGCAGTCGGCGAGCGGGCAGCAGAGCCTGAGCCGTGCCGCCGGACGCCGCGGCCTCCGGCTTCCACCCCAGCCGTCGTACGGCGTACCGGTACCGGTCGGACGCGGCCAGCGTCATCGCGTCGCCGTCCAGACGCAGCTGCACACCGGTGAGGACGGGAAGCGTGTCGTCGCGGCCCGCGGCCACCGCGACCTGGCCCACGGCGGTCGCGAAGGCGACGGCGTCCACGCTGCCGTACGGCTCGGGGGACACGGGAAGCGTCGGGTATTCCTCGCGTGGCAGCTTCGACAGCCCGAAGCGCGTACCGTCCGCCTCGACCGTGAACCGCGACCCCTCCAGCCCGCAGCTCACCGGACCGTCCGGCAGCACCCGGCAGATGTCCAGCAGCCGGCGGCCCAGGACGAGCACCTGCCCGTCCACCGCCGTCTCCGCCTCGGTCTCGATCCGCGCGGCCGTCTCGAAGTCGAACCCCGACACGGTCAGCCGCCCCGCCGTCGCCTCCAGCAGCAGCCCGCCGAGCACCGGCACCGGCGTCCGCGTGGGCAGCACACGGCCTGCCCACCCCACGGCCTCGGCGAAGGCCTTGCGGTCGACCCGGAACTCCATGAAAAAACCTCCTGCTCGGCCCAGTTGACGCGCGGACGCTATACGTGACCACTGACAACCGCCACCGACCAGGGGAAATGCGGAATGCGCGCGGGAGCGGGCCTGGAAGCGGACTCCAGCCGATCAGGATCCGAGCCGGTCAGTATCCGGGCCGATCAGGACTCGGGCCGATCAAGAGCCGGGCCGATCAGGACTCGGGCCCGCATCCGGGCTCGGGTCTGGGCCTGTGCGCATGCCGGACTCCGGACACAGGCTCATGCCCGGACGCAGACTCACGCCCGGACCAAAGGTTCATGCCCGGACCTGGGCTCATGCCCGGACCTGCACCCGGCCCGGCCCGGACCGGACCTGAGCCCCCGGCCCGGGCCAGGCCCCGGCCTCAAGCCGTCGCGAGCCGCCGTTCGGCGCGGGCCGCCCGGGACCCGAACACCGTGATCGTCACGACGCCGAGCACCGCCAGCGCGCCCATGCCCACCGTCCCGGGCCAGCCGCCCGCGTGGAATGCCACGGCGCCGACCGTGCTGCCCGTGCTGGAGCCGATGTAGTACGACGACTGGTACAGCGCGGACGCCTGGGCGCGGCCTTGCTGCGCCGTGTGGCTGACCGCCGACGACGCCACCGCGTGGCCCGCGAAGAAGCCCGCCGTGATCAGGACCAGGCCCAGCAGGACCAGCGGCAGGGAGGAGGCCAGGGACAGCAGCAGGCCCGCCGTTGTGGTACCGCCCGCCAGGTAGAGCGCCCCGCGGCGGCCCAGCCGGCTCACCAGCCGGCCCGCCGTCGACGCCGACACCGTGCCCACCAGGTACACCAGGAAGATCGAGCCGATGATGCCCTGCGGCAGCCCGAACGGCTGCTCCGTCAGGCGGTAGCCGATCACGGTGTAGACGCCGCCGAACACCATCATGAACAGCGCGCCGATCGCGTAGAGCCGGCACAGCAGCGGGTTGGCCAGGTGGTCGCGGACCGTGCGGGCCAGCACCCGCGGGCGCAGCGATCCCGGTGTGAAGTGCTTCGGCGCCGGCAGCAGCAGCCGGAAGGCCACCGCGCACGCCACCGCGATCACTCCGATCGTGCCGACGGATACCCGCCAGCCCCACTCCTGCGCGACCCAGCCGGTGATGATCCGGCCGCTCATCCCGCCGACGCTGTTGCCGGCCACGAACAGACCGATCGCGGTGATCAGTGCCTTGGGGCTGACCTCCTCGGCCAGGTACGCGGTCGCCGACGCGGGCAGCCCGGCCAGCGCCGCGCCCTGGACCGCCCGCAGTGCGATCAGCGCGCCGAGCGACGGGGCGAACGGGACCAGCAGCCCCACCGTCACCGCGACCGCCAGCGACGCCGTCATCAGCGTCCGCCGCCCGAACCGCTCGGAGAGCGCGCTCATGGGGAGGACGAACAGCGCCAGCCCGCCGGTGGCGGCCGACACCGTCCAGCTCGCCGCGCTCGCCGTCACCCCGAAGTCGCGGGAGACGAGCGGCAGCAGGGCCTGCGTGGAGTAGAGGAGAGCGAAGGTGGCGACCCCGGCGAGGAACAGGGCGAGGCTCATCCGGCGGTAGCCGGGGCCGCCCGGGGTCAGACGGGAGACGGCGGTGGAGGTGGGGGCGGGGGCGGTGTCGGCGCCCACGGTGGTGGACGCCCCGGTATCGGCGGCAGGCATGTTCCGACCGTACGGATCCCGTCATTCATCCGTCCAATGCACAGAAACGCGATAATCGATCCCATGGTGCATCAGCAGAGGTCAGCCGAACGCCTGTCATCGAGCAGTGACACACGTGACGCAGAAGACATCGTCACGTTGCTCGCGCCGCGCCTGGCGCACTTCGCGGGTGTCGCCCGGACCGAGCACGTGACGCGTGCCGCGCGGGAGATGCAGGTCCCCCAGTCCACCCTGTCCCGCGCGCTGGTCCGCCTGGAACAGGACCTGGGCGTCGACCTGTTCGTCCGGCGCGGGCGCACGGTCGCCCTCACCCCCGCCGGCCGGACCTTCCTCACGTCCGTCGAACGCGCTCTCGCGGAGATCGAACGGGCCGCCGAGGAGGTACGCGCGGACGCCGACCCGGCGACCGGCAAGGTCGCCTTCGGCTTTCTGCACACGATGGGCGCCGAGACCGTGCCCGGTCTGCTCCACGCGTTCCGCGCCGACCATCCGCGGGTGCGCTTCAGCCTCGTGCAGAACTACGGCGAGGCGATGCTGGAGAAACTGCGTGCCGGGGAGCTGGACCTGTGTCTGACCTCCCCGGTGCCCGACGCCCCCGATCTGGTCGCCCGCCGCCTCGACGAGCAGAAGCTGCGGCTCGTCGTCCCCGGCGACCACCGGCTCGCGAGCCGCCGGCGCATCCGTCTCGCGGAGGCCGCGGACGAGACCTTCGTGACCCTGGAACCCGGCTACGGGCTGCGCCGCATCACCGACGACGTGTGCCGCGAGGCCGGGTTCACGCCCCGCGTCGCCTTCGAGGGCGAGGAGGCCGAGACCCTGCGGGGCCTGGTCGCGGCGGGACTGGGCGTCGCGCTGCTGCCCCCGCCGACCGTGCCGCGGCCCGGGGTCGTCGAGCTGACGGTCACGGCGCCCCGGGCGGTGCGGGAGATCGGAGTCGCCTGGCTGGAGGGGCACGTCGACACCCCGCCGGTGGCGGCCTTCAAGAAGTTCCTGCTGTCCAGGAGGGGACGGCTGCTGCCCGACTGAGAGCCCCGCCGGGCCTCCTCACTTGCGCAGCGACCGCCCGAACCCGGCCGCCAGGGGCATCCGCAAGCCGATGGGGGGCGGAGCCGCGAGCGCGTCCTCCACCGGGCGGGAGAAGGGCCGCCCGAACAGCGTGCCCATCACGAAGTCCTCCGCGAGCGCGAGCACTTCGGAGCGGTACTGGCGCAACCCGTGCCCGTCCGCGTGCACTTCGAAGCGGCAGATGTCGCGGTTGGCCTTCTTCGAGCGTGCCGCCAGCCGGAAGGACAGCTCCGGGTCCGTGCGCTCGTCGTTCGTGCCGTGCACGATCAGCACGCACCGTCCCACGAGTTGCTTCACCGGTTCGGGTGACGCGGCCATGTCCTCCTCGGGCAGCCAGGGGGACAGCGCGAGCACGGACGTGACGGCCGTGTGCCCGGCCGCGTGCAGCGCCGCCCGGCCGCCCACGCCCACGCCCACGAGACACACCGGCACATCCCCGTAGCGTCGTACGACCTCGTCGGCGGCCCATGCGGCGTCCTGTGCCGGATGGGCCTCGCTGCCGTTCCACCCCCGGTAGCGGTAGTGCACGACATGAGTGACCAGGCCCTCGTCGTGGCCGGCCCGGGCCAGCCGGCGGCCGAGCGTGCGGACGGAGGCGGTCGCGAGCAGGGCGGAGGGTCTGCGTGCGGAGACCTCATCGCCGCCCGGGAGCAGCAGCACCGCGCCGCTCACCGTCGTCGGCTCCGGGCCGAGCGCCCTTCCCAGCCGGGCCCTGCGCACCGGCGTCGCTTGGTGTGCCATGACAGAACAGTGTCAGAAGCGGCGGTGTACGCGACCCGTCCTGTGGGTCACCTTTGGGTATCGACGCCTCGCCGCACCCGGTGCTCTACGCGCGTAGGCGTTGCGGTGCGAAAAGGAGGCCTTCGGTTGCACGCTCGACGATCTCCAGCGGTTCTCGGTCAATGCAATGAAGTCGGAATTCATTCCTTTCGATGAACGACTGGCTGTGATCAACGACGTCATCAAGCCCGGCTACACCGAATTGAAGTCCGAATGGCTGTTCCGGCAGACCGCCTCGACCAGCACTTCCACGGCCACCGAGGGCTGACGGGGCCCGTTCTTTGACGGCGGGGCGGCCATGATCCGTCCATTCGGGGGCGTTTGCGGAGCCCGCTTTCGCGTGCTTACGGTTTCCGGACCGCTCACATCTCCGTCATCGGATCCAAGGACGCATTCATCATGAAGCAGTCTGCTGCCAAAACCCTCGGGGTCGCCGCTCTCGGTGCCGCCTTCGCCGCCGCGGGCGCGGGCGTCGCGAGCGCGGCCCCGGCCGGGCCGGACATCGCCGGGCCGGACACCGTGACCCAGGCGCTGCCGCTGGGCAACGTCACCGGGACGCTGCCCGGTGCGGGTGAGGTGCTCGGCCAGGGCCAGCGCGCTCTCGGCACCGCGGTGCCCGCCGTGGGCAAGGCCGCGGCCGACGGGCCGGCCGCGCCGGTCAGCGGACTGCTCGGCGGACTGCAGGTCACGCCGCTGTCCCCGCAGGGCGTGCCGCTGAACGGCATCCCGCTGGCCTGACACGCACGCCACCCGTGACGCCGATGGGCGGCCCCCGGCCGGGGACCGCCCATCGGCGTCGCCGCGCCCGGCGGACCGGACCGCGTCATGTCACCAGGCCGTGCCGGCCCCCGCCTCGTCCTCCGCCGGGAGCAGGATCCACAGGGCTATGTAGAGCAGGAACTGCGGGCCGGGAAGCAGGCACGACAGCAGGAAGATCACCCGCATCGTGGTCGCGGAGGTGCCGAAGCGCCGTGCCAGCGCTGCGCACACTCCGCCGATCATCCGTCCGTGGGTGGGGCGGGAAAGGGCGGTCATGGTGGCTCCTTCGCGAACCGTGGCGGGAAACGGCTCCCGGCGGCTGCCGGGACATCCGGTCGGTATGCACGCCGTCGACGGTGTCGATGCCTTCGACTGCCTTGAACTGCCTTCGACGTTGTTCCGATGTATTCCACGCTACGAGGACGAAGCGGGAGAAGCGTCACTCTAAGGAGCTATTCCGACCCTGGGAATCGTCGGGGTCCGCCCCTGAGACGTCTCCTCCCGCGGGTGAGCTGCCCGCCGCCGGGACGCGGCGCGGCGGCGGAGCCGGGCCCGCGCCGCGGGCACGACCAGCACATGGGCCAGCGCCACCCCGACGGTGTTCAGCAGGATCGAGTCGATGTCGGCGACCTGACCGGGCACCCCCGTCTGCACCAGTTCGATGCCCAGGGAGATCAGGGTGCCCGTGGCGACCGTACGGGCCATCGAGGCGAACGGCGAGCCGGCGAGCCGGCCGCCCGTCATCGGCAGCAGCACCCCGAGCGGCGCGAGCAGCGCGAGCCCCTTGCCGATACAGCGGGCGGCCTCCGGCCAGCCCAGCGCCAGATCGGCTCTGATACCGGCCAGCGGATGCAGATTGGCGGGCCTCACCCAGGGCACGTCCAGCGGGCGCAGCGTGATCCAGGCGACGAGGGCCAGATGCGCGACGAGGAGGACACCCCCAGCCACACGGATGCGGAACGCGGCACTGCCGCCGTCTGAGCCTTGACGCTGCACGCCCCCCTAGACGCCACGCCCCGCGCGATCGGTTCCCCTTCCGCTTTTTTGCTCGTGCGCACCCGGGGCGCCCGCGCCGCCGTCGGCGCGCCCCGCGCTCAGCCGCCGGAGACCACCGTCGACGGCGGGGGCACGGCGCCCGGACGGGAGCGCACCTCGGCCGTGCACACGTAGCGGTGCAGCGGTTGCCCGTCCGGGCCGCCGAGCACGACGCTGCCGTCGTCGCCGGTGGTCGCCTCCGAGGCGGCGAACGTGCAGACGATCTGGGCGAGGGCGTAGGAGGTGAGGCCCTCGGGGCGGACGTTCAGCCGGACCGCGTCCGCCGGGTCCGTGCCGCGCGGACCGCCGACCTTGATCCCGCCGGTCACGTCCGTCGTGTACCCCGCCTGTTTCTCCGCGGACGACGGCTTCACGCTGAGCTGGTCGAGCAGCCCCTGCGCGACCAGCACCCGGCGCTCCGCCTCCGCGGTGCCGTCCGGGATGCGCACGAAACGGTCCACGGTCACCAGTTGGGAGGCGCACAGCAGGAACACCTGGACCGGTACGCCGTGGCCCGTCTGCGTCGACGTGTCCGTGCCGGACAGCGCGCAGGGCACCCGGGACGGCGCGGGGCCGAAGTCCGTCGGCACCTGGGTGGCGCGGATGCCGCAACCGGACAGCAGCGCGGCCAGCAGCGCGATGGCGAGCCAGAGCCGTCCGCCTCGTATGCTCATCGGCCGTTCCCCTTGGCGCCGTCCCCGTTCCGGTTCTCCTCCTCGACGAGCGGCGACGCGTCGCGCGGCAGCCGCAGCGTGAACACCGCCCCGCCCTCGGGGGAGTTGGCGGCGGTGATCCCGCCGCCGTGGATGTGCGCGTTCTCCATCGCGATGGACAGCCCGAGACCGCTGCCCTCGGAGCGCGGCCGTGAGGCGCTCGCCTTGTAGAAGCGGTCGAAGACATGGGGCAGGACGTCCTCCGGGATGCCCGGACCGTGGTCCCGCACCCCGATGACCAGTTCCTCGCCCTCCTCGCGCACGGACACCCGTACCGGCGAACCGCCGTGCTTGAGCGCGTTGCCGATCAGGTTCGCCAGGATCACGTCGAGCCGGCGCGGGTCGAGGCGCGCCATGAGTCCGCGCTCGGCGTCCAGCTCGACGGCGTCCAGCCAGGCGCGCGCGTCGATGCACGCGGTGATCTGGTCGGCGATGTCCACGTAGTCCAGCACCAGCCGGGCCGTTCCGGCGTCGAAACGGGTGACCTCCATCAGGTTCTCGACGAGGTCGTTCAGCCGCCGGGTCTCGCTCACCACCAGTCGCACGGCCGGCTCGATCATGGGGTCGATGCCGCCCGTCTCCACGTCCAGCTCCTCCTCCAGGACCTCGGTGACGGCCGTGATCGCCGTCAGCGGCGTCCGCAGCTCGTGCGACATGTCGGCGACGAAGCGCCGGGACGCCTCCTCACGGGCGCTCATGTCCGCGACCGTCTTCTCCAGCGACTCGGCGGCACGGTTGAACGTCCGGGACAGTTCGGCCAGTTCGTCGGTCCCCGACACGCGCAGCCGGGTGTCCAGCTTGCCCTCGCCCAGGCGCCGGGCCGCGATGCCGAGGCGGTGCACCGGCTTCAGCACGGTCGTGGCGGCGGCCTGCGCGAGCAGCGCCGAGCCGATCAGCGCCAGACCGGTGGCGATGCCGAGCGACCAGGCCAGCGAGTTGAGGTCCTTCGCCTCCGGCTCCAGGGACTTGAGCATGTAGCCGGTCGGGCCACCGCCTATCACCTTGGCGCCGCCCACCAGATACGGCTTGTCGTTTTCGACGATCCGCTGCCAGTACAGGTGGTAGGCGGCCTTGCCGCCCGACGACTCCTGCTGCTTGGCGACCGCCTTGCGCAGCGAGGCGGGCACGTCCTCCAGGGTGAAGGTGTCCAGGTCGGAGTTGCCGGTCACGGTCCTGCCGTGCTCGTCCTGCGCGATCAGCAGCACGCTGAAGCGCTGGCTGCTGTTCGCCATCTGCCCGGCGGTGTGCTGCAACTGGTCCCGCGTCGGGTGCACCGGCAGCGCACTCGCCCGGTTCTGCATCTCCTGCTGGAAGTCGCGCAGCACGGCGTCCTGGGCGCGGGTGAGCACGGCCTCCCGGTTCAGCCAGTACGCGATGGCGGACGCCGACACCGCCGCGGTCAGCGCGACGAGCCCGAAGACCACGACCAGGCGCAGCCGGAGGCTGGTGAAGCGCAGGTGTGACTGCACGGCCCTGCGCGCCGCGGCCCAGCCGCCACGTTCCCTGTGCGGATCGGTCACTGAGGAACGTCCAGCCGGTAACCGACGCCACGGACCGTACGGATCAGTGTGGGGGACGACGGCACGTCCTCGACCTTGGCGCGCAGCCGCTGCACACACGCGTCGACGAGCCGCGAGTCGCCCAGGTAGTCGTGCTCCCACACCAGGCGCAGCAACTGCTGCCGGGACAGGGCCTGGCCGGGCCGCCGGCTCAGCTCCAGCAGCAACCGCAGCTCGGTCGGGGTGAGTTGCAGATCCTCGCCGTTCTTGGTGACCGTCATCGCCGACCGGTCGATGACGAGACTGCCGAACGTCGCCGAGTCGCTTGACTCCCGCTCGCCGCGCCGCAGCACCGCCCGGATCCGGGCGTCGAGGACGCGGCCCTGCACGGGTTTGACGACGTAGTCGTCGGCACCGGACTCCAGCCCGACCACGACGTCGATGTCATCGCTGCGCGCGGTCAGCAGAATGATCGGAAGCTGGTCCGTGCGCCGGATGCGCCGGCACACCTCGAAACCGTCGATGCCGGGCAGCATGACGTCCAGCACGACCAGATCCGGCCGCTGCTCGCGCAGCAGTTTCAGGCCGTCCTCTCCGGTGGCAGCCGTGGCCACGCGGTGTCCCTGGCGCGTCAGTGAGAGCTCCAGGGCCGTTCGGATGGCGTCGTCGTCCTCGATCAGCAACAGGGAAGGCACAGGGGCCATTCTGGCCCATTCCCCGGCGGTCTTTCGACTGCCGGAGCGTCGCCGCCCCACCGGCCCGCCCGTGACCTCGGACATCGGTGCGGCCGCGTAGTCGTACGACTTCTCGGTGACGGCCCCGCGCCGCGGCTGGGGACCGCCCCTGTGACAGCTCTGTGACAGTCGGCGGACACGGCCATGAAGTGACCCGGGCAAGCTTTTCGACACCAGCAAGGCCGCACGAGACCGGCAAGGCCGCACGGAAGTCGGGACTCCACGACGGGGGGCGCGAGATGAACACGCTGCACAGCACCAGCACGGGCGCAGTTGTCACGCGTCTCCACGACATCACCCGGCACACCGAGAAGTCCGGTGCGGGAGGGGGCACCTTCCTGCTCGGAGGGCGGGGGTGCGCTCGCGCCGCCGGGCGTCAGCACACCGCGTACATCACGGTGGTTGACGCGCCCACGGGGGAAGATCACGGGGGAGCCGCGTACGGGGAGGCCTCGGGGGAGCGTCGCTCGGTGACGGAGGCGGAGTTCACCGCCTACGTCGAGGAGCGCCGCGCCTCCCTGTACGCAACCGCCTACCACCTGACGGGTGACCGCTTCGAGGCCGAGGACCTGCTGCAGAGCGCGCTGTTCTCGACATACCGGGCCTGGGACCGGATCAGTGACAAGGCCGCGGTGGGGGGCTATCTGCGGCGGACGATGACCAATCTGCACATCAGCGCGTGGCGCCGCCGCAAGCTGAACGAGTACCCGACCGAGGAGCTGCCGGAGACCGCCGGCGACACGGACGCGATGCGCGGCACCGAACTGCGCGCCGTCCTGTGGCAGGCGCTCGCCCGGCTGCCGGAACTCCAGCGCACCATGCTGGTCCTGCGCTACTACGAGGGCCGCACGGACCCCGAGATCGCGGAGATCCTCGGCATCAGTGTCGGCACGGTGAAGTCCAGCATCTGGCGGTCGCTCCGCCGGCTGCGCGACGACGAGGTCCTCAGCTTCGGCCGTGACCGGGAGGAGTCCTTCGGGGAGCTGGTCGCCTGAGGGACGGGGGGACACGGGGGAACACCCCGCGGTGATTACGGGGGAGCGTCGCCGCGGGGGAGCAGTACCGGGGGAACCGCGGGGTCACGGGGGCCCGCGGGCCACGGGGGAAAGCGCCATCACGGGGGGAACGCGGGGGCGGCGTCCCACGGGGGATCACGGGGGTGCACAAGAGAGCGGGACTGGAGGGCCGGGGGGTCCGTCCAGTCCCGTTTCTCGTGGTGCGGGTAGTGCCCGTCGCGACCGCGTGGGGCGACTTCAGACGGCCGCCTCGGCCGGAGCCGGTCGTCCCGCGGCCGCCGCGGCGAGCCGGCGCAGCGCCTCGTCCCGGCCGCAGGCGTACGCGCCGAGAGCCGTCTGGCGGGCGACGATCGACCGCTCCGCGCGCATCAGCCGCCAGCCGCGGCGCAGCAGGAACGGAACCGACTTGCGGCCCTCCTTGAGATCGCGCAGGAAACGGCGGCGGAACGTGGTGAGGGGCCCGCGGGTCAGACACAGCGCGTCGGCGAGCAGCCCCAGTTCGCGGCAGCGCTGCACGATTTCGGCGGCGAAGACGCCCTCCGCGATGAACACCGGCGCGCGGCCGATGTCCAGCGCCTCCTCGCCCGTACGCGCGCTCAGCGCGATGTCGTACTCGGGGATCGTCGTACGGCCCGTGGCGCACAGCTCGGCGATGGCCGCGACCGCGATGTCCGCGTCCCACGACTGCGGATGGTCCCAGTCGATGTCCGAACTCCCTTCCACCAGGGGCAGCGTCGGATCGTCGCCCTCCTTGTAGAAGTCGTCGAGCCGCAGGACGGGCAGCCCGGACTGGGCGGCGACGAGGGACTTGCCGGAGCCGGAGGGGCCACACAGCAGCACGACGCGGGCGGGGGCCGGAGGATGGGGACTCACGAGACACCAGTCTGACGCATTCCGTACACCGTGCCGACCCCGCGGGTCGACGTTGGAGCGCACATCACACCTCAACTACCCTGCGTGTCGACAGCATTACTCTTCGCGGTGAAAAGGTGGCAGCAGCCATGGCACGACACGCCTCCCCCAAGAACCCCACCGCTCGGCGCGCCCTCGTCCTCGTCGCGACCGCGGGCGCCGCGCTGGGGGCGGGCGCGGCAGCCGCGTCGGCGGACAGCGCCCCGGTCCTCGATGTGATGCGTACCCGGCCCGTATCGCTCGACCAGACCGGCCGGCAGGGCCTGCCGGAGCTGACCGGGGTCGTGGGACAGGTCACCGGGCCGCTCGCGAACCTCAAGCCCAACCCGCTGGCGGGCACGGGCGTCGACCCGCTGGACAACGGCCTCACCACACAGATCGCCGACTTCAAGCCGCTGGCCTCGCAGGCCCTGACCCGTCCGGTGGCCGAGGCGCCCTCGCTCGGCGGCGTGCCGGTCGTCGGCCAGGTGCTCCGCGGGGTGCACTGACCTGACGACGTGGGCGGCCCCACGACGCAGAGCCGCGCCTCCCCGAGGCGGCGGGGACGCGCGGCTCTGCTGTCGCGGCGGCGGTCTGGTGCGCCGCGTGTTCCGGAGGGGCCGGTGCGCCGGGGGTTCCGGGCGGTCTAGTACGACGAGCCGGACGCGCCCAGGGAACCCGTCGGGTGCCAGACCGTCTTCGTCTCCAGGAAGGCCGTCAGGCGCTCGGTGCCCGGAGTCCCGAAGTGATCCACAGCCTGTGGACGCAGTACGCGCTTCAGGTTGTCCGCCGCCGCGATCTCCAGTTCCTTCGCCAGGTCCTCGTCGGCACCGGCCAGGTCGATCGCGTTGACGTCCTGGTGCGCGGCGAGCGGCGCCGCGATCTCCGCCGTACGGCCGGCGAGGATGTTGACGACCCCGCCGGGCAGATCGGAGGTGGCCAGCACCTCGCCGAGCGAGAGCGCCGGAAGCGGGGACTTCTCGCTCGCGATCACGACGGCCGTGTTGCCGGTCGCGATCACCGGGGCGACCACCGAGATCAGGCCCAGGAAGGACGACTCCTGCGGCGCGAGGACCGTGACCACACCCGTCGGCTCGGGGGAGGAGAGGTTGAAGAACGGGCCCGCCACCGGGTTCCCGCCGCCGACCACCTGGGCGATCTTGTCGGTCCAGCCCGCGTACCAGACCCAGCGGTCGATCGCCGCGTCGACGACCGCCGCGGCCTTCGCCTTCGAGAGGCCCTCCGCGTCGGCCACTTCGCGCACGAACTGCTCGTGTCGTCCCTGAAGCATCTCGGCGATGCGGTAGAGGATCTGGCCGCGGTTGTACGCCGTCGCGCCCGACCAGCCGCCGAACGCCTTCCGCGCGGCGACCACGGCGTCACGGGCGTCCTTGCGGGAGGACTGCGGGGCGTTGGCCAGCCAGTTGCCCTTGGAGTCGGTCACCTCGTACACCCGGCCGCTCTCGGAACGCGGGAACTTCCCGCCGACGTACAGCTTGTAGGTCTTGAAGACCGGCAGCCGCTGCTCGGACTTCTCCGTCTTGTCGGTCTTCTCCGTCTTCTCAGACATCGAGGTACGCCTCCAGGCCGTGGCGGCCGCCCTCGCGGCCGAAGCCCGACTCCTTGTAGCCGCCGAACGGCGAGGTCGGGTCGAACTTGTTGAACGTGTTGGACCAGACGACACCCGCGCGCAGCTTGTTCGCGACGGCCAGGATCCGGGAGCCCTTCTCCGTCCAGATGCCCGCGGACAGGCCGTACGGGGTGTTGTTGGCCTTGGCGACGGCCTCTTCGGGCGTGCGGAAGGTCAGGACGGACAGCACCGGGCCGAAGATCTCGTCGCGGGCGACGGTGTGCGCCTGGGTGACGTTGGTGAAGAGCGTCGGGGCGAACCAGTAGCCGGAGGAGGGCAGTTCGCAGGCCGGGGACCAGCGCTCGGCGCCCTCCGCCTCGCCCTGCTCGGTGAGCGTGGTGATCCGGGCCAGCTGCTCGGCGGAGTTGATCGCGCCGATGTCGGTGTTCTTGTCGAGGGGGTCGCCGAGGCGCAGCGTCGACAGACGCCGCTTGAGGGACTCCAGCAGCTCGTCCTGGATCGACTCCTGCACCAGCAGGCGGGAGCCCGCGCAACAGACCTGGCCCTGGTTGAAGAAGATGCCGGTCACGATCCCCTCGACGGCCTGGTCGATCGGGGCATCGTCGAAGACGATGTTGGCGCCCTTGCCGCCCAGTTCGAGGGTGAGCTTCTTGCGGGTGCCCGCGACCGAGCGCGCGATCTCCTTGCCGACGGCCGTGGAACCGGTGAAGGCGACCTTGTTCACGTCCGGATGGGCGACGAGCGCGGCGCCCGTGTCGCCGTAGCCCGGAAGGATGTTGACGACGCCCTTGGGCAGGCCCGCCTGGCGGCAGATGTCCGCGAAGAACAGCGCGGACAGGGGGGTGGTCTCGGCGGGCTTCAGGACGACCGTGTTGCCGGTCGCGAGCGCCGGGGCGATCTTCCAGGCCAGCATCAGCAGCGGGAAGTTCCAGGGGATGACCTGGCCGGCCACGCCCAGCGGCTTCGGGTTCGCGCCGAAACCGGCGTGCTCCAGCTTGTCCGCCCAGCCCGCGTAGTAGAAGAAGTGCGCGGCGACCAGGGGGAGGTCGGCGTCGCGGGTCTCCTTGATCGGCTTGCCGTTGTCCAGCGTCTCCAGGACGGCCAGCTCGCGGCTGCGCTCCTGGATGATGCGGGCGATGCGGAACAGGTACTTGGCGCGCTCGGAGCCGGGCAGCGCCGACCACTTCCCGAAGGCCTTGCGGGCGGCCTTGACCGCGCGGTCGACATCGGCCTCCCCCGCCTGGGCGACCTCGGACAGGACCTCCTCGGTGGACGGGCTGATCGTCTTGAAGACCTTGCCGTCGGCCGCCTCGGTGAACTCACCGTCGATGAACAGGCCGTAGGAGGGGGCGATGTCGACGACCGAGCGGGACTCGGGCGCCGGAGCGTACTCGAATGCGGAGGGCACGTTTTCCATGGGTGTCTCAGTCCACCGTCACGTAGTCGGGGCCGGAGTAGCGGCCGGTGGCCAGCTTCTGACGCTGCATCAGCAGGTCGTTCAGCAGCGAGGAGGCGCCGAAGCGGAACCAGTGGTTGTCCATCCAGTCCGCGCCGGCCGTCTCGTTGACGAGGACCAGGAACTTGATCGCGTCCTTGCTGGTGCGGATGCCGCCGGCGGGCTTCACGCCGACCTGGACGCCGGTCTGGGCGCGGAAGTCGCGGACGGCCTCCAGCATGAGGAGGGTGTTGGCCGGGGTCGCGTTGACGGCGACCTTGCCGGTCGAGGTCTTGATGAAGTCCGCGCCCGCCAGCATGCCGAGCCAGCTGGCCCGCCGGATGTTGTCGTACGTGGACAGCTCGCCCGTCTCGAAGATGACCTTCAGCCGGGCGTTCGTCCCGCAGGCCTCCTTCACGGCGACGATCTCGTCGTACACCTTCAGGTACCTGCCCGAGAGGAACGCCCCGCGGTCGATGACCATGTCGATCTCGTCGGCGCCCGCGGTCACGGCCTCCCGCACGTCCGCCAGCTTCACGTCCAGAGCGGCGCGGCCCGCCGGGAAGGCGGTCGCGACGGACGCCACCTTCACGCCGGAGCCCGCCACGGCCTCCTTGGCGACGGCCACCATGTCGGGGTAGACGCAGACGGCCGCCGTCATGGGGGTCGTACGGTCCGTGGGGTCGGGGTGCGCCGCCTTGGCGCCGAGCGCCCGGACCTTGCCCGGGGTGTCCGCGCCTTCCAGCGTCGTCAGGTCGACCATCGAAATGGCGAGGTCGATGGCGTACGCCTTCGCGGTGGTCTTGATGGAACGGGTGCCGAGCGAGGCGGCGCGCGCCTCCAGGCCGACCGCGTCGACGCCGGGCAGCCCGTGGAGGAAACGGCGCAGCGTGCTGTCGGACGCGGTGACGTCTGAGAGCGAGTGTGCTGGGGCATGGGTGGGCATGGTCACCAGACGAGCATATCTACGCGCGTAGCGGCTGTACACCCCCTGGACCTCGTCCGGTCTCCGGCTGCACACACGAGCTTTGCCGGGCCTTGCCGGGCCTTGCCGGGCCTTGCCGGGCCTTGCTCCGACACCGCGTACGAGCTTCCGCACGGCCGTCGGGCAGAATCGGGGCCATGACGACCCCTGATCGCCAGCCCCCCGCGCCGGACCCCTCGGCACCCGAGTACCGGGACCGTGTCCACCGGTCGCCCGCCGGTATCGCGGCCGGCGTGCTGCTGCTCGCCCTCACCCTCTGGCTCGGCATCGACGCGCTGGTCCGGGGCCACGGCCACACCCCCTGGCTGGCGCTGGCCGGGATGCTCCTGGTGATCCCGCTGGTCATCGCCTTCACCCTGCGCCCGGCCGTCCACGCGAACGAGGAGCGGCTGCGCATCCGCAACCCCTTCCGGGTCGTCGTGCTCCCCTGGGGCTCGGTCGCCTCGCTCCGCTCCAGCTACTCCAACGAGGCCGTCACCACATCCGGCACCACGTACCAACTGTGGGCGGTGCCGGTGTCCCTGCGGGCGCGCAAGAAGGCGGCCCGGCAGCAGAGCCGGACGACCGCGCCGGCCGCGCGCCCGGGTGACCGGGGCCGTCCGGGCTCCTCGTCGCGCCCCCTCCCGCCGGCGGCCCCGAGCGGACCCGCGCGCGCTCAGACCGACAAGCTCATGGACGACCTGCGCGAGCTCGCCGAGACCCACCGGAACTCCGAACGCGCCCAGGGCGAGCCGACCGTCCGCTGGGCGTACGAGGTGATCGCCCCGGTGGTGGCGGGAGCGGTACTGCTGGCGATCCTGCTACCGCTGGGGTGAGGCGAGCGGTCGCGAGAAGGGGCGCTGCTGGGCTGCTGGGGAGTGGCGGGGTGGGGGGCTTGGGCGGGGGGTGGTTTGGGGTTGCGGGGGTTCGAGCGGCTGCGGGGCGGTTTGGTTTGGGGCCGACGCCCGGCTGCTCGAAGCCCCGCGGCCCCGGGCCGACCCCCGGCCCCTCGAAGCCCCGGGCCCCCCAAGGCGACGCTCGACCCCTCGAAGCCCCGCGCCCCAAACCAAACCACCCCCGCCCAGGCCCCCACCCCCGCAGCTCGCCTTCAGGAGCCGCGGGGACGGGGGTGGGGCGGTGGCCGTCAGATGCCCGCCGCTGTTGAGAGGTCGCGCTTGATCGCGGTCAGCAGGGCCGTGGCCTTTGCCCGTGCTGACGGAAGGTCGGCGTGGGAGGCGACGGGGACCACGACCTCCAGGTAGCACTTCAGCTTCGGTTCCGTGCCGCTCGGGCGGACGATCACGCGGGCGCCGTCGAGCGTGTAGCGCAGGCCGTCGGTGGGCGGAAGCCGGTCCGTGCCCTGGGTGAGGTCCTCGGACCCGGTGACGGGCAGGTCCGCGAGCCGGGTCGGGGGCTGCTCACGCAGGCGCCGCATCGCGTCCGCGATGACCGACAGGTCCTCGACGCGCACCGAGAGCTGGTCCGTGGCGTGCAGCCCATGTTCGACCGCGATGTCGTCGAGCAGGTCCAGGAGGGTGCGGCCCTCGGCCTTGAGTACGGAGGCCAGCTCGGTGACCAGGAGCGCGGCCGTGATGCCGTCCTTGTCGCGGACTCCGTCGGGGTCGACGCAGTAGCCGAGTGCCTCCTCGTAGCCGTAGCGCAGGCCGTCCACGCGGGCGATCCACTTGAAGCCCGTGAGGGTCTCCTCGTACGGCAGGCCCGCCTTCTCGGCGATACGGCCGAGGAGGGAGGAGGAGACGATCGACTCGGCGAAGGTGCCGGTGACCCCGCGGCGCACCAGGTGCGTGGCGAGCAGGGCGCCCACCTCGTCACCGCGCAGCATGCGCCAGTCGGCGCCGTCCTTGACGGCGACGGCGCAGCGGTCGGCGTCGGGGTCGTTGGCGATCACGAGGTCGGGCTCGGTCGCGCGGGCCCGCGCGAAGGCGAGGTCCATGGCGCCGGGCTCTTCCGGGTTGGGGAAGGCGACGGTCGGGAAGTCCGGGTCGGGGTCGGCCTGCTCGGCGACCAGCACCGGGGCCGGGAAACCGGCCCGGGCGAACGCGGCGAGGAGGACGTCCTTGCCGACGCCGTGCATCGCCGTGTAGACCGTGCGGGCGGTGCGCGGGGTGCCGGGGGAGACGACGGCGTCCGTACGGGCCAGATAGGCGTCGAGGACGCTGTCGTCCAGGACCTCCCAGCCGGAGTCCGGGCGCGGCACCGCGGTGAGGGTGGTGACGGCGTCGATCTCGGCCGCGATCTCGGCGTCGGCCGGGGGCACGATCTGGGAGCCGTCGCCGAGGTAGACCTTGTAGCCGTTGTCGCGGGGCGGGTTGTGGCTGGCGGTGACCTCCACGCCGGCGACCGCGCCGAGGTGCCGGATGGCGAAGGCGAGGACGGGGGTGGGCAGGGGGCGGGGCAGGAGGGCCGCGCGCAGGCCCGCGCCGGTCATGACGGCCGCGGTGTCCCGGGCGAAGTCGGCGGACTTGTGGCGGGCGTCGTAGCCGATGACCACCAGGCCGTCGCCCTGGCCCTTGGACTTGAGGTAGGAGGCGAGACCGGCGGCGGCGCGGATGACCACCGAGCGGTTCATGCGCAGGGGGCCGGCGCCCAGTTCGCCGCGGAGGCCGGCGGTGCCGAACTGGAGGGTGCCGCCGAAGCGTGCGGCGAGCTCGGCGTGGTCCCCGGCGTCGATGAGCTTGGCGAGTTCCTCACGGGTCTCCGCGTCGGGGTCCTCGGCCAGCCACGCCTGGGCCCGTGCGATGAGTTCGTCGTGCACGTCGGGTCAACCTCTCGTTGTGTGTTTGTGGGGCGGTACGAGTGGCATCGCCCGCGGCGGCCGGTCGGAACGCCGGAGGGCCGGGTGGGGTACCGCCCGGTGAGGACGGGTGCCCCCGCCCGGTTGTTCGCCGCTGGGGGCGGACAACCGGGCGGGGGCGGTGTGCCGCATCGTCTCTCATACCCGGGCCCGGCGGGCGGGTCCGGGGCGGCCGTGGAGGCCGGTGGTGCCTTACAGGCGGTGCAGCACCTGGGCGAGCAGGGCCCCCATGCGCGTGGCGCTGTCGCGGCCCGCCTGGAGGACCTCCTCGTGGTTCAGCGGCTCGCCCGTCATACCGGCGGCCAGGTTCGTGACCAGGGAGATGCCGAGGACCTCGGCCCCCGCCTCGCGTGCGGCGATCGCCTCGAGGACCGTGGACATGCCCACCAGGTCCGCGCCGATGACGCGTGCCATGCGGATCTCCGCCGGGGTCTCGTAGTGCGGGCCGGTGAACTGCGCGTAGACGCCTTCCTCGAGGGAGGGGTCGATCTCCTTGCACAGGGCGCGCAGGCGCTGCGAGTACAGGTCGGTCAGGTCGACGAAGTTGGCGCCGACGATCGGGGACGTCGCCGTCAGGTTGATGTGGTCGCTGATCAGGACCGGCTGGCCGGGGCGCATGGTCTCGCGCAGGCCGCCGCAGCCGTTGGTGAGCACCACGGTCTTGGCGCCGGCGGCGACGGCGGTGCGCACTCCGTGGGCGACGGCGGCCACGCCGCGGCCCTCGTAGTAGTGCGTGCGGCCCAGGAAGACCAGGGCGCGCTTGTCGCCGAGCCGGTAGGAGCGGATCTTGCCGCCGTGGCCCTCGACGGCCGGCGGCGGGAAGCCGGGCAGCTCGGTGACCGGGAACTCGGCCTCGGCCTCGCCGAGGGCGTCGACGGCCGGAGCCCAGCCGGAGCCCATCACGAGGGCGACGTCGTGGGTCTCGGCACCCGTCAGCTCGCGCAGGCGCGCGGCGGCGGTGTCGGCGGCGGCGTAGGGGTCGCCCTGGATGTCGTCCGGAAGAAGAGATGCGTTCACGCGGAAGAGGGTAGCCGGTCTCGGCCTACGCGCGTAGATGACGGAGGTCACGGGAATGCGATCGTTGTCTTGTCGTTTTCTGCGGGGAGATGAAAAGCAGGGGGCGCGTGAGGTGAGCCCGGAGGGAATGCCCCTGTGGACGTCAGTCCTCGTCCGTCGTCTGCCGGACGTCAGTCCTCGTCCTTCGCCGGACGTCGGCCCTCGTCCGTCCGTCGGACGTCAGTCCTCGTCCGTGATGACGACGTCCTTGTCGTTGAAGACCTCGACGATGAAGACCAGCAGGCGGCCCAGGCTGATCGTGTACTCCACCAGGATGTTCTGGGTGAGCCGGACCGTGCGGTCGTCGCCCGTGGAGCTTATGGCGCGGGACGCGGGGAGGAAGGGGTCGCGCGCCAGTACGGCGATGCCCTTGTCGAAGGCGGCCCGCTGCCGGTCGTCGAGCCGGTCGCGTGCCGTGGCGGCCTGCTCGGTGTAGAAGACCTGGTATGTGCGCGTGCCGCCGGTCATGGCGCTCTCCCGTTCATGCGTCCGCTGCCCACGAGTGTAGGGACGGGGCTTGTTCAGCAGGGCCGCTTGCGCAGCTCCATCACGTAATCGTGTGGCGCCCCGGCCGACTCCGCCGCGTCCGCGATCTCGCCCAGGTAGCGGGCCGAGGGGAGGCCGCCCTCGTAGGCGTTCAGGACGTAGGCCCAGGCCGTCTCCTCGCCCTCCAGTGTGTGCACGCGGACCCGCATGCGGCGGTACACGTCGAGGCCCACGCCCTCCCAGCGGTCCATGGACTCCTCGTCCATGAACGCGATGTCGTACAGCGCGACGAAGACCTGTGAGAGGGGGTCCTCGACGAGCGTCGCGAGAGCGCCCTCCCAGCCCATGTGCTCGCCCCCGAAGGTCAGCCGCCAGCCGTTGAGCCAGCCGGTGGCACGCATCGGCGAGTGGGGAGCGCGGCGGGTCATCAGCCGCGCGTCGAGGTTGCCGGCGTACGCGGCGTAGAGCGACATGGAGACGAGGGTACGGCAGCGTCCCGGCGGCCCCTTGCGTAACAGAAGTACCAGCGGCCGCCCCCGGAGGAGACGCACCCCGAACGTGCGGGACAATGGGCTACGTGACTCGGATCGTGATCATCGGTGGCGGACCCGGCGGATATGAGGCGGCTCTGGTGGCCGCGCAGCTCGGCGCGGAGGTGACCGTCGTCGACTGCGACGGTCTGGGCGGGGCGTCGGTGCTCACCGACTGTGTGCCGTCGAAGACGCTCATCGCGACGGCCGAGGTGATGACCACCTTCGACTCGTCGTACGAGGAGCTGGGCATCATCGTCGCGGACGACACCCCTCCGCTGGAGCAGGCCGCCAGGGTCGTCGGAGTCGATCTCGGGAAGGTCAACCGACGGGTGAAGCGCCTCGCGCTCGCCCAGTCTCACGACATCACCGCGTCCGTCACGCGCGCCGGCGCCCGAGTCATGCGCGGACGCGGCCGGCTGGAGGGCATGCAGGCCGTGGACGGGTCGCGCGAGGTCGTCGTACGGGCCGCGGACGGCAGCGAGGAGACCCTCACCGCCGACGCCGTGCTCATCGCCACCGGCGGTCACCCGCGCGAGCTGCCCGACGCCCAGCCGGACGGAGAGCGCATCCTCAACTGGACCCAGGTCTACGATCTCGACGAGCTGCCCGAGGAACTCATCGTCGTCGGGTCCGGTGTCACCGGCGCCGAGTTCGCCGGCGCCTACCAGGCCCTCGGCTCCAAGGTCACCCTCGTCTCCTCGCGCGACCGCGTGCTGCCCGGCGAGGACCCCGACGCCGCCGCCGTCCTGGAGGACGTCTTCCGGCGCCGGGGCATGAACGTGATGGCCCGCTCGCGTGCGCAGTCCGCCAAGCGGGTCGGCGACCGGGTCGAGGTCACCCTCGCCGACGGGCGCGTGATCACCGGCTCGCACTGCCTCATGGCGGTCGGCGCGGTACCCAACAGCAGCGGGATGGGCCTGGAGGAGGCCGGGGTCAAGCTCCGCGAGTCCGGGCACATATGGACCGACAAGGTCTCCCGTACGACGGCTCCGGGCGTGTACGCCGCCGGTGACGTGACCGGCGTCTTCGCCCTCGCGTCGGTCGCCGCCATGCAGGGCCGCATCGCCATGTACCACTTCCTCGGCGACGCGGTGGCCCCGCTCAATCTGAAGACCGTCTCCTCGAACGTCTTCACCGACCCCGAGATCGCCACCGTCGGCTACACACAGGCCGATGTGGACGCGGGCAAGATCGACGCACGGGTGGTCAAGCTGCCCCTGCTGCGCAACCCGCGCGCCAAGATGCAGGGCATCCGGGACGGTTTCGTCAAGATCTTCTGCCGGCCCGGCACCGGGATAGTCGTCGGCGGGGTGGTCGTCGCACCGCGCGCCTCCGAACTGATCCATCCCATCTCGCTCGCGGTCGACAACAATCTGACGGTCGAACAGATCGCGAACGCCTTCACCGTGTACCCGTCCCTGTCGGGGTCGATTGCCGAGGTGGCGCGGCAGTTGCACACCCGGAAGGCCACGGCCGAGGCGTGAACGCCCCCTGCGGTGCCGGGACCTTCGATGCGTGTCCTGGCACCCCGGCCTGTGTGGTGGTTCAGCATGATCTAGCGCGGAACCCCGGGCGTTCACGCCCGGGAGGAAGCGCTTCTTAACACTGCTCTGACGTGCACGAGTGCACGGGTCT
>NZ_JBSFXK010000081.1:0-26023 GCF_053595355.1 Streptomyces sp. NPDC002513 | reverse complement strand
CCGAGAGACTCTCTCAGGCTTTCCTCCGGGCGCTTCCCTTCGGTGTTCCCGACTCTATCAGATCTTTTTCCGATCCGATTTCCTCGGCGCTTTCCGGCCTTTCGGCCTTCCGGCGGTCTCGACTTTATCAGATCCCTTGGGCTCTTACCGATCCCTGCAGGTCCTGATCCCCAGTCAACCGGGGTCGTCCTCCCGGCCCTTGGGCCGTTCCGACGTCTTCAACCCTAGCGGATCTCTCCGGCGATTCCCAATCGCGTGGGATTCGGAGTCGCCGTATCCCAATCGAATTGAATTCGAGCACGCCGAATTCGACCCGGTTGGGAGATCGTGCTGAGTGGGTTGCTGCCGCTGCTGCGGCAAAGGTGCTGCCGCAGAACCGTTACGGCTCCGTGGCAACTCGGAGAACTTTACGGATCGAGGCGTGGACTGTCAAGTCTGCCCAGGGGGACGTGCCGGCAAACCTTCCCCGGCGTCAGTCCAGGTCGCTCAGGCGGCCGCCCGCATCGGGCTGGGCGTGCTCCACGCGGCGAAGCAGTCGGGTCAGCGCCTCGCCGAGGACGCCACGCTCCTCGGACGACAGGTCCTGGAGCAGGTCCTCCTCGAATCCCGCGGCCATGCGCATCGCCTCCAGCCACTTCTCGCGGCCTTCGGTGGTCAGCTCGACGATCACCCGCACCCGGTTGGCCTCGTCGCGCTCCCGGGTGACCAGCCCCTCTCCCACCATGCGGTCGATGCGGTGGGTCATCGCGGCCGGCGTCAGGCCGAGCCGCTTGGCCAGGTCGCTCGGGCCCATCCGGTAGGGGGATCCGGAGACGACGAGGGCCTTGAGGACCTCCCACTCGGCGTTGCTGATGCCGAGCGCGGCGGTCTGGCGGCCGTAGGCGACGTTCATCCGGCGGTTGAGGCGGGACAGCGCGGAGACGATCTTCTCGACCTGGGGGTCCAGGTCCTGGAACTCGCGCTGGTAGGCGGCGATCTGTTCGTCGAGAGTCGGCTCGCCGGCGCCGGGGTTGTCGCCCATGACCGGAGTATCGCACGCGGTCGCTTGGCGTTGAAGTCCTTCGAGGTGTATTGTTCCGGGTTGAACTTTAGCTTCTAAGTCTTCAGGGTTAACCGCTTCAGGGGTAAGACCTCCGGTCTCATCCCCGGGGCGGGCCCTCTTTCCAAGGCAGGTGAACGTGACCAGGGCGATGGGCGCAGCGATGCGCCGGATCCATGTGGGCAACGCGCTCAGCGCGTTCGGCCTCGGCTTCACCGTCCCGTATCTGTACGTCTATGTGGCGCAGGTGCGGGATCTCGGTGCCACGACGGCGGGTCTCGTGCTCGCCGTCTTCGCCGTGGCCGCGCTCGTGGTGCTGCCGTGCGCCGGACGGGCCATCGTCCGGCGCGGTCCGCTTCCGGTCCTGCTCACCGCCCTGGCCGCCGCCGCCGTGGGATCGCTCAGCCTTGGGTTCGCGACGAACGCGGTGAGTGTGCTGCTGTCGGCGGCGGTGCTCGGTGCCGGGCAGGCCGTGATGCAGCCGGCGCTGGCCACCATGATCGTGGACTGCTCGACGACGGAGACCCGGTCGCGCGCCTTCGCCCTGCAGTTCTTTCTGCAGAACCTGGGACTCGGTGTCGGCGGCCTGATCGGCGGCCATCTCGTCGACGCCACCCGCGCCGCGTCCTTCACCCTGCTGTTCGCGATCGAGGCCGCGATCTTCCTGCTGCTCGTCGTCCTCATGTCGACGGTGCGGGTGCCGCACGCGCCGAAGATCGAGGGCGCGACTCCGCAGAGCGGCCGGGCGAGCTGGAAGCAGATGCTGGGCAACCGGGCCATGGTGCAGCTGTCCGTGCTGGGCTTCGTGCTGTTCTTCGCCTGCTACGGCCAGTTCGAGTCGGGCCTGAGCGCGTACGGCGTCGAGGCCGCCGGGATCTCCACGTCCACGCTGGGTACGGCGCTGGCCGCGAACACGGCGATGATCGTGGTCGCGCAGTTCGCGGTGCTGAAGTTCGTGGAGCGGCGCAAGCGGTCGCGGGTCATCGCCGCGGTGGGCCTCATCTGGGCCGTCGCGTGGGCCATCGCCGGGTACGCCGGGCTCGGGCACGGCAGCCAGGCCATGGCGGCCGCCGCGTTCGTCTCCACGTACGCCCTGTTCGGTCTCGGCGAGGCGATGCTGTCGCCGACGCTCGCGCCGCTGGTGGCCGATCTCGCGCCCGCGGGGATGGCGGGTCAGTACAACTCGGCCTTCGCCCTGGTGAAGCAGCTCGCCCTGGCGATCGGCCCGGCGGTCGGCGGCCCGCTGGCCGCGTCGCTGCCGGCGCCGTACATCGTCACGTTCCTGCTGTTCTCGCTGGGCATCAGCGTCCTGGCGATCCGGCTCGGGCACCGGCTCACGCCCGCGCAGAACCAGCCGTCGTACGCGCGGAGCCTGGTGGTGGCGCAGGGAGGCCCGTCGGAGGAGCCCGCGTCGGCGGGCGCCCGGGCCTGAGCGTCACCGCTCACTCCGGGCACGGCAGCGCGAACTCGCACCACACCGCCTTCCCGCCCCCGGGTGTGCGGCGCGACCCCCAGTGGGTCGCGATCGTCGCCACGATCGCGATACCCCGCCCCGCCTCGTCCACCGGTTCCGCCCGGCGGCGGCGGGGGAGATGGTCGTCCCCGTCGGTCACCTCGATGATCAGCCGGCGGTCCGTGCGTCTGAGGCGCAGCCTCATCGGCGGCATGCCGTGCTGCAGCGAGTTCGCGACCAGCTCGCTCGCCGCCAGCACCCCCAGATCGTGCAGATCCGCCGGGAACCGCCAGCTCGTCAGGACCCCGGAGGCGAAGGCACGCGCGCGGGGTGCCGCCTCCACCCCGCCGAGCAGCTCCAGGGCGGCGTTGCGGAAGAGGTCGCCGTCCGGGCCCGTACGCGCGGGGTGCTGGACGACGAGGAGCGCGACGTCGTCGTCGTGGCCCACGGTGACGCCCGCCGAGCGCAGCAGCCGGTCGCAGACCACCTGGGGCGTGCCCGTCGCGCCCGCCAGTGCGCTCGCCAGGGCCGCGATGCCCTCGTCCAGGTCGGCGTCCCGGCGCTCGACCAGGCCGTCGGTGTAGAGGACGGCGGTGGAACCGGGTCCCAGCGGAACCGAGCCCGATGTGTGCATCCAGCCGCCGGTGCCGAGCGGCGGGCCGGTCGGTTCGTCGGCACGCAGCACATCGCCGTCCTCGTCGCGGACCAGGATCGGGAGGTGCCCCGCCGAGGCGTACACCAGCCGGCCCTCGTTCGGGTCGTGGACGGCGTAGACGCATGTCGCGATCTGGTTGGCGTCGATCTCCATCGCGAGGCCGTCGAGGAGCTGGAGGACCTCGTGCGGCGGCAGGTCGAGGCGGGCGTAGGCGCGGACGGCCGTACGGAGCTGGCCCATCACCGCGGCGGCCCTGACGCCCCTGCCCATCACATCGCCGATGACGAGCGCCGTACGGCCGCCGCCCAGGGTGATGACGTCGTACCAGTCGCCGCCGACCGCGGCCTCCGTGCCGCCGGGCTGGTACGTGGCGGCGATGCGCAGGTCGTCGGGCTGCTCCAGCTCCTGGGGCAGCAGGGAACGCTGAAGGGTCACCGCCGTGCGGCGCTGCTCGCGCTCGCTGGCACGCAGCCGCTCGGCGGCCTCGGCGTGGTCGGTGACGTCGGCGGCGAACACGAGCACACCCCGGGAGGGGTCGCCGGGTACGTCCACCGGCGTGCACGTCAATGTGTACGAACGGCCGCTGGGCGCCTTGCGGGACTTGACCGTGCGCGGCCTGGAGCTGCGCAGCACCTGGTCCAGGAGCGGGAGGAGGCCGAGTTCCTCCAGCTCGGGGAGTGCCTCGCGCGCAGGATCGCCCGGCGGCCGGGGGCCGAAGGCCGCCGCATAGGCGTCGTTGACGTACGCGACGCGGTGGTCCGGGCCGTGCACCAGGGCGACGAGGGCCGGGATGCGGTCGAGGACCTCGCGCGCCGACAGTTCGTCGACGGCGGGCATGCCCGGCGCGTCCTCGGTGAGCCGCTCCGCGCGGGCCGCGGGCACGGAGCCTTCCCCCCGTCGGTCCGGGGAGACCGTGTGCTCGGTCCGCGCTGCGGCGCGGCGCTGCGTTCCGGGGAGCCGGGCGCTCCAGCGCGTGAAGTTCACCGATTCCTTGCCTCGTCGTTGTCGTATCCGGCCGGATCCGGTCCGGGGTCCGGGGCCGGCCCCCGGGGTGGCAGCACAGGGGGAAAAGCCGGGTGGGTTCGTCAGGGTGAGGATCGGCTCGCCCCGCGGTCGGGGACCAGTCTGTCGGACCGGGCCGATATCCGTCAGACGTCGGCCCTTCCGGCGGAGTTCCTGGATGGGGTCAGGACGACCCCTTCGGGTCCCTTGAAGGCTTTCCACCGGCCGCGAGTTCGAACTCCGCGCGGGGATGTTCGAGTGAACCGAGGGAGACGATCTCCCGCTTGAAGAGTCCCGCCAGGGTCCACTCGGCCAGCACCCGGGCCTTGCGGTTGAACGTGGGCACCCGGCTCAGGTGGTAGGTGCGGTGCATGAACCAGGCGGGATAGCCCTTCAGCTTGCGCCCGTAGACGTGTGCGACGCCCTTGTGCAGCCCCAGGGAGGCGACCGAGCCGACGTACTTGTGGGCGTACGTCTCCAGGGGTTCGTCGCGCAGCGCGCGCACGATGTTGTCGCCGAGGACCCTGGCCTGGCGCACCGCGTGCTGGGCGTTGGGGGCGGTCTCCTTGCCCGGTTCCTCGGCGGTGACGTCCGGGACGGCCGCCGCGTCCCCCGCGGCCCACGCGTGCGTGACGCCGTCCACGCTCAGCTCGGGGGTGCACTTCAGGCGCCCGCGGCCGTTCAGCGGCAGGTCCGTGGCCGCGAGGACCGGGTGGGGCTTCACCCCCGCGGTCCACACGAGCGTACGGGTCGGGAAGCGCGCGCCGTCGGACAGCACGGCCACCCGGTCGACGCACGACTCGAGACGGGTTTCGAGACGTACGTCGATGTTGCGGCGGCGCAGCTCGGTGACCGTGTACCGGCCCATCTCGGCGCCGACCTCCGGGAGGACGCGGTCGGATGCCTCCACGAGGATCCACTTCATGTCCTCGGGCTCCACGTTGTGGTAGTAGCGCGTGGCGTAGCGGGCCATGTCCTCCAGCTCGCCGAGCGCCTCCACACCGGCGAATCCGCCGCCGACGAAGACGAAGGTGAGGGCCGCGTCACGGATCGCCGGGTCGCGGGTGGAGGACGCGATGTCCATCTGTTCGATGACGTGGTTGCGCAGGCCGATGGCCTCTTCGAGGGTCTTGAAGCCGATGCCGTGATCGGCGAGGCCGGGGATCGGCAGGGTGCGCGAGACGGAGCCCGGGGCGAGGACGAGTTCGTCGTAGGAGATCTGTACCGTCCGCCCGCTCTCCTCGGTGGCGAGTGTGGCGACGGTGGCGGTGCGCCCCGCGTGGTCGATGGAGGTGGCCTCGCCGATGACCACGCGGCAGCCGTCCAGGACCCGGCGCAGCGGGACGACCACGTGGCGCGGCGAGATGGCACCGGCGGCGGCCTCGGGCAGGAACGGCTGGTACGTCATGTAGGGGTTGGGTGAGACCACCACGATCTCCGCCTCGCCCCTGGCGAGTTCCGCCTTCAGATTCCGCCGCAGGCGCAGCGCCGTGTACAGGCCGACGTAGCCGCCGCCGACGATGAGGATGCGCACGCACGTCGGAGGTTCGGGGGGCGTCGCCCGGTGGAATGCAGCCGTCACCATCCCATGACGCACCGGACGCGCGCGTTTGTCCACAGGCCCGGCACATTGTGTGACCGGACGGCGGTACCCGGCGGGGTTGGCCGGATTTCCGGCGTACGCGCAAAGATCGCAGGTCAATAGGTGTGAGCCGGGTGGAACTCGGGGGCGCAAACGGGATGTAACCGACCCGTACTCCGATCGGGGGGCGCTCCGTACGGAACCTGCCCCTTCTGAATTGCCCCCCTCTCAACTATGTTCGTGTCTCGGCGGGGTGTAAGGGGGATGCGCACGTCGGGCTCGCGACGGGCGGGTCCGGTCACGTGCGGCATTCGTTCCGTGCGCTCCGGCTTCCTATAGCGGGGAGAGTCTCCGGGGGGAGACATCGTTACCGGGGGATCACTTATGCACATTCAGGACTCTCATTGGTCATCCGCGTCCGCCGTCGCACCGGCGGGCATGATGGGCCCGGCGGCGGGCGACGGGCGCGAGGACGCTGCCCGCACGACGCCGCTGCGGGTGGACGCACAGCGCAACCTGGAACACGTACTGCGTGCGGCACGCGAGGTCTTCGGCGAGCTGGGCTACGGCGCGCCGATGGAGGACGTGGCGCGGCGCGCGCGGGTCGGCGTCGGCACGGTGTACCGGCGCTTCCCGAGCAAGGACGTCCTGGTGCGGCGGATAGCCGAGGAGGAGACCTCCCGGCTGACCGACCAGGCCAGAGTGGCACTCGGCCAGGAGGACGAGCCGTGGTCGGCGCTGTCCCGCTTTCTGCGGATGTCGGTGGCGTCGGGCGCGGGGCGGCTGCTGCCGCCGCAGGTGCTTCGGGTCGGGGTCGTCGAGGAGGGCACCGAGGGAGCCGGCGCGGCGCCCCTGGACGCTGCGCGGCTGCCGCAGCAGCGCTCCCTGCCGACGGCCGAGCTGCGGCTCGTCGGGCAGCGGCCCGCACCGGAGCCGGACGGCGTGGGCACGACGACGCTGCTGGAAGTCGTGGGGCAACTCGTGGAGCGGGCGCGCACGGCGGGTGAGCTGCGGCCGGACGTCACCGTCTCGGACGTCCTGCTGGTGATCGCCACGGCGGCACCCTCGCTGCCGAACGCGGCACAGCAGGCGGCGGCCTCGGCCCGGCTGCTCGACATCCTCCTGGAGGGCCTGCGGTTCCGCCCGGTGTGAGTCAGCCGGGCTCCGGGGCCTCGGCTGCGGACATCGGCCGCCGTTCCCCGCCCCCTCGGGCGAGCGGGGGCCGGCGCCGCGCCCGCGCCCGGGAGATCCGTCGGGTGACGAGGCCCCCGGAGTTCCGGCGGTGACGCCGCGGACACCAGGGTGGTGAGCGGTGGGCGGGCCGTCGGCGTGCGGCGGTCACGTCCCCGCGCCGAGCACCCCTCCGCGCGCCGAGATGCCGGCCGGTACCGCGCGCGCCCGGGCGGGGGTGCCCGTCCAGCAAGTGCCCCGGCGGGCGAGCAGGCGGCGCAGCCACAGCTCCAGGGAGACCAGGTCCGCGAGGCCGTCCAGCGGGAGGGGCGCGCCGTCCACCGCCGCGCGGACGGCCTTGCGGACGACCCGCGCCTCCACCAGGCCCGCCTCCGCCAGCAGGGGCGTGTCGAACAGGGCCATCAGGGAGTGCACGGCCACCCGGAGACCGGCACGGGCCGCGGCAGCCGAGGACGCGTGCGAGGGGGCGCCCCAGCCGGGCGGCAGTCCGCCGACGCCCGCGCCCTCCAGAACCGTGCGCAGGATCGCCGCCCGCGCCCCGGGCTGGACCCGCAGCGCCTCCGGTAGCGCACGGCAGGCGCGGACGACCTGGTTGTCCAGGAACGGCGCGTGCAGCCGCTGGGAGCGGATCTCGGCGGCCTGTTCCAGCACCCGTACGTCCGCCGCGTGTCGCGCCAGCGCGGCACGCGCGCGGTGGTCGCCCGGGCGCTGCCCGGGACCGACTCCGGCCCGGCCCGCGGCCCCTTGCAGGCGAACCGATACTTCTGCGAGTGCCTCCCCGGTCAGCCAGCGGGCCGCCGGCCCCGGTCTGGCCCAGGTGAGAGCGGCGAGCGATGCCCCCACCGCGCCCCCGGGCTCCTCGAAGCGCCGCTGCATCAGACGGTCGCCGAGCGAGTCGACGCCGGCCCGGTACGGCGTGCGGGCCAGTTTCCGCGCCGCGGCGTACACGCGCGCGGGGACCAGCACCGAGCCGTCCGCCTTCGCCAGTGCGGCGACCGGGCGCACGAGATGGCGTCGTCTGCGGTCCATCAGCAGGTCCGCGAGACGGGCCGGGTGCGCGTCGAGGACCTGGCGCGCGCCGTGGCCCGTGAAGTGGTCCGCGCTGCCCGAGGCCAGGCGCGCGCGGTGTCTGGCCGCCGTCACCAGGGACGGGCCCGGCTCGTCCGTCAGCGGGCCCTCCAGTTCGGCGTAGGGGAGGACTTCCTCGCCGCCGGTCACCACCACGTGGTGCAGACGGGGATTGGCCGCCAGGGTGCCGGCCCGCTCCAGCTCGGCCTCGCGGCCCCGCACGGCGAGATCGTTGAAGGTGACGGCCAGCAGGCGTTCACCGGCTCCGGTGCCGTGCCCGAGGATCGTGCCGGGCCTGCCGGGAAGGCCGGCCGCGAGCAGCGCCAGCGTGCCGGAGGCCGGTCCCCCGGAGAGGTCGGCGCCGATCCCGGGGACGGGCACCCCGCGCGCGGCGCGGCGCTCCGCCGGTCCCATTCCGGGGACGGGCCCGGGATCGATCTCGACGCCCGGCGCATGCCGCGGTGCCGACAGCCGGGCGCGTACGGCGTCGACGAGGGCGTCACGCACCGCGTCCACGGCGTCGGCCGGGTCCGCCGGGGGCGCGGCGACCGCCAGGGAGGCGACCGGGTCGTAGCCGGCGATCTCGCGGGCCCCCGCGCGCAGGATCAGCGCGTGACCCGGCGGAATGCGCCGTACGCCGTCGTAGGGGGTCGAGTCGTGCACCGCGGCCGGTACGTCGGGGGCGGCGAGGAGGGCCGCCAGGTGCCCGAAGTCCAGGTTGGCCTCGATGAGGTCGGCGAGGGGGAGCGCGGCGGTCGCGTACGCGGTGCCGCCGGCCCAGGGGGTGTGGAAGACGGGCCGCGCTCCCGCGAGGTCACCGCACACCGTGATCCTGCGCCCGACCTGGACGACGGCGGTGTAGCTGCCGGACCAGGCGGTCAGATGGCGAAGTGCCCCTCCGCGGGCGGCGAACAGCCCGACGCGCAGTTCCTCGTCGGAGGCATTGCAGATGCCGAAGACCGCGATCCGGGTCTGCGCGTCCGCCTTCACGACGCGCACCTCGTCGGGGCGCCAGTCGCCGACGGCCCACAGCGGGTCGGGGTCGCCCCACAGGAGTTGGGCACCCACCGGGTGCAGGGTCTCGCCGTCGTACCCCATGGCTCCGGCCGATCCCGGCCCGGCGGCTCCAGCGGCGGTGCTGCTCCATCCCACCAACCACCGCATCGACGCCTCCACAGGCTGTGGACAACCAGTGCACCGCACGAACGGCTCCCATGCTGCCACGAAGAATGCGCGCCGGAGGGCGTGCGCCACGCCTTGCGCGCCCTCGAACGCGCCCTTGGAGCCCCGGCGGCGAGCCGGTGAGCTCCCCTTCCCGGCGTGGGCGTCGGCAGGAATCAACGACGCGAATGCGCCCCCATGCGCCCCCCGAAAACCCCGTTCACGCCCTCAAGTATCGTGGTCGGGGGCTTGATCACTCATGAGAACCGCCGTCGATTTTCGGCCAAATCGACCACAGGCGGGCAGGCTTGCGCACGCTCCGTACAGGCCCTGCGCAACGCACAGTCCGGGAGGCGGAGTTCGCCTCCCGGACCGGTCCGCCGCCCGCGGGGATGGAGGCGGCGGTGTCCCCCAGCCCACTGGATCCAGTACAGCGGGCCGACCCACGCACCATCCATGGAACCGCCGTGTCCGGTGGCCGGAGAAGAGCGCACGGACAGGCGCACGGCCACACACCAGGAGCACGCCGCCACCCTCCGTGCCGAGGTACGGACCACAATCCCGCCATCCGGATTTAAGCCCCTTAACGCATGGGATGCGGCGAACTACGCTGGGTTTACGAATGCCGCGCGGTTATGCCATCGCCGCGGCAGCCGTCTGTGTCGAGGGGTGGCGCATGTCCAGGGAGCAACGCGGGCCGAACGAAAAGCTCGGCACCGTTCTCGCCCTCGCGGGAATCAGCAACGCAGGACTCGCACGGCGCGTCAACGACCTTGGCGCCCAACGCGGGTTGACACTTCGCTACGACAAGACCTCGGTGGCGCGCTGGGTGTCGAAGGGCATGGTGCCGCAGGGCGCCGCGCCGCACCTCATCGCCGCGGCCATCGGCCAGAAGCTCGGCCGCCCCGTACCGCTCCACGAGATCGGTCTGGCGGACGCTGATCCCGCACCGGAAGTGGGCCTCGCCTTCCCCCGGGACGTAGGACAGGCGGTGAAGTCGGCGACGGAGCTGTACCGCCTCGACCTCGCCGGGCGCCGGGCCGGCAGCGGCGGCATCTGGCAGTCGCTGGCCGGGTCGTTCGCCGTGAGCGCTTACGCGACCCCTGCCTCCCGCTGGCTGATAACCCCGGCCGACAGCTCGGTGGCCCGCGACTCCGGCTCCGGCGACGGGTCGGGATCACCGCTGAAGGTCGGCCACAGCGATGTCCAGAAGCTCCGCGAGGCCGCGGAGGACGCCAGGCGCTGGGACTCCAAGTACGGGGGCGGCGACTGGCGTTCCTCGATGGTGCCCGAGTGCTTACGAGTGGAGGCGGCGCCGCTGCTGCTCGGCTCCTACTCGGACGAAGTGGGCCGCGCGCTGTTCGGGGCGAGCTCCGAACTGACGCGGCTGGCCGGCTGGATGGCCTTCGACACGGGACAGCAGGAGGCCGCCCAGCGCTACTACATCCAGGCGCTGCGCCTCGCGCGCGCGGCCGCCGACGTGCCCCTCGGGGGGTACGTCCTGGCCTCCATGTCGCTCCAGGCGACCTACCGGGGCTTCGGCGACGAGGGCGTCGACCTCGCCCAGGCCGCCCTGGAGCGCAACCGCGGCCTGGCCACGGCCCGCACCATGAGCTTCTTCCGTCTCGTCGAGGCACGGGCGCACGCGCGCGCGGGAGACGCCCAGGCGGCCGGCGCGGCCCTGAAGGCCGCCGAGGGCTGGCTGGAGCGGGCCCGTGACGGCGACAACGACCCGTCCTGGCTCGGTTTCTACTCCTACGACCGCTTCGCGGCCGACGCCGCCGAGTGCTACCGCGACCTCAAGGCCCCGCGTCAGGTCCGCCGCTTCACCGAGCAGGCCCTGTCCCGGCCCACCGAGGAGTTCGTACGCTCCCACGGGCTGCGGCTGGTCGTGTCGGCGGTCGCCGAGCTGGAGTCGGGCAACCTGGACGCGGCCTGCGAGCAGGGCGTGCGGGCGGTCGAGGTCGCCGGGCGCATATCGTCGGCGCGCACCACCGAGTACGTGCGGGACCTGATCCACCGGCTGGAGCCGTACGGGGACGAACCGCGCGTGGCGGAACTGCGGGAGCGGGCACGGCCACTGCTGATGGCGCCTGCGTAGGGGCGCCGCCGGGGGGGTGGTTCGGGCATCCGCGCGTGGGGGCCGGCGGCGTTCGCGCGCGGGGTCCGCGGGTGTCCGCGCGGGTGCGCGCGGGACCGGGTCTGCGGGCTGGTCGGTGGCTGGTCCGCTGTCGAGGTCCGGCCGGCAGAGCTGCGGTGGCGCCGCAGATGTCCCGCAGCGTCCCTTTCGGGCTTCGACACGGCCGTGTGACCTGCGCGGTCTTCGGTTCCTCCCGGGTTTGAGGGCATTGTCAGTGGCGCAGTGCACTATCGAAACCGGGAGGTGGAGCAGGTGCGGAAGATCGCGTACGACTGCGATGTGCTGGTGATCGGCGGCGGCATCGTCGGCCTGTCGACGGCGTATGCGATCACGCGCGCCGCCCCGGGCACACGGGTGACGGTCCTGGAGAAGGAAGCGGGACCGGCCCGCCATCAGACGGGGCGCAACAGCGGGGTCATCCACAGCGGGATCTACTACCGCCCCGGCTCCCTGAAGGCGCGGTACGCGGTCGAGGGCGCGGCCGAGATGGTCAAGTTCTGCGCGGAGTACGGGATCGCGCACTCCGTCACGGGCAAGCTGATCGTCGCCACGGAGCGCGAGGAGCTGCCGCGCCTGCACGGACTCGTCCAGCGCGGCCGGGAGAACGGCATACGGGTCAAAGAACTGGGCCCGGCCCAGATCGCGGAGTACGAGCCGGAGGTGCGCGGACTCGCGGCCATCCACGTGGGCACGACCGGGATCTGCGACTTCGTGGCAGTCGCCCGGCAACTGGCCGACGGCTCCGGGGCGGAGATCCGCTACGAGGCGGAGGTCGTACGGATCGACCGGCGCCCGGCGCTGGGCGTCGCCGTGGCCACGGCCGACGGGACGGTCCTGCGCGCACGCGTGCTGGTCAACTGCGCCGGACTGCACTGTGACGAGGTGGCCCGGCTGACCGGGGACGAACCGGATATGCGGATCGTGCCGTTCCGGGGTGAGTACTACACGCTGGCCCGGCCCGAGCTGGTGCGGGGGCTGGTGTACCCGGTGCCGGATCCGGCGTTCCCGTTCCTCGGGGTGCATCTGACCCGGGGCATCGACGGAGGGGTCCACATCGGACCGAACGCGGTCCCGGCGCTGGCCCGCGAGGGATACGACTGGGGGACCGTACGGCCGCGGGAGCTCGGTGCGACGGTGGCGTGGCCGGGGTCGTGGCGGATAGCCCGGCGGCACTGGCGGTACGGGGCGGGCGAGCTGCGACGGTCGGCGTCGAAAAGAGCGTTCACCCAGGCGGTCCGCAGACTGCTGCCAGAGGTCCGGGCGGACGACCTCGTACGGGCCCCGGCGGGGATCCGGGCGCAGGCGGTGCTGCGGGACGGGACGCTGGTGGACGACTTCCTCATCCAGGAGGGCGCGCGGGCGGTGCATGTGCTGAACGCGCCGTCACCCGCGGCCACCGCCTCGCTGCCGATCGGGCGGGAGGTCGCACGCCGGGCGCTCGCGGTGCTGGACCGGGATTGAGCCGACCCTCGCGAACCGGGTGTCCGGGCTCCGCCCTCCGCCCCGACGACCTCACCCCGGGACGCGGGGTCCCCGAGGGCTCGCCCTCTTCCCGACGGCTCCGCGCGGGGACGCCGGTCGGGGCAGGCTGCCGCGCCTTCCCGCTGAACGGGCGGGGCCGCTCCTGAGGGGGCAGCTCGACCGCCGCGTCCCGCCGATCGGGTCAGGCCGACCGCCAGCACCCGCCCCGCCCATGATCGGACCGGGCCGGCCGCCAGCGCCCCACCCTGATCGGGCCGGACAGACCGCCCTCGCCCTCCCCCTTAAAATTGATGCCACTGTGTCTGACTCTCTCGATTTCGCTCCCGAAGACCCCGAGGCCCTCCCCGGTGGTCGGCCCCCGCGTGTCCCCGGTGCCTCCCCGGGCGGCGGCCGGGCCAAAGGGGAGCCCCGGTTCCCCGGCGGGCCGAAGGCCGATCCCGCCGGGTCCCACTTCGAGCGGCGGATCCGGAGTTTCCAGCCCCGGCGCAGCCGGGTGACGGCCGGGCAGGCGGACGCCCTGCGGCGGCTGTGGCCCCTGTGGGGCCTGGACATCGACGGGCAGCGGACCGTGGATCCGGCCGAGTTGTTCGGGAACACGCGCCCCGTGGTGCTGGAGATCGGCTTCGGCATGGGCGAGGCCACCGCGCAGATGGCCGCCGAGGACCCGGGCACCAACATCCTCGCCGTCGATGTGCACACCCCCGGCCAGGGCAATCTGCTGGCTCTCGCCGAGCGGAACGAGCTGACCAACATCCGGGTCGCGAACGGCGACGCGATCATCCTGCTCCGCGAGATGCTCCCGCCCGACGCGCTCGACGGGCTGCGCGTCTACTTCCCCGACCCCTGGCCCAAGAAGCGCCACCACAAGCGCCGGCTGATCCAGCCCGAGTTCCTCACGCTCGTCGCCGCCCGCCTCAAGCCGGGCGCGCTGGTGCACTGCGCGACGGACTGGGAGCCGTACGCCGAGCAGATGCTCGAGGTGCTCACCGCGCACCCCGCCTTCGAGAACACCCGGCCCGACGGCGGCTACGCGCCACGTCCCGCGTTCCGCCCGCTGACCCGTTTCGAGGGCCAGGGGCTGGACAAGGGTCATGTCGTGAACGACCTGCTGTTCCGGCGTGTAGAGCACCGGGACCACTCCTCCGCCGGCGACTGAACGCCCCGGGCCCGCCGGGCACCGTCGCAGGCGGTGCCCCTGTCTCGTTAGGGTCGATTCCGTGGCCACCTCTTCCCCGTATCCGACGCGCCCCGACGGCAACGCGGTCGAGGGCCGGCACCCGCACTGGTGGCAGCGCCGGTGGGTGCGCTACGGCGCGCCGGCCATGCTCCTGGCGCTCTCCGGCCTCGTCATCCTCGCCCTCGTGCGGCAGCAGACGGGCACCGAGGGATTCCTGGTCGGACTGGGACTCGCGGTGCTGCCCGTGCCGCTGCTGGTCGCCGCGTTCCGCTGGCTGGACAGGGTGGAACCCGGACCCTGGCGGAACATGATCTTCGCCTTCGCCTGGGGGGCATGCGCGGCCGCGCTCATCGCGATCGTCGCGAACAGCTTCGCGACCAGATGGATAGCGACCGCGACCGCCGACCCGCGCGGCGCCAACACGCTCGGCGCGACCCTCATAGCGCCGATCGTCGAGGAGTCCGCGAAAGCGGCGGCCGTGCTGCTGGTCTTCCTCTTCCGCAGACGGGACTTCACCGGGATCGTGGACGGGGTGGTGATAGCGGGAGTCACCGCGACCGGCTTCGCCTTCACCGAGAACATCCTCTATCTGGGCACGGCCTTCGGCACGGACCAGCTCAGCGGCGGGCGGGGTCTCGCGTCCGTGACGGCCGCGACCTTCTTCGTCCGTGTGGTGATGTCGCCCTTCGCGCATCCGCTGTTCACCGTGCTCACGGGTATCGGTTTCGGTATCGCGGCGCAGTCGGCCGAGCGCCGGCGGGCACGCCGCGTCCTGGTGCCGCTGGGCGGGCTGCTGCTCGCCATGGGCATGCACTCGATGTGGAACGGATCCTCGTCGTTCGGCGAGTTCGGGTTCTTCGCGGTGTACGCCTCCTTCATGGCGCCCGCGTTCGCGCTGCTGACCTGGCTGGTGATCTGGACACGGCAGCGGGAGCTGAGAACGGTGCGGGAGGAACTGCCGGCGTACGCGGCCACCGGGTGGCTGGGACCGGCGGAACCGTTCGTCCTCGGCTCCATGCGTGCGCGGCGGCTTGCCCGGCAGTACGCACGGCAGCACTCCGGGAAGGCTGCGGCACGCTCGGTCGCGGAGTACGAGGCCTACGCGACGTCGCTGGCGTTCCTGCGGCACCGGGGGCGCCGTGGCCGGGCGGGAGCCGACTTCGTCGTACGGGAGAGGGCGTTGCTCACCGCGCTGTGGGCACGGCGCGCGGTGGCACGGCCGGCGCTGGCGCACGCGGCGCGCACGACGGCGCCTGTGCCGGTCTGGCCGGGCTACGGGTACGGACACGGGTACGTCCCGTGGTACCCGGCGCCGCAGCACGGGCCGACGGCGCCGAATCCCGCGTACAACCCCTATCGGTCGTAGGGTCCCCGTAATAGCCCGTGCTGTCCGTAGGAGCTGAGGACTGTCCCCGGCGCGGGGGCAGCCCTCACCGGATACCGCTCACGCCGACGCCTCCGTCAGCCTGGCGAGGTCCTCGTCCGTCAGGGTCAGGTCCGCCACCGCCAGCAGTGCGGGCAGCTGTTCCACCGTGCGGGCGGAGGCGATCGGGGCCGCGACCGTCGGCTGGGCCGCGAGCCAGGCCAAGGCCACCGTCGGGATCTGAGCGCCCCGTGCCTGCGCGACCTCGTCGAGGACCCCGAGCACGCGTCGGCCGCGCTCGGTCTCCAGGTACTTGCCCGCGCCCTGCGCCCGCGCCGAGTCCACGGTCGTGCCCGGCCGGTACTTGCCGGTCAGGAAGCCGGACGCGAGGGCATAGTAGGGAACGGCTGCCAGGCCCGCGCCGGCGGCGACGTCCTGCAGCGGACCCTCGTAGGTGTCGCGCGAGACCAGGTTGTAGTGCGGCTGCAGCGCCACGTACCGGGCCAGGTTCTCGCGGTCCGAGAAGTCGAGGGACGCCTGCAGGCGCTCGGCGGAGATGTTGGAGGCGCCGATGGCGCGCACCTTGCCCGCCTTCACCAGGTCGTCGAGCGCGCCGATGATCTCCTCGACCGGCACGTCCGGCTGGTCGAAGTGCGTGTAGTAGAGGTCGATGTAATCGGTGCCCAGACGGCGCAGGGACGCGTCGGCCGCGGCCTTGATGGTGGCGGCCCTGAGCCCCTGGTACTCGGGGTGCTGGCTGACCTTGGTCGCGATGATCACGTCGGAGCGGTTGCCGCGCGCCGCGACCCACTTGCCGATGACGGTCTCGGACTCGCCGCCCTTGTTGCCGGGGGCCCACGCCGAGTAGGAGTCGGCCGTGTCGACGAAGTTGCCGCCGGCCGCCGCGTAGGCGTCGAGCACGGCGAAGGACTGCGCCTCGTCGGCGGTCCAGCCGAAGACGTTGCCGCCGAGGGAGAGGGGGAAGACCTCGAGGTCCGAGGAGCCGAGCTTGCGAAGGGAAGTCATGCTTCAGTTCAGCACTCGCTCTGGAGGCCCTTATTCCGCCTGGAGGCCGTTCGGGGTGGTTCCGCCGGAGGCCGTTCCCTGCGGTTCCGCCTGGTGGCCGCTCCACGCACGTGCGCCCGAAGGCCGCTCCACGCGGTTTTGCCCGGAAGCCGTCCCGCCCGGTTCCGTCCGCCGGGCGTTCCCCGCACTTGACCGGCAGCCCTGGCGTCGGGGGGTTGTCGCCAGGACCGCCGGGGTTCAGGAGGGGACGCGCGCCGGGGCGGAGGACGGGGACGCGGGCATCAGGGGTTGACGCCCTTGCTCTGCAGCCACGCCATCGGGTCGATCGCGCTGCCGCCGTTCGGGTGGACCTCCAGGTGCAGGTGCGGCCCCGTGACGTTGCCGGTCGCGCCCACGCGGCCGATGACGTCGCCGGTGGACACCTTCTGGCCGGCGGTGACGCTGATCGAGGACTGGTGGCAGAACCACAGCTCGGTGCCGTCGTCGAGGGTGAGGACCGTGCGGTAGCCGTACGAACCCGCCCAGCCCGCCTCGGTGATGGTGCCGCTGTGGATGGCCTTGATGAGCGTGCCCGTGGGGGCGGCGAAGTCGAGGCCGGTGTGGTAGCCGGAGGACCACATGGCGCCGGCGTCACCGAAGCGCGAGGTCAGGGTGTACGACGAGGTGGGCAGCGCGAACTGCTTGGCCAGTTCCGCCAGCCGGGCGGCCTCGGCCTTCTTCTTGGCCTCCTCCTCCGCCGCCTTCTTCTCGGCGGCGGCCTTGGCCCTGGCGGCGTCCCGAGCCTCGGCCGCCGCGGCGGCGGCCTTCTTGGCGGCGGCGTCCTCGGCGGCCTGTGCGGCCGCCTCCGCGACCCGGTCCTGCTGGGACTCGGCCTGCTGGATGATCCGGGCGCGCAACGCCTCGCCCGCGTCCTTGGTGCCCGCGGCGGCGTCTGCGGTGTTCACGCCGGCGGCGCTCAGGGTGGTGGTGGAGCCCTTGGGGGCGCTGGTGTCCTCGCTGATCAGCGCCTTGGCCGAGTCGGTGACCGAGGAGAGGTCGGGGAGGGATATGGACACCGGCGGCTTGCCGGTCTGCGCGGTGGCCATGCCGCCCGCGCCGACCGCGGCGATCACGCCGACGCCCAGAACGGTGGAGCTGCGGGCGAGTCCGCCGCGCTGCTTGGTGACACGATGCCGACCGCGGACGGCCCGGACGGAATCCTCGGTGGGATTCCACTCCTCCCAGGGGCCCTCGTCGGTGCGGGACGCGAAGTCGATCGTCTGCGTACCGCCAGGGGCGGACGAGGTGTTCTCGGCGGGCCGGTTGGACGCCACGTGGGCGCACTCCTTTCCTTCCGTTTCGCCTACCGGGTTAGCTGACGGGTTCGGAGCAGGAAGGTCTCCTACGCGCGTATACCGGCCGTTGTGACACGGCGGTATCTGCTCGATTCACCCCAAGGTGGTGGTTCCCCGGTTCCCTTGCGGGATTCGGCACGTGCGCACGGAGCCGCCTCTGCTGACGGCTGGGACGACCGCGCTGCGTTATCGAACGTTAATAGACGCGGGGCCCGGATTCCAAGCCGTTCCGACAGATCATTAACGCTGCTGGCCAGGACTTTCACGACAGGAACGGCAAAAATCGGGCGAGTTGGCCGCACCTCACCCGCCCCCTTCGTTATGACGGTGTGTCAGTTGTTATGCGGAGGGGCGCCATCCGTTCACCCATCGTGACAAGGCCCGGGCGTTCGACGGTGCTTGGCTCCTCGACGGGTTCAGGAGGGTTCGGACCGGCGTACGGCCAGCAGTGCCATGTCGTCCGTCGCCTGCCCGCCCGTGTGGCGGGCGACATCCTCCGTGACGGCGGCCAGCACGGCGCCGGGGGTGGGGAGGACCCGGCCGGCGAGGCGGCGGACCGGGTCGTAGAACTCACCGCGCGCGTTCCGGGCCTCCGAGACGCCGTCCGTGAAGAAGAGAAGCGTCGAACCGGGCGGGAAGTCCCACTCCTCCGCACGGTCGGGCCTCAGGGCGAGGTCGCCCATGCCGAGCGGCAGCGCCGGCTCGCGGGCCTCCAGTTCGCGCAGGGTGCCGTCCGGGAGCAGGAGCAGGGGGGCGGGGTGGCCCCGGCTGACGATACGGACGACGCCTTTCCCGTCCGGGACCTCCGCGTCCTCGTGCGGGATCTCGGCGAGGACCGCGGTGGTGAACTCCTCGTGGGCGTCGGGGTCGTCCCGGCGGATGCCCTCACGCGACAGCGCCCGCTCCAGGCGCTGGGCGACGGCCTCCAGCGTGGGCTCCTGCTCGGCGGCTTCCCGGAAGGCACCGAGCACGACGGCGACCGCGGCCACGGCACCCATCCCCTTGCCCCGCACGTCCCCGACCACGAGCCGTACGCCGTGCGGGGAGTCCTGGACGGCGTACAGGTCACCGCCGATGGAGGCGTCGGCCTGCGCCGCCTCGTACCGGGCGGCGATCTGGAGCCCCCCGATCCGCGCGGGGGGCTCGGGCAGCACGGCGCGCTGCGCGGCCTCGGCGATCCGGCGGGCGGAGGCGAGGCGCGCGTCGTTGCGGCGTACGAGCACATTGATCAGGACGGCGGGAACGGCGGCGGCAGCGGTGGTGACCGCCTCGGTGGCCGCGCCGGACAGCCCCGGTGCGCCGAGTCCGAGGTGCACGGCCGGGACGGCGGCGAGGGCTGCGGCGCCGGTGAAGACGGTGCCGCGCAGCGAGTGCAGGGGCGCGGCGACGAGCGGGGCGGCGGTGAAGAGGGAGACGGCCGGGAAGGCGGACGGGGCGAGCCGGCCGCAGCAGACGCCGAGGCCGATGAGCAGCGCGGGCAGGGCCCGCAGAAACGCCCGCGCGTACGCACTCCGCCGGCTCTCCGCCGGGCCCGGCTCCGGGGGCCGGACCTGACCGGACCCGGTGCGCGGCAAGCGGGCACCCTCGGACTTGGTGTCCGGCGGCCCGGCATCCCCGGGCCCGGTGCCCGGCGGTCCGACGTTCCCGGACCCGGTATCCGCCCCCCTCGCGGCGTCGGACCCGGTACCCGGCGACCGGACGCCCCCGGGTCGTTCGTGGGACCGCTCGCAGGGCCGGTCGCCGCCGTCCTCCGGGAGAGGAGTGACGGCCGGGCCGCCGACGGTCCGGTCGTACGGGACACCGGTTCGGTCGTACAGGCCACCGGTCCCTTCGTACGGAGTTCCGGGCTCTGGCCCGCCGTCCTGCTCGTCGCACGGCGCCTCGATCCGCCACGCGCCTCCTTGCTGCACCACCCGTCCAGGCTTATCGCAGGACGGGCGGGGGGCGACCGCTGTGGGCCGACCGGCGTACACACCGTGCGGGCGGGGAGGGGAGAGGCCCGCGGGCGGGAAGAGGAGAAGCGGGTGAAGAACACGGAACACACCGAGGGCCGGAACCCTTTCGGATTCCGGCCCTCGGCCTTCAGTAGCGGGGACAGGATTTGAACCTGCGACCTCTGGGTTATGAGCCCAGCGAGCTACCGAGCTGCTCCACCCCGCGTCGATGAATCCAGTGTACGCCATGCGCGGGACATGAGGCACACACGTTGAGGTCCACGGTGTAGGTTCCGGGTCCGCGTGAGCCGTGTCGGTCGATCTCCAGCAGTCGGCTGGCAATCTTCCGGGGCGCGTTAGCAGCACCTGCGGTCGGTGGCGATCAGTCCCGGGAACTTCTCGATCATCCGGCCTCTTGGTCCTGGGCGGCTTCCTGCGGTCAGCTCATGGTCACCAAGCGTACAAGCGTCAGGGTTGACAGTCAGGAGTCTGCGACGGCTTCGATCCGGTACGAGGGCGACTCGGTCTGCAGCGTCGAGTTCGGGCAGCTCCGCCGGGGCAGTTTCCACGGGTCCGTGCCGTGGCGGCGGGGCAGGGCGGCGAAGGGGCACAAGCATCATCCCGGGGAGTACGCGTCGGCTGCGACGCGTGGGCTGACGCTGCAGCCGGCACGGCCGCTGCGATCGGCACCACCCTCGCGATCTTGGCCTCGGACGCCGCTACGACCACCGGGCAGGCCGTGTTCGAGTGGCTCATACGAACCGACCAGGCCCACCGTCGGAACGTCTCTGCCCCCAATCTGTCCATCGATCAGCGCCTCCTTTTCGGCGACACTCACGCATCAGCTCCATGCCCTGGAAAGGGCCGCAGGCGTTCAGCTGATCGAACAGACCAGCCCCCTCGCAGCCACCTCCCGCGGGCACCGCTCCCATCCACGAAGCAGAGCACCTGCTCAGCCTCCTGCGAAGTGCAATCCTCCGTCACCTGACCGGCGGCTCGACCTACGACTGGGGTGGTCGCAAGGCGCCGGCGATGACGGTGGTCACCATCTTGTAGACGTCAGCGATTTGCGGCGGGGCGCTTGTCCGGTCGGCGAACAGCAGGTGCCCGGCCCCGACAAGGGTGGGGGCAAGTGTGTCGATGTCGGCGTCACCGGCCAGGCGTCCCAGCTCCCGTTCGGCGGCGAGGTAGGCGGCGATCATGGCGGTGGCTTGCATGGCCAGTGGGATGCCGGTCAGACCGGCCTCGCGCAGCCGGGCGCGGAGGCCGTCGCGGAAGGTGATGAGCGCGACAATTGCCACTGTGACCGGACCGAACAGGTCCTGCAGCGCGTCGGTGAGGTTGTCCACCACGCTCCCGGTGCCGGCGGCCGCGCGCAGAGTCGTGGTTCGGTCCTCGATGCCGCGGACGCGGTCGAGGACCAGTTCGGCCAGGAAGGCGTCGAAGTCGGTGAAGTGCCGGTGCAGTACGCCCTTGGCACAGTTCGCCTCCTCAGTGACCGCCCGGCTGGTCAACGCGTCGGGCCCGTCCCGGCGCAGGACTCGCTCGGCGGCTTCGAACAACTGGCCGCGCACGTTGTGGATGTGCACCCCTGACGGCATTGTCTTCCTTTCCGCGCCGCCCCCGCCTCCACAAGTGGGCAGCCGCCCATTAGTGTGGGCGCATGCCCACTTTATCGCAGGGACAGCCGGACAAGCCCGGGCCCGAGCCCCATCGCCACCGGCAGACGGCCGAGTCGTTCGGCGTGGACGCCGAACGCTACGACCGCGCCCGACCGCCGTATCCCCAGGCCCTGGTGGACAGGATCGTCGCGGCAAGCCCCGGTCGGCACGTCCTCGACGTCGGAGCCGGGACCGGCATCGAGGCCCGGCAATTCCGGGCGGCCGGCTGCACGGTGCTCGGTGTCGAGCCCGACGAGCGGATGGCCGCCTTTGCGCGACGCAGCCGTGTCGAGGTCGAGGTCGCCAGGTTCGAGGACTGGCAGCCGGCCGGGCGGCAGTTCGACGCGGTCATCGCCGGCACCGCCTGGCACTGGGTGGACCCCGTCGCCGGCGCGGCCAAGGCGGCCCAGGTGCTCCGGCCCGGCGGCCGACTCGCTCCCTTCCACCACGTCCCCCAGCTACCGGCCGAGGTGATCGACGCCCTCGCCGAAGCACTCCACCGGGTCGCCCCCGATTCCCCGTTCAACCCCGGCCTGCTGAGAGGATCGGCCGTGGACGCATACCAGCCACTGTTCGCGAAAATCGCCGACGGGATCCGGCAGACCGGCAGCTTCAGCGAGCCGGAACAGTGGCGCTTCGCCTGGGAGCGCACCTACTCCCGAGACGAGTGGCTCGACCAACTCCCCACCTTCGGCGGCCTCACCCAACTCCCCGCAGACAAAACGGCGGAGGTCCTGGACAGCGCCGGGACCGCGATCGACAAGCTCGGCGGCCACGCCACCATGCCCTACACATCCGTCGTGATCACCTCGACCCGCTCCAACACGGCCTGACCACCGCAAACGTCGGGCGTCGCCGAGCGCGAGCAGACTGATGAGCTCGGCGACGACCCGAGGAGGCGGGGCAGGTTCTCCCGCTCCTTGCACCGGACCTCAACCCAACGGTCCGTCCCGGCAGGCCACACGATTGCTAAAGATCAGCCGATCGGTCCACCGCTAACGCACCATGGAATCCGGAGTCCCAGCAGGACTCACTGCTAACGGAGCGGCTCAACCTACAACGGCGCTTCACCGGTGATCTGCGGCCGTCAGCGGCCTTCGGGCGGGGACAGCAGAGGGGCGTTCGGGGCCTTGGCCCGCTCCTCGTACTCGGGCAGCACCACCACATCCGCCCCCTCCGCCGTCAGCAGCGCGTTCCCGTCCGCCGCCACCACGAACGTGTCCGGTTCACGCCAGGCCGTGACCACCCGCCGCACCCCGGCGTCAAGGATCAGCCGGGCACACGGCGCGGGCCGGGACGCACGGCGGGCGCACGGCTCCAGGCTGCTGTAGACCGTGGCGGCGGCCAGTCGCGGATCCGCGGCGTCCAGCTTCGCCAGCGCCGCCTCCTCCGCGTGCACCACCGGGTCCCCGCCCTCCCGGGAGTACCCCCGGGCCAGCTCCGTACCGTCGGCGGCGACGATCACCGCCCCCACGCTGAAGGCCGTCCGGGAGGGCGGGCACTGTGCCGCCAGCTCGCACGCCGTCTCCAGCCACCGCCGGTCCGCGGCGGAGACCGACCGGCCGGTGCCGGGCGCGGTGGGCGCGTAGCGCATCAGCACGACATCCCCGACCGGCCGCGTCTCCAGCAGCCGCATCCGCCCCGGCGGGTACGCCCCCGGCCCGAACATCCGCGGCGCGTCGGGCTGTCCCACGACCACCGGGGCGAGCACGAGGTGCAGCTCGTCCGCGAGCCCCTGCTGCAACAGCCGCGTGTGCACCTGCCCGCCGCCCTCGACCATCAGCCGGCGTACGCCCTTGACGTCACCCAGGTGGGCGAGCACGGCCCGCCACTCCACATCAGGGCCGAGCGCGACCACGTCCACGTCCGCCGGCAGCGGCCCGCGCAGCCGCTCCGCGCCCTTGTCCGTGGTGTAGAGCGCCTTCGCGCCCCCCGTGTGCCAGAACTGGGCGTCCGGATCGAGGTCTCCGGACGCGCTGACCGCGACCTTCAGCGGGTACTCCGGCAGCCCTGCGGAGACCCGGGCCGCGCGCCGTTTCTCGGAGTAGACCAGCAGCCGCGGGTTGTCGGTGCGCAGTGTGCCCGCGCCGACGAGGATCGCATCGCTGCCCGCCCGTACCTCGTCGACCCGGTCGAAGTCCTCCGGTCCGGACAGCAGGAGCCGCTCGGGACCGGTGTCGTCCAGGAAGCCGTCGAGGGAGACGGCGGCGGACAACAGGACGTAGGGATGGGCCATGGGGGTGCACTCCAGGGATCGAGGAAGGCAAGGACGGGGGCGGAGCGGGGTCGAAGACCAGGCAGGGGGCCGGGGCGAGGTCGGTGGCGGTGGCGGTTCACGGTCGGGGTCGGGGTCGCGTGGCCAGGATGCGCCGGGGCGGGTCCTGAGGTCGAGATCCGGCGGGAACCCGGGCACGCTTGGTTCAACTTTTAAACAATAACTACACTGGCGGCATGACGACCCGCTGGCTCACCCCCGAGGAACAGCGCGCCTGGCGCGCGTACCTCGCCGCGTCATGGCTCCTGGAGGACACGGTCGACCGGCAGCTCCAACAGGAGGCCGGCATGCCGCATCTGTACTACTCCGTCCTCGCCCACCTCTCCGACGCGCCCGGCCACCACATGCGCATGACCGACCTCGCGGAGCGGCTGAAGATCACGCGCAGCCGGCTGACCTACGTCGTCACCCGCCTGGAGAAGGACGGCGCGGTCCGCCGGGAGGGCTGCCCCACCGACCGGCGCGGCAGCATGGCGGTCCTCACGGACGCGGGCATGGCACTCCTGGAACGCACGGCGCCGGGCCATGTCGAGACGGTCCGTGCCGCCGTCTTCGACCACCTCACACCCGAGCAGGTGACCCAGCTGGAAGCGATCTGCACCCGGATCACGGACGCGCTCCAGGGCGACGAGGAGCGGTCGGGCTGTGACGGCCTGCCGTGGCGCCGGCGCTCGTCCGGAGCGGCGGAGTGAACCGGGATTTCTCCCGAAACAAGGTTGCTTGAACTTTAAAGCAGGGGCTAGAGTCTCCGACCGAGGTTGTGCTTCAAATCTGAAGCAGGGGGCGCACCCTCCGTACCCGCAACCCGCCGGACCGGAGAAGGACGACACACATGCGCGAGCCACGCCACGACGCCACCGCAGCCAGCGACAGCAGCGACCCGACCCGTCTCCCCACCGGCCTCCCCACGGCCACCGACCTCCCCGCCGCCACGGTCCGCACCCGCGTGACGGTCCCGCTCCGCTTCGGCGACGGCTACACGGTCACCGCCGACCTGGTCACCTTCCACGGCCTCGCCGACGGCCAGGAACATGTGGCCGTGCTCCTGGGCGAGCCCGCCGCCGACCGCCCCCCGCTGGTGCGGCTCCACTCCGAGTGCCTGACCGGCGACGTCTTCGGCTCGGCCCGCTGCGACTGCGGACCCCAGCTGCGTGAGGCGGTGGAGCGCATCGCCGACCGGGGCGGCGTCCTGCTGTACCTCCGTCAGGAGGGCCGTGGCATCGGCCTCTACAACAAGCTCGACGCCTACGCGCTCCAGGACCAGGGCCTGGACACCTACGAGGCGAACGCCGCGCTCGGCCTGCCGGAGGACGCCCGCGACTACACGGCCGCCGCGCAGATGCTCCGCGCCCTCGGCATCGACACCCTGGACCTGCTGTCCAACAACCCGGACAAGGCCGCCCAACTGCGCGGCCTGGGCCTCACGGTCACCCAGCACGTCCCCACGGGCGTCTTCACCACAGCGCAGAACGTCCGCTATCTGCGCGCGAAGGTCGTCCACACCCAGCACACCCTGCCGCTCACGGAACTGACGGCGGGCTGACCCACGCGGCCTCAAGGCGGGGAGAACGGTCGGAAGAAAAGAGCGGTCCGACCCCTCCCCGCGGTCTGCGCCGCAGGTCAGGGGCCGGATCTTCGGTAGGCCCAGCGGGACTCGAACCCACAACCAATGGACCGAACGGTCGGGGTTTTCCGGGTGGTTCCGGGCACTGCTTCGGGAGCCCTGCTGAGCAGCATCCTCGCGAAGACCGACCGCCGCCACAGGGTCCGATCTCCTCCTGCCCAGCGGGCACGTCCCGTGATCGGGCGGCAGAATGGATCCGTCCCGGCCACTGGATGGCGGGAGGAGCGGACATGGAGATCAAGCCTCAGGCGGTCGTCCTCCCCAAGGAGACGGATCATCTCGAACAGGGGAAGTACGGGCCCGTTTTCCCAAGAACTCCGGCGTGCTACGGGTTCACCATCGTCGCGCGAGTCAAGCCCGGCCACGCCGATACGATGCGGGAGTACGGCTACGCGCTGGCCAAGGCGCTGGAACAGGATCCGTACCTTCTCGCGCCGCTGAAGCTGCACTACCTGCGCTGGGTCCTCTTCGACGACGACACCCGCTTCATGTACCAGGGGATCTTCGACACCGACTTCGACAAGTACACCGAGGACGCCATCGCGCTGTTCTCGAAGGCGGGCGTGAGCACGGCGTTCGAGAACCTGGAGGGGTTCCCGGAGGACTGGCGGAGCAATCCGGAGGCGTTCGTCAGATTCGTCCGTGAGCACCACTGTCCGAGTTTCATCGAGTACGGGGAGTATCCGTACGTGACGGCGGACGAGATCAAGAAGGCCCTGCGGATCAAGAGCGCTCTGTCGGAGATGCTCGACCAGATGCAGTGAGAGCGTGGTGGTGAACCGGACAGTGTTCGGTGGGTGGGGCTGGCGGGGGATGCCTCGAACGATCTTGCTGGCCGGTCGGCGTGCATGGAAGA
>NZ_JBSFXK010000080.1:0-26092 GCF_053595355.1 Streptomyces sp. NPDC002513 | reverse complement strand
CACCTTGCTCGACACAAGCTGATCTACCAGGGGTCCCGTTTCCACTGTTCAGGCGGGGTTGCCACCACCTCAAGATCCCTAACGCAACGGCGTTGGCCTTCTCAGGTCCGCCGTCCGGTCGTAACCCGCCCGGCAGTCTGCCCTCGGGAGCGCCGTCGTCCGTGCCCCTTCCCCTGCTGGCCGCCGCTCGTCGGCCCGTGCCCGCCCGCCTCGCAGGACGGAGGGCGGGCGGGTCTCCCCGGCTCAGCGCTCGGGACGCCGGGCCGCGACGAGGACCGGGCCGCCCGGAACAGTCGGGAAGGTGTTCGTCTCCACCAGTCCGAGGGCTGCCAGTTGCTCGGTCATGCGCGCCGCATCGAAGGAATCGCCGCCGCCGCGCACCGCGTTCCGCCGGCCGACGGTGCGGCGCAGCGCGTCCTCGGCGACCGGGTTGGTCCCCGCCACCAGCCATGCCCCCGGCGCCAGCGCCTCGGCGAGGCGGGGCAGAGCCGCTCGCAGCGCCTCCTCCGACAGGAACGGCGCGGGCAGCCCCTCAGCTGCTGCCCGGGATGTTCCACACCGACCGGGCCCGGGCCCTCGACTCGCCGACCGTGCTCGAGGACTTGGACGCGGACCTCCTCCTGCCGGGTCACGGCCCCGTGCACCACGGATCCGTGAGGGAGGCCGTCCGGACGGCCCGCCGGCATGCCGCCGGATGACTGACCGGCCGCCCACACGCACACGCGGCGGCTCGCGAGGGACACACCGGTCGGTTCGCAGACACACTTACCGGGCAGTATGTTCGGAGGGAAACCTATGCGGATGACGTCGTCGACCCCCGGAAGGCCGAAGAAACGCCAGCGCACCCTGCATGCACCGGCACATCAGCGCTTATCGTGAAGGGTGAACATGCCCGACGAACCGTCTGGCGTCGACACTTATCCGCACGGGACCCTCGGCGTGGGTACCATGCGCAGCGTCATCCATATCAAGGGAGTGAACGGTTGTGACCAGCCAGTCAGCCGCCACGCTCCGGTCGCGGTACGTAGAACAAGCCGCGTCGGACCTGGAGGAGAACCGCCGACGACAGCAGGAGCTGACGGAGCGGATCTCGGTGTTGAAGCAGGAGGAGGCCCTCCTCGCGGACATCCTGAACCTCGCAGAGCGGTACGAGGGCTTTGCGGACACGTCCCGTCTGCCCGAGCAGGCACAGGACGAACCCGTCGTCACGAAGGCCAAGAAGCGCTCCGCCGGAACCACTTCGCGGCGCTCGACGGCGGTCAGGAACGCTCCGGCGGGCACCGCGGCGAAGGCAGGCGCGAAGGGGAAGTCGCGTCAGCCTCTGCTCGGTGACCTGCTGGCGGACCTGCTGGGCAAGTACGACGACCCGCGCCTGGCGAAGGAACTGCGGGACGAGCTCCTGGACAAGTTCCCGGACCGCAACCCCACACCGCAGGTGGTGCGCAACACCCTCGAGTCCCTGGTCGCCAAGGGACGTATCCAGCGCCACAAGCAGCAGCGCTCCGTCATGTACACCCTGGTGAAGAAGCAGGGTGCTGCGAACACCTCCGGCTGACCTTCGCCCCCTCCCCGGCCCGCCCGGGCAACCCGGGCGAACGACGCCTGCGCCACCCCGCCGAAGAGCATCGGCACCTCACTGGTACCGGCGGGCACGGCCGGGCTCTCACGGCCGGGCGTGACCTCGCCGCGCCAGACGCTGCGGGAGGTCTCGACGTTCTGGTCCAGCCTCTTTCCGGTGCCCCGCGGGCCGAGACCGTTTCTCCCAGTGGGGACGCTGCCGTCGTGGTGGTCCGGCGGCGTCGGCTTCAGGCCCGCCATATGTTGTCGAACGTGGCGTGCTCGACTTCCCGGCGCAGTCGGACCGCCTCCAGTTCCGTCACCGCGTCAGCGACGGCGGCCAGCACCGTCGTGACCTCCTCCGTCGGCTCGTCGGCGTCCCGGGGCACGTCCCGGGCCTCCAGGGCTGCCGTCAGGGCGGCGAGGACGGGCTCGCCCGAGGCCAGACGGTCCTGGGCGCGACGGCGCTCCGAAGTCTCGGCCGGCACAGAGTCCGTGACCCGCGCCGGCAGCCCCCGGCCCCGCGGGCGGACCACGAGCCCGGCCCGCGCCAGCTCCTCGACGTAGGCCGCGGCGAGTTCCTGCCCCCGGCGCCACAGCCAGTCCTCGACCGTCTCGTACGGCTCCCGCCGGACGAGCGCGGCGGCCGCCCCGTCCAGCAGCCGGTCGCCGGCCGCCGTCCGCTCTGCGGGCACCATGCGGTCGCCGTCCAGGGGCAGCGCCCCGCTCTCCAGGAGGTCGACGACCTCGGCCCCGGCGAGCGCCAGGGATAGGTCGCCCTGTTCCACGATCCGTCCGGGCGGCAGGCCCAGGACGACGAGCATGAGGTCGCGTGCCGTGCTCATGAGTCCCGCCTCGTCTCCAGCAGGCGCAGCCACACCTCGCTGATGGTGGGGAACGCGGGTACGGCGTGCCACAGCCGCTCGACGGGCACCTCGCCGGTGATGGCGACCGTGGCCGAGTACAGCAGTTCGCCGACGCCCGGCCCGACGAAGGTCGCGCCGACGACGACCTGACGGTCCCGGTCGATCAGGATCCGTGCCCTGCCGCGGTAGTCGGGGCGGTACTGGAGGGCGCCGGCGAGGTGCCCTGTCTCGTAGTCGACGACCTCGACGGCGCGGCCGGTGCGTTCGGCCTCGGCCGTGGTCAGCCCCACGGTGGCGACCTCGGGGTCGGTGAAGACGACGCCGGGGACGGCCTCGGCGTCGGCCGTGGTGCTGTGCCGGGCCCAGCGGCTGGTGTCGAGTACCTCGCCCCGGGCGCGGGCGGCGATGACCGCGCCGGCGACCCTGGCCTGGTACTTGCACTGGTGGGTGAAGAGCGCCCGGCGGTTGGCGTCACCGACGGCGTACAGCCACTCGCCCGGCACGGCGGTGACGGTCAGGCTGTCGTCGGTGGCGAGCCACTCCCCCGGGGTGAGCCCGACGGTGTCCAGCCCGACGTCCGCCGAGTTCGGCGCGCGGCCGGTGGCGAACAGGATCTCGTCGGCGGTGAGTTCACCGCCGTCCGACAGGGTGACCCGGACCTCGCCCGCTTCCCCGCCGTCCCGCCGCACGGCGACGACCTCGGTACCGAAGCGCACGTCGGCGCCGGCCTCCCGCAGGCGCTCGGTGACGAGTTCGCCGGCGAAGGGCTCGATGCGGGGCAGCAGCCCCTGGTCGCGGGCGAGCAGGGGCTGCTGCCCAAGGCCTGCCACGCGGTGGCCATTTCGACGCCCACCACACCGGCGCCGACGACCACCAGGCGGCGGGGCGGCTCCTGGGCGCCGGTCGCCTCCCGGCTGGTCCAGGGCCGCACGGTGTCGATCCCGGGCAGGTCGGGCAGGGCCGCGCGGCTGCCGGTGCAGACGGCGACGGCGTGCCGGGCACGCAGCCGGACCGTACCGCCCTCGGGCGTGCGCACGGTCAGCTCGCGCTCCCCCGCCAGCCGGCCGTGTCCGCGCACCAGGTCGATGCCGGCCGACCTGAGCCATTCGACCTGGCCGTCGTCCTTCCAGTCCGCGGACATGCGGTCGCGGTGCGCCAGGACGGCCTTCGTGTCCAACGGGTTCCCGACGGCGGGGTCCAGGCCGGGCACGTGTACGGCGTCGGCGCGGAGCAGGACGGGTCGCAGCAGTGCCTTGCTGGGTTCACAGGCCCAGTACGAGCATTCGCCGCCGACCAGTTCGCTCTCCACGACGACGGTGCTCAGACCTGCGGCGGTGGTACGGTCCGCCACGTTCTCGCCGACCGGCCCCGCGCCGATCACGATGACGTCGTAGGTGTGGGTCTCGTCGCTCGTCATGTGTCCTCCGGTGGGTGGATTGCGGCCGGACGGCCGGACGGCGTCCGGGCGGACGCCGGTGGGACGGGTGTCGTGACTGACGGGGGACGGTCCCGGCACGGCAGGGGGCGACCGTGCCGGGGCCGGTCTCAGCGGCCGGGCGCCCGCTCGGTGACCTCCTGAAGGAACCACTCGTTGCCGTCGAGGTCCTTGAAGGCGGCGAAGGTGCCGTAGCTGGCGCGCTCGGGATGCGGGCCCGGCACCCGGTGGGTGCCACCGGCGTGGTGGAAGACACCGGTCTCGTCACGGAACGGCCCGTCGACCTCCACTCCGCGGGACACCAGCTCCTCCTGAGCCTTGAAGATGTCGGTGACGGTCAGCTGGAGGCCGTGCAGCGTGCCCGGCTCCTGCCCGGTGAGGCCCTGCCCGAAGATGATGGAGCACTCGGAGCCGGGCGGGGTCACCTGCACGATCCGGTAGCCGTCGTTGATCGGGAAGTCGGCGTCGAGGCGCCAGCCGAGCCGCTCCACGTAGAATCCCTTGGCCCGGTCCACGTCGGACACCGGCAGAATGACGACTTCGAGCTTCATGTCCATGGCGATGCTCTCGCTTTCGATGGTTCGTTGGTTCTGGTGACGAGCCGCTGTCCCACACCTTCGGTCGCGGGTCACACGTTCCGCATCAGTCATCTGACGTGTGTTCCCGCGCCACTCGGGTCCCGCGGCCCTTGAGCAGTCTTCCGGCGCGCGCTGGATCGAGACCTTCGCGTCTGAGCCGCCCGCCGCGCCGGTGCACCCCGACGCCGCGGGTGAGAGTGCCATGACCACCGCCGTCGAGAGCACCCTCGCGCGTCACACCTGGCCTCACTGGCCCTCCCCGTCGTAGCTCGGGTCGGTCCGGTACATTCCCGTGCCGGGCCGGCCCTTGGTGTGCTTCCGACGGGTATGGGCGTCAGTTTCTCCTCGGCCGGGTCAGAGAAAGCTGGCCGGACCCGGGCCGTACCCGAAGAGCACCGCACTCTCCGCCCAGTTCCAGACCTGGGTGTCAGTGGGCATCTGGGTGTCGGCAGGCCTTTCGCGCTCGGCGCGGTTCCCGGTCTCCCGGGACGGCTGCTCGCCGCAGGCGGCGGAGACAGGGCTGGAGAGAAGGCGACGACGGCCGGCGTTCCGTACGTAGGTGGCGTGGGTGTGCCTCATGAAGGCCATGTCCTGACCTCGCTCTCCGGTCGGTGGTGCGGGTGTGAGAAGGGTGGCGGGTCGCGTGCGGGGGTGTGGGAGAGGCAGGGGACCTGCGGTCAGTAGAGTCAGGCGGCGGCACTGGCGTTGATGACGACCGGGATGTTGTCGCGCGTGGCCTTGGAGTACGGGCAGATCTGGTGGGCGGCGTGCGCCAGTTCCTCCGCGGTGGCCTGGTCCACGCCGCCGAGTACCGGGTTGAGGACTGCGGACAGCGAGAACTCGTCGTCGTCGCCGTGGGTGAGGGTGATCTCGGCCGTGATGGTGGTGCTGGTCAGCCGGACCTTGCGGAGGGTGGCCGCGCGGCGGAGAGCGCCGAGGAAGCACGCGGCCCAGCCGGCGGCGAGAAGCTGCTCGGGATTGGTCGCGCTGCCCGCGCCGCCGAGTTCCTTCGGGAGAGCGAGACCGGTCTCCAGCAGGCCGTCGGAGGAACGGACGTGGCCGCCGTTCCGGCCTTCTCCGTCGACGTCGACGACGGCGGTGTAGCTGACTGCCATGACTGTGCTCCCCATCAGAGTCGAATGGTCTTCAACGCCTCCGACCAGGCACTTCGTACGTCACCGGTTGAGACGGTGATGAAATCATGGCAGTCCCACTCGTCACCCGTCAAGCTGGTGATTGATGTGCGCGGAGACAGATCGGCCATGGCCGGATCCCCACACTCGAGCCATGAACGGACAACGGCCGCATCGGGGCGATGCCCGATGCGGCCACAAGCCGTACGCGGGAGGCGAAGGCCTCGTCCTACGGCAGCGGGAAGCCGAGTTGCCCGGCGGCGGCGGTCAGCCCGCCGGAGCCGCCCCACCGCTGCACGGCCTGCTCCATCGAGGACAGGGACCGCAACTCGGCACGATCGAGGTCGCCGACGCGCTCAAGACCGCGGCGGTCACGCGCGGCAGCCTGGCCGGTGTCGCCTTCCACACGGACCACGGCGCGCAGTACATCAGCCGCGAATTCGCCGCATTGTACGGGGAGTTGGGCGTAACCCAGTCCATGGGCGCGGTGGGCACGAGCGCGGACGACGCCGCCGCGGAGTCGTTCCACGCGGCCCTGAAACGGGAAACGCCGCAAGGCGCCCCCGCTACGACAGCGCCCGCGCCTGCCGCCCGGCGGTCTTCCGCTGGATCACCCGGTACAACACCACACGACGGCACTCAGCGGCCGCACAGATGTCGCCGATCGACTACGAGCACGCATCAGCTAGCATCACACGTGTCGCATAACGACACGAACACGTGTCCTTCGCGGAGGAAGGCCCCGCAGCCACCCTCACCAGGACGGCCACCGATCGGACTGCCCCGCCATGGAAGGCGGTACACCTCCCGCACCGGCCGGAACCCGGGGCCGTACCGGGCCTGGCCCTGTCGTGGCGACCGCCGCCCGCGACGCGAAGCATCCTCCTCACGGCGCCGGGTGCCGCGATCGTCCCACCCGCGGAAGTGGGAGGGTGCAGCGGGCGTGGGACCATCGCAGGGACACCCGGCTGTCGGAAGACGGACGGCTACTCGGTGAAGCGTAGGTAGTCCAGGTTGAAGCCGCCCGTTTCGCAGTAGACGGTGATCGGCTGTTCCCCGGCTGCGAGCGTCACGGGCACGTGCACGGACTGGTAACTCCCCCAGCCACCCGTGGCAGGCACCGAAACGGTTGCCAGTGTGGCTCCGCTCTGGTCACGCAGGGACAGGGCGTTCGGTGCGGTGGTCCCGGTGCCGTTGGCGACGCGCACCTCGAGATCGTAGGTGCCTGCCTGCGCCACGTCGATGCGGTACTCGAGCCACTTGCCGGCAGCCGTCCAGCCCACGTTCTTGCCTCCGCTGGCCGCGGCGTTGCTCTCGATGAAGTTGCTGCCGTCTGCGGACCAGCCGTGCTGATCGACGTAGCCCTCCGCTTCGATCTTCTCGCCCATCGGGACGGCGTGCGGCCGCACGGTCAGGTGGACGCTCACCTGGTCGCGCGCCCTGCCGTCGGTGGCGTAGAAGGTCATGTCCTGCTCACCGGCGGTGGTCGGGTGGATGGTGACCAGGCCGGTGGCTGCGTCGACGGTCACGCCGTCGGGCAGTTCGGTGGCGTAGTAGGCCAGCCGGTCCCCGTCGCGGTCGGTGGCCTGCAACTGCAGGCGCACGGTGCTGTACTGGTCGACGACCACATCGGTGTTCGGGCCCAGGTCGGGGGCATGGTTGTGGCGGCCCGAGGCAGCGTTGGCCTGCCACCGGTAGGTGGCGAAGGAGCCAGCCGGGACGGTCACCACGAACGACTGGCCGGCGACGGCGATGCGGACCTTGCTGTCCGTGCTGTTGCTGTTGCCGAGGACCGCGACGAACTTGTCGGCACCGGAGCGAAAGACGACGTTGCTGACGCCGTGTTCTGCGGCGCTGGACTCGACACGCACGTCACCCGGGGTGAGGTACTTGGCGAACTGCCCCATGTCGTACAACTCGTCGCGGACGGTGAAATCCTTGGTCGTCGTGTTCACCGTGACCAGCCGGTTCGGCCACTTGGTGGTGGCGGCGACCTTACCCCAGTCGATGTTGTTGTCCCGTGCGGGCGTCCAGTGCAGTGTCCCGCCGTCCTGATCCGTGGTCTGGGCCCACAGGATGTAGGAGCCGGCATCCAGGCGGAAGTCGTTGAGGATCGTCGACGGCGAGAGGTCGCTCGTCTCCGTGAGGTGAACCGGCTTTCCAGTCTGCTCGAAAGCGTCGCGCATCACACGCGGGTCCCCCCAGTAGGGGTGGAAGGCGATGGCGTCTGCCGCGTTCTGGACCTGCTTGCCGGTCACCGAGCCGTCGGGGGCGTCGTCGAAGATGCGGTGGTAGTTCTTGGTCGCGGTGCTGTTGGGATCACGCCAGTCCCAGAAGTTGAAGTCGTGGACGTAGAGCTGGGTGTTCAGCCGCGCAGTCCGGAATTCACGTTTGATCGCCAGGGCCAGCTTCTGCTGCTGGGCAACGCTGATGTCCATGGCCGGGTAGACCACGTCCATACCCGGCTCGTTCAGCATCGTCAGGGCGTCGACGCGGATTCCGTGCTTCGCGTAGGCCTGGACGAACTTGACGTAGTAGCGCGCGAACACATCGATGCAGTCATCGCGCAACTTGCCGACCTGGTAGTAGTCCGTGGTGCTCCCGGGCTTCAGCGCGACCTCGCCGGTGAACCGGTTGTTCGTCTTCATCCACGCCGGTGCGCTCCACGCGGAGGCGAAGAACGTGGCCTTCGGGTTGTAGCGCTGAATGAGCTTGATGGTGTCGACGATGTGAAGGTCGATGTCCCGCTGGACGGAGAAGTGCTTGAGGCCGAAGTCCTCCGTGACGCCGGCGGGGAGGTCGTCCTCCGACCAGAACGGGAGATGTTCGATGAGGTCGGGGCTGCCGATCGTCAACCGGAACCGGTCGAGACCCGCGCCGTTCTTGGGGTCGACCAGCAGCCGGATGGCCTCATCACGCTGGGCGGGGGTGAGCTTCCACAGGTTGGAGACGCTCGTCTCGTCCAGGGAGAAACCGATGCCTGAGTATTTCTGCCGGGTGGTGCTCGGATCGACGACCACGGTGGCATCGGCAGGGGCGCCCGTGTCGTCACCCATACGGACACTCGGCAGCGGCCGCCATGCCTGCGTGCCGCCGGTGGAGTAGGTGCCGGTCACGACTCGGCCCTCCCCGGCCGGTTCGCGCCCGGCTCGGTCCGCGTGCGCGGTGGGACTTGTGCCGACAAGTGCGGTCAGTACCGTGACCGCGACGGCGGCGATCGCGGCGCGAGGACGTCTCACAGCTTCTCCTGGGGTCTGGGCGACTATCGGGGGTTCGGTGCCGTGCCAGGGCGGCGGCTCACTGCCGATTCCGGCGGCAACGGCACGCGTGCTTGCGGGGCTTGAGACTGCCGGCCGTTCCGGCGACAACCTCCCTCGGTGCGCCGCACCGCTCCGGCTCGGAACCGGAACCGGAGCCGGCTTTTGCCGCAGTACGCGCGCCCGGAAAGGGGTCGGACAGCTATGCGTCCTGACGTGGCGAAGCCACCGCATCGCCCCCTCCCGTCTCACCGATGGGTTGGATCCAAGCAATGTCATTGGGGTTAAGTCAAGGCATGAAGTAAGTACTCGCTGACAGTGAGCGTTCATCCGAGGAGCTCGCGGCGCGGTCCACGGGACCCACGACACGGTCCCCCTCGAGCACAGCGTGCGCCTGGCCAACCGCCCCGGCGCACGCCAGGAGCGCGCGTCCCCGCCGCCGCCCGGGGCCGGCGGCGACTCGGCGAGTCGGCGACGGACCCGGGCCAGGTCGTCCAGGCGGTCCAGGACCTCGCAGCCCGGCCGCCCCCGCCCCCCCCCGTTGCCTGGAGACCCGGGGAGGTGACCGTCACAGGGGGTCCTCTGGACTCCTACGGCCAGGGGCTGGGTGCGGGCGGGGGCACCACCGCAGGCCGGTCGTCGCAGGTGATGGTGTTGGGCAGTTCCCACGGCGCGAGCCAGGACCCGTTGCCGCCGCGGTCGGAGACGGAGAACTCCGAACCGGCAGGGGTGAAGTGGAAGGACCCGCAGTTGTTGACGCTCACCGCGCCGACGTTGCGGGCCTGCACGTCCTCGAAACTCGCCGACCCCGCGGCGCGGGCGCTGACCACGGACGTGCCCGTACCGTCGACTTTGACGTCCTTGAAGTGCACGTTGGTGATCGAGTACGTGTCCTTGACCGGCCAGTCGGCGACGAACATCACCGCGTTGTAGGTGTTGTCGAGGAAGGAGTCGCCCGCCACCTCGACGTCCGCGCCGATGTTCTTCTCCAGAGCGTAGAACCAGATCGCCCCGAGCCCGATGTTCCAATTGAGCTCATAAGTACCGGCACGCACCGTGGTGTTGTCGGTGATCCACAGGTGGCCGGTGAAGGCCTCGGCGCCGAAACGGGAGCCGACCTGGATACCGCTGCCCTCCCGGACGGGGTCCGCGACGAGGTTGCCGGAGACGGTGTTGTCCGTTCCGCCGTACAGCGCGATGCCGTTGGCCAGCACCGGGGTCTGCACGGTGTTGTGGTCGAAGACGTCGCCCGCGTCCTCCGTCTTCTCCGACCACATGGCCAGCCCGTCGTCGCCGGTGTTGCGGATGAAGTTGTCGGAGACGAGGGAGTCGGTCACCCCGGTGTGAAAGTTGATGCCGTCGGCGATCTGGTCCGCGATCTGGTTACCGGTGATCCGCAGGTTGCTCATGGGCCCGTCGAACCACATGCCCACCTTGGTGTGGTGGATGTACAGCCCCTCGATGGTCGAGTCGCTCAGTGCCCCGCCGATGCCGTTCACCTGATCGGTGTCGATCCGTTCGCGCACGTCGCCCTCGATGGCGAAGCCCGACAGGTGCACGTGGTGGCTGCCGCCCGCCGAAGCGTCCTTTCCGTAGAAGCCGACGCCGGTGTGGACCGAGCCGTCCGGGGCCGGTGCCGTGAGGGTGACCTGGTGGCCCTTGATGATCGTGTACCAGCTGCCGGCACCCTCGATCGTGATGTCGTCGACGATGATGTGGCGGCTGACCTGGTACGTCCCCGAAGGGATGTAGACCTTCAGGTGTGCCCGTCTGGCGAAGGCGATGGCCTTGTCGATCGCGTCGGCGGAGTCGTGCCGTCCGCTGGGGTCCGCTCCGAAGGCCAGCACGTTGGCCGGGACGGGTCCGCCTTCGGCGGAGCGACGAGTTGGGAGTCCAGCAGGTCGATCACGGTGGTCGTGGCCGCGCTGCGCCTCGGCACGCGCAGCCGGACGCGTGCACCGGCCGGATAGGTACGGCCGAGCAGCAGCCGCTGCTCGTCGTAGAAGTGGTTCGGCCGGAACGGCTTGGGAATCACCGGGGCCGGGGTGGTGGCGCCCGGGACGCAGCCGCACTCGGTGATCCACCAGTTGGGGTGCAGCACGTCGGCGGTGGGGTCGTTGGTGAAGGGATACAGGTTGTACAGCCAGGCGTACTGCGAGGTCAGCGTCATGGTGCTGCGGTGGCGCCCGTTCACGCTGACGTCGAGCGGGGCGGTGATCCCGCCGCCGCTCGGGGCGTCCGGGATGCTGTAGCGCACGGTGATGGCGTTGGCGGCACGCGGCAGCGTGAACTCGACGTACTGGCCGGGCGCGAGACTGACCGCGCTACGGCCCGAAGCCTCGGCGGCGAGTGTGTAGGCGGTACGACCCGGCCCGATGACGTTGCCGTCGGTCGGGGCGTGCTCCGCCTCCTGCTCCAGGAAGCCGAGGTCGGCTCCGCGACCGGCGACCAGGGCGGGGTCGAGCCCGGCACGGGTCACGGGCGCAGCCTGGGTCTCCTGGGCGGCACCGGCCGCCGCCGTGCCGGCGGCCGCCGGCACGGCGGTGAGGCCGACCGTCGCTGTCACGGCCGCCAGGACTGCGACGGCTCTTGACCGCAGGCCGGCGCGTCTGCTTGTGCGGTTCACTGCGCCTCGATTCTGTGGTGGAAGGCGATGGAGCCGTGGAAAGGGGCGGGCCGCGCCGCTCACCTCCATGAGCGGCGCGGCCCGCTGCGGTCGGTGCCGCGTCCGGGTCAGGGCAGGCGCAGCCAGACCGCGGTATCGGTGGGCAGTTGCCCGTCCGTCAGGGGTGCGCTGCTCAGCAGGACCTGCCGGTGCGGTGGCAGCGGTGCGGGCTCCGGGCCCAGGTTGACGACGCAGCCGAAGCCGGCGTCGCGGGTGAAGGAGAGGACCTGAGGGCCGCTGGGAAGCCAGGTCATCCGCCCGTCGCCGAGTGCGGGCTCGCCCCGTCGCAGGCGCAGCGCCGTGCGGTACAGGCTCAGCATGCTGTCCCGGTCCGCCGCCTGCCGCTCCACCGTCATCGCCGACCAGTCCCGAGGCTGGGGCAGCCAGGGCTGAGTGCCCTCGGGACCGAAGCCGAACGGCGGGGCGTCGCCGCTCCACGGCAGCGGCACGCGGCAGCCGTCCCGGCCGGGGTCGGTTCCTCCGGTGCGGTGGAACATCGGGTCTTCGATGACCGAGTGCGGCAGGTCCTCGACCTCGGGCAGGCCGAGTTCCTCGCCCTGGTAGAGGTAGACGGAGCCGGGCAGAGCCAGGCTCAGCAGCGCTGCCGCCCGGGCACGCCGGGTGCCCAGTGCGAGGTCGGTGGGGGTGCCGTGGGCCTTGGCCGCGAAGTCGAAGCCGGTGTCGGCACGGCCGTAGCGGGTGACGGTTCGGGTCACGTCGTGGTTGGCCAGCACCCAGGTGGCGGGCGCGCCGACGGGCGAGTGCACGGCCAGCGTGGTCGTGATCGTCTCGCGCAGCCGCGCGGCGTCCCAAGGGCAGGTGAGAAAGCCGAAGTTGAAAGCTGTGTGGAGTTCGTCGGGGCGCAGGTAGCGGGCGAAGCGCTCGGGGTCGGGCAGCCAGACCTCGCCGATCAGGGCGCGTGGCGGGGTGTAGGAGTCGGCGATCTTGCGCCAGTCCCGGTACACGTCGTGGATCTCGTCGCGGTCCAGGTAGGGGTGCGGGTCCGCGCCGTCCACCAGGTCGGGAAGCGCCGGGTCCTTGATGACCTCGGCGGCGGAGTCGATGCGGACCCCGGCCGCGCCCCGGTCGAACCAGAAGCGCAGCACCTCCTCGTGCTCCCTGCGCACCTCGGGGTGCTGCCAGTTCAGGTCGGGCTGGGCGGAGGCGAAGCGGTGCAGGTACCACTGACCGTCCGGGACGCGGGTCCAGGCGCTGCCACCGAACTGGGACATCCAGTTGTTGGGAGGAAGTTCGCCATTCTCACCTCGGCCCTCACGGAACCAGAACCGATCGCGCTCCGGTGAGCCGGGGCCTGCGGCGAGCGCGTCCTGGAACCAGCGGTGCCGGTCGGAGACGTGGTTGGGGACGATGTCGACGATGGTGCGGATACCCGACGCCAGTGCCTCGGCGATCAGCTTCTCGGCCTCCCCCAGGCTGCCGAAGGCCGGGTGGATGGCCCGGTAGTCGGCCACGTCGTAGCCGCCGTCGGCCATCGGTGAGGCGTACCAGGGTGTGAACCAGAGCGCGTCGACACCGAGTTCGGCGAGATACGGCAGCCGGGACCGGACGCCCGCCAGGTCGCCCACCCCGTCGCCGTTCGCGTCGGCGAAGCTGCGCACGTAGATCTGGTAGATCGCGGCGCCACGCCACCACTCGTGGGGTTGGTGCACGGTAGAAGTCTCCTCGGGAGATGGTGTCAGCCCTTGAGGCTGCCGGCGGTGAGCCCGGACATGATGTTGCGTTGGAAGATCAGGAAGAAGAGCACCGTCGGCACGGCGGAGATGGCCGAGGCGGCGATCAGCACGTTCTCCGGCACGCCCAGGGAGAGCGAGTAGATACCGGCGTTGAGCGTCTGCCTGGTCGGGTCGGGCTCGGCCAGCAGCGGCCAGAGGAAGTCCTTCCACACGTTGACCAGGGCGAAGATGGACACCACGCCGATGATCGGCCGGGACATGGGCAGCACGATGGAGAGCAGTGTGCGCAGTGGTCCGGCGCCGTCGATGGCGGCGGAATCGAGCAGTTCCTGGGGCACCGAGTCGAAGAAGCGCTTCAGCAGGTAGATGTTGAAGGCGTTGGCCACCGACGGGAGCCAGATCGCCCAGGGGGAGTTGAGCAGGTTCTGGTGGATCAGCGGCAGGTCCAGCACGGTCAGGTACTGCGGGACGACCAGCACCATGGCGGGGATCATGAGGGTGGCCAGCATCAGGCCGAGGATCGCGTTGCCCAGCGCCGGCCGTAGTTTGGACAGCGAGTAGGCCGCGGCGACGTCGAGGACGAGCTGGAAGGCGAGTGCCCCGAAGGCGTACCAGAGCGTGTTGAGCAGCAGGTGGGCGATGTTGAGGCGAGTCCACGCGTCGCTGTAGTTGGAGGCTGCGATGTGGTGCGGGTACAAGGTGGGCGGGGTCTGGATGGACTCGGTGGTGTCCTTGAGCCCGCCCGTCACCAGCAGGTAGAAGGGGCCGAGGAAGGCCAGCGTGAAAGCGGCGACGACCAGGACCAGCGTCGCGCGGTAGAGCGTGCGGTTCAGCTGGGCCGGATTGATCAGGGTGCGGGTGTCGCTCATGACTCCAGCCTCCGGTTGAGTCGCACGTAGATCACCGAGAAGCCGGCGAGGACCAGCAGCAGGAGCAGCCCGAGGGCACAGGCGGCGCCGTAGTTGGAGAAGTTGAAGGCGTACTGGTAAATCAGGTAGACGACGGTGGTGGTCGAACCCTCCACTCCCTGGCCGCCGTTGGTGAGGATGAAGGGCTCCACGAAGACCTGCATGGTGGCGACGATCTGAAGCATCAGCATCAGCGAGAGGACGAGCCGGGTCTGCGGGATCGTCACGTGCCAGACGCGCCGCAGCAGTCCGGCTCCGTCCAGTTCGGCGGCCTCGTAGAGCTCACCGGGTATGTTCTGCAGCGCCGCCAGGTAGATCAGCGTGGCGCTGCCCATGTTCATCCAGGTGGAGGCGATGACGACGGCGAGCATCGCCGTGTTCGGAGACTGCAGCCATCCGGAGGTGGGCAGATGCAGCAGCTGCAGCAGCCGGTTGATCAGCCCGTACTCGGGGTTGTACAGGTACTTGAACAGCAACAGCGAGGACACCGGCGGAAGCATCACCGGCAGGTACACCAGGATTCTCAGGTAGCCGCGCGCGTGCCGCAGTTCGTTCATCACCACGGCCGTGACGAACGGCAGCGCGAAGCCGAACAGCAGGGCCAGCCCGGTGAACTCGGCGGTGTTCCGCCAGGCGGGCCAGAAGCTGGGGTCGTGCACGATCTGGTCGAGGTTGTGCAGGCCGACCCAGGTGGTCCTGCCCGCCTTCGCCTTCTGGAAGCTCATGATCACTTCGCGGACCATGGGATACCACTGGAAGCAGGCGAAACAGAGCACCGCGCCGATCAGGAAGCCGTGTGCGGCGAGGTTGCGCTGCACGGACCTGCGCAGTGCCCCGGCCCGACCGGCCGCCCTGGCGGGCGGCGTGTCGGTTCCGGAGGATGCGGTCGCGACCGCCATCGTCGATCTCCTTGGGGGGCTGCTCGTCCCGGGGCCTGACGGCCCTTGCGACTACTGGGCGTTGGCGAGGACCTGGTTGACCTGCTGCTCAGCGGTGTCCAGCAGCTTCTGCAGGTCGGCGTTGGGATTCGTCAGCGTGGTCGCCATCGTGGTGTCGAGGATCTTGTAGATGGCCTGGGCGTTGCCGGGCTCGGTGACGCCGGGGACGTTGGCCTTCACGAAGGGCTCGAAGGCCTTCACCGACATCGTGGCGTTGGCGGCCTTGAGCTGGGCGTCCTTGGTGGCGGTGGCACCCTGGAACAGCTGCGGTTGGGGCAGTCCGACCGCCTGGCCGGAGGACTTGGAGCGGGCGTAGTTGTACTGCTGGCCCTGGCCCTCCGTCAGCCAGAGGTAGCTGAGCAACTGGATCCCGGCCTTGTTCTGCTCGGGGGTGTTCTTGACGTTGAACATGTAGTCGTCGCCGCCGGTGAGGGTGCCGGCGCCGGGTCCGTTCTGGCCGGGGATCGGGCCCATGCCGAAGTCCTCGTAGTGGGCGCCGAGGCTCTGCACCATGTAGGTGATGTCGTCAGGGGCGGCGATGTACATCCCCAACTTGCCCGCGGCCATCTGCTTCTGGAGGTCGCCCCACTTGTAGAGCTGGGTGCTGCCCATGACGTTGGCGCCGAAGCGGAGCTTGTGCAGGTTCTGCAGCACGGCCAGGCCCTGGGGGTTGTTGAAGGCCGCCTTGGTGCCGTCGTCGCTCACCATCCGGCCGCCCTGGGCGTAGATCTCGGCGGTGAAGTGCCAGCCGCCGTTGTTTCCCGCGCTGTAGTCGCCATAGCCCGCGATGCCCTTGCCCAGGGCGGCGATCTTCTTGGCGGCGGTCTCGACCTCGGCCCAGGTCTGCGGCGGTTGGTCGGGGTTCAGTCCGGCCTTCTGGAAGAGCTTCCGGTTGATGATCATGCCCATGGTGTAGTTGGTGCGCGGAATGCCGTAGATCTTCCCGTTGGCCTTCTGGGTGTCCCACACCGAGGACATGATGTCGTCCTTGACCGGCAGGTTCTCGGAGGTGACGTACTTCGTGATGTCGGCCGCCTGGCCGGCGTCCAGGACCTGCTGCTTGTCCGTGAAGTAGGTGTAGAAGAGGTTGGGCTCGGTGCCGCCCTTGAGCGCGGCTGTGAACAGTTCAGGGGTCTCGCACGGGAACGTGTCGATGCTCTTCACCGTGATGTTCGGGTGCAGTTTCTCGAAGGCCGCGATGTCGTCGGCCCACTGCTTGCGCTGCGTCGGGCGGCTGGTCGGCGGGGCACAGTCGATGGAGATGGTGACCTTGCCGTTGCTCGACTTGGTGCCGCCGGTGGAGGAGCTGGAACAGGCGGCAGCGGTCAGGGCGAGAGCGCCGGCGATCAGCAGCGCTGCGGATCTGCGCATGGGTAGAAGACCCCCTCATGAGCGGAGTGCGTGGGATGTGGCGCGCCTCACTTAAGCACCGACCCGTCGGCACCGCAATATCTCGACGAGATTTTGCAAGAAGTCAACGTGAGACCGTGATGTGACGAGCCATAGACAACGCAAGGGCCGTACCCCATGGGGGTACGACCCTTGGCTGCGCGGCGAGTTGGCGCTCCGTCAGCGACTGGACTCTCTCCGTGCCAGACCGGTCGATCCGCGCACCACGAGCTCCGGCTCGAAGAGCAGCTCGTCGTGGGTGACCTTGGCGCCGGCCAGCTCTCCCACGAGCAGCTCCACGGCGGCGCGGCCCATCGCCTCGATGGGCTGGCGGATGGTGGTCAGCGGCGGATCGGTGCAGGTCATGAAGGAGGAATCGTCGTAGCCGATGATCGACACATCACCGGGCACCTCAAGCCGGCGCCTGCGGGCAGCGCGCACCGCCCCCAGGGCCAGCGGGTCCGAGGCGCAGATGATGCCGGTGACACCGCGCTGCAGCAGGCGCGCAGCCGCGGCCTGGCCACCCTCCAGGGAGAACAGCGCGTGTGCGACGTCCGCCTCCTCGAGCTCCAGCCCGGCCCCTTCCAGTACCGTGCGAGCCGCCGCCAGCTTGCGCCGCGACGGCATGTGATCGGGCAGGCCGAGCACCAGGCCGATCCGCCGGTGGCCCAGCGACAGCAGGTGCCCGGCGCCCTGTTCCACCGCGACCGCGTCGTCGCAACTGACCTGTGGGAAGTCCAGGTCGGGTATGGCGGCGTTCATCAGCACCGTCGGCAGACCGCGGCGGGACAGCCGCTCGTAGTGCTCGTGCGGGGAGTCGGCCTGGGCGTACAGGCCACCGAAGAAGATCACGCCCGAGACCTGTTGCTGGAGCAACAGTTCCACATAGTCGGCTTCCGAGACACCGCCCGCCGTCTGCGTGCACAGCACCGGCGTGAAGCCCTGCTGCGCCAGTGCACTGCTGACCACCTCGGCGAAGGCGGGGAAGATGGGGTTCTGCAGCTCCGGCAGGACCAGCCCGACCAGTCTCGAGCGCTCGCCCCGCAGCTGGGTCGGGCGCTCGTAGCCGAGCACGTCCAGGGCGGTCAGCACGGCCTCGCGGGTCTGCTCGGAGACACCGGGCTTGCCGTTGAGCACCCGGCTGACCGTCGCCTCGCTGACCCCGACTTTCCTAGCCACCTCGGCAAGTCGTCGTGTCATGGCTCAAGCCTAGGGCATGATCCGCAATCGACTTGCAGTCCGACGTAAAAATTCGTCAGCCTTTGCAGCAAGAACGTCGGGACCGTCACGGCAACAAAAGCCCACATGGGGGCGATCCGACGCCGGGGACCGAGGGGCCCACCCCGGGCGCAGGCCTTCTGCATGCACCGACGCGACCACGATGCTTGAGGTCGAGAACATACAAGAAAAAGTAAGCCTGAAACAAAATCTGGTCGGAATATTGCTCGTGTCCCTCCGAGCCAATACGGTGCTCCACGCGCCGCCGCCTGTCATCGAATCCTCCCGCTCCACCTGTTCGCGCCTGCTCCGCCTTGCCCGGCCGCAAAGGGCCGGCGAAGCGCTGCGTCGTGCCCAAGGGCACCTGGCCTCGGGCACCCCACCCGACGGCGGCACCCTCCCGACGGCTTCGGTCCCAAGGAGCAACCCTTGTTACAGCCTCTACGCACACTCAGACGCGCGGTCGCCCTATGCGGCAGCAGCGCACTGCTGGTCGCCGCGGGCGTCCTCCTGTCGGCGCCCTCGGCATGGGCCGCCGCCACCGGCGGCAGCGGTGCTTCCCTGCCCTATGTCGAGGTCCAGGCGGAGAACGCCGCCACCAACGCCAGCGTCATCGGTCCCAGCTACACCCAGGGCCAGCTGGCCGACGAAGCCTCCCACCGTAAGGCGGTGACGCTGCAGGGGGCAGGCAAGTACGTCACCTTCACCACCCCGGTGGCGACGAACTCGATCAACTTCCGGTACAGCATCCCGGACAGCTCGAACGGGTCGGTCTACAACGCGCCGCTGTCCCTGTACATCAATGGCACCAAGCAGAGCAACTTCACCCTGACCAACGCATACAGCTGGTTCTACGGCAGCTACCCCTTCACCAACAGCCCGGGCAGCAACCCGCACCACTTCTTCGACGAGGCCCATCGCCTCTTCACACAGACCTATCCGGCCGGGACCACTTTCACGCTGCAGGTGGACCCCGAGGACACCGCGTCGTCCTACACCATCGACTTCGCCGACTTCGAACAGGTCGGTGCCTCGCTGACGCAGCCGGCCGGCTCGGTGTCGGTGACCAGCAAGGGCGCGGACGCGACCGGAGTCAACGACTCGACCAGCGCCTTCAACTCGGCGATCAGCGCCGCGGGCGCCGGTGGCACCGTGTGGATCCCGCCGGGCACGTACAAGATCCCTGGCCACATCACGGTGAACAACGTGACGGTCGCCGGCGCCGGCATGTGGTACTCGACGGTGACCGGGTCGGCGCCGGGCTTCTACGGCAACTCCGCGCCGTCGCCAAGCACGGGCGTGCACCTGGAGAACTTCGCGATCTCCGGTGACGTCCAGGACCGCGACGACGGCGCGCAGGTGAACGGCATCGGCGGCGCGATGAGCAACTCCACCGTGTCCAACGTGTGGATCGAGCACGAGAAGGTCGGCGCCTGGATGGACGGGCCGATGGACGGCCTGACCTTCAGCGGCATGCGGATCCGCGACACCACCGCCGACGGCATCAACTTCCACGGCGGCGTGACGAACTCCAAGGTCACGGGCAGCGACATCCGCAACACGGGCGACGACGGCATCGCGACCTGGGCTGACGCCGGAATCGGCGCGGACGCCAACGACACCATCTCCAACAACACGGTGCAGCTGCAGATGCTCGCCAACGGCATCGCGATCTACGGCGGGCACGACAACACCGTGAGCGGCAACCTGGTGCAGGACACCGGCATCACCCAGGGTGGCGGCATCCACGTCGGACAGCGCTTCAGCTCCACCCCGGTCGGCACGACGACCATCTCCGACAACACACTGATCCGCAACGGAAGCCTCGACCCCAACTGGCAGTTCGGGGTCGGTTCTCTGTGGTTCGACGGCAGCCAGGGGGCCATCAACGGCCCGGTCAACGTGACCAACGCGCTGATCCAGCAAAGCCCCTATGAGGCGATCCAGTGGGTCGAGGGCACCGTCAGCGGTGTCCACCTCAACAACGTGACCATCGCCGGGACCGGCACCTTCGCCCTTCAGGAGCAGACCGGCGGCTCGGCAAGCTTCACCAACGTCACCGCGACCGGCGTCAACGGGCCCGCACCCGTCTACAGCTGCGAGGGCGGCAACTTCACGGTGACCGACGGCGGCGGCAACTCGGGCATCGGCGGCACCGCGTACTGCGGCGGGTGGCCCGCCCCGGTCTACCCGCCCTACCCTGCCAGCACGGTCACCGCCTCCCCGAGCGCCCTGAGCTTCGGCTCGCAGGCCGGCGGTACGACCAGCGCGGTGCAGACCGTGACGGTCTCCAACCCGACCGGTTCCTCCGCCGCCGTCTCCTCCATCTCCACCAGCGGCGACTTCGCCCAGACCAACAACTGCGGCAGTTCCATCGCCGCGAACGGCTCGTGCACCGTCAGCGTCACCTTCACGCCGACGGCGGCCGGCACCCGCGCCGGAACGCTGACCATCGACGCGGGTGGCACCACCAACACCGTCAGTCTCTCCGGCACCGGCACCGCCGCCGGCCCTGTGCTGAGCGCCGGCCCGGCGAACCTGTCCTTCCCCGACACGGTGGTCGGCTCCTCCGCCACCGCCAAGACGGTGACGGTGACCAACACCGGCACCACCACGGCGACCGTATCCAGCGTCGCGGCCACGGGCGACTTCAGCCAGACCAACAACTGCTCCACCATCGCCGTCGGTGCGTCCTGCACGGTGAACGTCACCTTCAAGCCCACCGCCCCCGGATCCCGCACCGGCACCCTTACCGTGTCCGGCAACGCGAACAACAACCCGCTCACGGTGGCCCTCGCCGGCAGCGGCATCGACAGCAGCACCAACGTGGCGGCCGGCCAGCCGGCGTCGGCCAGTTCGAGCAACAGCCCGTACGTCGCCTCGAACCTCACCGACTCCGACCCGTCCAGCTACTGGGAGGGCACCAACGGCTCGTTCCCGCAGTGGGCCCAGGTCGACCTCGGCCAGAGCTACAGCATCGGCAAGGTCGTCCTCAAGCTGCCGCCGTCGACGGCATGGGGGGCCCGCACGCAGACCCTGTCACTGCTGGGGTCCACGGACGGCTCCACGTTCTCGACCATCGTGGGGTCAGCCGGATACACCTTCGATCCCAACACCAACAACAACACGGTGACCATCACCTTCAACGCCACCACGGCGCGCTACGTGCGGGCGAACATCACCGCGAACACCGGGTGGAACGCAGCCCAGTTGTCGGACTTCGAGGTGTTCCCCAGCGGCAGCGGCTCCGGCACCGTCAGCACCGATCTCGCGGCCGGCAAGGCCACCGCCGAGTCCAGCCACACCCAAGCCTACGCGTCATCGAACGTGACGGACGGCGACCAGTCCACCTACTGGGAGAGCGCCAACAACGCCCTGCCGCAGTGGGTGCAGGTGGACCTCGGCTCCCAGCAGAGCGCCAGCCGGGTGGTCCTCCAGCTGCCCGTCGGCTGGGGCTCCCGCGATCAGACGCTGTCGCTGCTGGGCAGCACCGACGGCACCACCTTCTCCACCATCCGGTCCTCGGCCACCTACACCTTCGACCCCGCCACCAGCAACACGGTCACCATCACTTTCCCCGCGACCACCCAGCGGTACTTCCGCGTGAACATCACGGCGAACACCGGTTGGCCGGCGGGTCAGATCTCGGAGTTCCAGGTCTGGAACACCTGATCTGACCCGAACCCGCGGTGCCGCCGAGTCCCCGTGCGCTCGGCGGCACCGTCATGTCAGAGCTGGAGTGCACCAGCACGCCCGGCTCCAGCTCGACCAGCCGGGCGAGGTCGGGGTGGCGGCTGTCGACGTCGTCCAGGGAAGTCTCGACCAAGGTGACGCCGGTGTACTGCGGCGTCGCGGACGAGACCACCGGGCGGACCCGGGACCAGGCACCGTCCGCGCCGATCACGAGGTCGAACGTCTCTTGTCGCCCGTCCGCGAAATGGACCAGCACGCCATCCCGGCTCTCCGGCACTACTTCCGTCACGACCCGCCTCCACTGAACGTCCAGAGGCCCGAGCAACAGGTCACGGAGTTGCCCACGGTCGATCTCGGGATTGGCCCGGTCACCCGTACGAGGTTGCCAGTCGCGGAGGACGGTCCCGTCCGTGTCCAGGATGCGCATGACCTGCCCCTCCGGACGGGACAGCGCCTGGAACTCCGCCAGCACCCCCGCCTTCTCCAGTGCCAGCTGGCCCAGCCCCTCGTGCAGGTCCAGTGTGCCGCCCGCGGGACGGGCGTCGCGGGCGGGATCGCGTTCGAGGACGGTGACAGGGTGACCATGACGGTGCAGGACGCGGGCGAAGGTGAGGCCGGCGGGACCGCTGCCGATCACGGCGATACGGGGTCTCATGTCGATACAACGTACGACCCCTCACCAAGCCAGCCCCGCCCCGTGACCGAACCGCAACGACGGCGTGGGCCAGCGGATGGGTGATCCGCGTCGGGTGGGACGGGGCGCCGACCGTACGTGCAGCAGCACGCCCGCTCCCTTCGCGGGGGCCCAGGATCCGCTGGAAAGCGGCTGGCGTGCTGGGCCATTCAGGCACCTGCACGGGGATGCTCGCAGCCGGCCCTGTCGGCCCGACTGCAGCAAGCCTGTCTACCAGGCGATCGGCAACTCCTTTATGCCACGCAGCAGCCTGCCCTGCTTCCACGGCACCTTGCCCGCCTCCACCGCCAGCTGCAAACCCGGCAGTCGACGGAACAGGGTACCGATCGCCACCTGGAGCTCCACCCTCGCCAGCTGAGCACCCGTGCAGTAGTGCACACCGTATCCGAAGGCCAGGTGCGGGTTGTGCTGCCGGCCTAGGTCCAGCTGGTCAGGATCGACGAATACCTGCTCATCGAGGTTGGCTGAGGCGGCCTGGACGAGTACCGCTTCACCCGCGTACACCATCACCCCTCCGAGTTCGATGTCTTCGGTCGCGATGCGGGGGAAAGCTGCTGCGGTCAGACTCGGGGTGAAGCGCAGCAACTCCTCCACCGCGCTGTTCAGCAGTTCGGGGTCAGTCAGCAGCCGATCCAGCTGTGCGGTGTGGGTGAGCAGGTTATACGTGAAGTTGCCGATGCTGTTGGCTGTGGTCTCGTGCCCGAGTACCAACAGCGCGACCCCGAAGGTGATCAACTCCAACTCGCTGAGACGGTCCTCGGAGTCCCTTGCCGCCACCAGAGCCCCGAGCAGATCGTCCGTAGGCTGTGCCCTGCGCTGCGCGATCAGACCGGCGAGGTAGCCGAAGAGGTTCTGCCGTGATTCCTCGACCTCCTCCGGAGTGAAACCGGGATTTGCCAGCGTCCCGTCGCACCAGACACCGAACCGCTCGCGGTCGGCGAGCGGAACACCGAGCAGTTCGCAGATCACTCCCAGGGACAGCGGCATCGCCAGCCCCTCGACCAGGTCCGCGGGGGGACCCTGCTCGATCATGCGGTCCAGCAGCGCGTCCGTCATCGTTTGGATGATCGGCCGGAGTTGCTCGACGCGCCGGGCGGTGAAGGCGCTGCCGACCAGTTTGCGTAGACGGGTGTGATCCGGCGGATCCGTGGTGAGGATGGTTGGGTTGGTCTCGATCAGTGGCATCAGCCGGGGCACGTCGCGGCCGAGCGTCGCTGCCGTACTGAATCGGTGATCCTCCAGCACGGCCTTGATGTCGTCGTAGCGCGTAGCGAGCCAGGCCTGGCCGCCGTACGGCATGGAGACCCTCGCCAACTTCCGCTCACCGCGAAGACGTTCATACTCTGGATGCATTTCCAGCTGATGGGACAGCCCAAACGGATACGTGAGCGGTGAATTGTCCACTGCGGCCATCCCATATCTCCTGATCAGTTACTTCTTGACACTGAGAGAGAAATTCAGCTGAAACGCACAGGCCCACGACATTGATCAAGCAAACGCGCCGCAAGCGACTCCCGAACTCGCATTGGAGCGACATGCGCGAAAAGCGGCACCGCCAGTCAACGAGGAGCAACGCTGGCCGGATGTAGAGGAGTTAGGCGAGTAGCCGTTCCAAAGGTGCCGAACGACCTACCCAACTCATAGGGAATTTAACCGGATTTGATGCTCGGATCCTAAGGCTAGGAGGGTTTCGTCTGAAGAGTCAAGTAAAGAACGCAAAAAGATCACGCACCCCGGGACACAAACTGCTCCCGGGTGGCCGCGACTGACGGCCTTTTGACCTGGGCCGACACGGGCCTGGCTCGCCGGTCTGAGTCTGCGGCACCACCTCGCCTTCGCGTTTCACTTGTGGTGGCGTGATCTTGAACGGAAACGCGAAAGTGCCTTTTGAGCCGAGATGATCGGGCTTGTCTAGGGCTTCTGTCACCACGGCTTCGGCCAGCCGGTTCAGGACCCGCTCGGCGATCACCAGTTCCTCCCGCTCGGCCTGGACCTCCTGAAGCTGCTTGGCCAACTCCTATGTCAGCCCGTCCAGTTCACTCCAGCGAGCCGAGATCCGCTCCAGCTCGTGCACCTCCACGCCCTCCCGGCATACCAGCCCGGCCACGGGTCGTAAGAGGGGCACGGCAGTCGGCGCAGCAGAACCCGACAACGCTCCGGCCGACGAGCCAGATGATCTTCACACAGGCCGACGACCAGCGTGAGTATCCCGCCCTCCCCTCACACCAGACCCGCGACCTGCAAACTTCATTTTGCACAGAGCTCATTGGGTTTGGTTGACAGCTCAATCGGGCAGCTAGCATTCTGTTGACCACTGCCCACGGCTGGCACCGTTAGGTCAGATAGGCGGCGCCCTGCCCTTTCCGCGCTGGTGACCTACGTCACGTCTGCGACAAGGCCAACTAAGAGAATCCAAGCTGCGCTGAGCGAATTCTTAGGTTAAGCCCCTCGTCAGCTCTCGCCGGGAAACAGCCGGCCCTCCATGGAAACGTGACATCATGGTGTCGAAACTTTCCTCTTCCGCCTCGATGCTGCCGTCGGCCGACGAGCCCATTGCCGTGATAGGCGTTTCCTGCCGTCTTCCCCGGGCAGCAGGGCCGGAGGCGTTCTGGCAATCCCTGCGACAAGGGAGCAGCGCGATCGCCGAACGTCCGGCCGACCGCCGGGACAAGGCGTCCGGCACTTGGGACGGGAGCAGAGAGTACGGTGGCTTCCTGCCCCGTGTCGATGAGTTCGACGCGGGGTTTTTCGGTATTTCGCCCGAGGAAGCCTCGGCCATGGACCCGCAGCAGCGGTTGGCCCTGGAACTGGCATGGGAATCCCTGGAGGACGCCGGCATCACGGACAGGGCGTTACGCGGCAGCCGGACTGGCGTTTTTGTCGGTGTGATGGCGGGTGACTACGCGACCTTGGCGGCCAGGCTGGGCACCGATGACATCGGCCCCTACAGCCTCACCGGAACAGCCCGTGGGCTGATCGCCAACCGAATATCGCACACCCTCGGATTGCGGGGGCCAAGCTTCACGATTGATGCGGCGCAGGCGTCATCCCTGGTCGCAGTACATGTGGCGGGTGAAAGCCTGAGGCGCGGAGAGTCAGACCTAGCCCTCGTGGGCGGGGTGAGCCTGGCTCTGGCGGCGGACAGTACGGCGGCCGTCGCCGCACTCGGAGCCCTGTCCCCACAGGGGCGCTCTGCGGTCTTCGACGCGGAGGCCGACGGTTATGTACGTGGTGAAGGCGGCGCAGTGGTTGTGCTCAAGCGACTGGCTGAGGCCGTCGCTGACGGGGACACCATCTACTGCGTTATCCGCGGCAGCGCCGTGAACAACGGCAGTGGGGATCGCCTCACCGATCCTCTCCCCGCCGCACAGGAAGACGTTCTGCGGCGAGCCTACGCCGCGGCCGGAGTCGAGCCGGCCTCCGTGCAGTATGTCGAACTGCACGGTACCGGCACCGTGGTCGGCGACCCCGTCGAGGCAACTGCCCTCGGCGCTGTTCTGGGTGCTGCCAGGCCAGTGCATCGACCCTTGCTGGTCGGGTCGGCGAAGTCCAACGTCGGGCACCTGGAAGGTGCCGCAGGGATCGTCGGCTTCATCAAGACCGTGCTGTGCCTCCGACACCGTGAACTGCCCCCAAGTCTGCACTTCAGGAGCGCCAGTCCGCGCATACCGCTGACTGATCTGAACCTAAAGGTCCATACCGAGTTGGGCCCCTGGCCCGAACCTGATCAGCCCCTCGTGGCGGGAGTGTCCTCGTTCGGTATCAGCGGCACCAATGCACACGTCGTTCTCGAACAGGCGCCGGTCGATGAGCGGGATTCCGGAGAGTTGCTGGTACCGGCCGCGTCTGACGCGGGTGTGTCTGACGCGGCTGCGGATACCAGTGCGGCTCCGGGTGTGGTGCCGTGGGTGGTGTCGGGGCGGTCGGCCGGGGGTCTGCGTGCGCAGGCCGGCCGGCTGCGGGAGTTCACGAGCGGGCGGGCAGGGCTCAGTGAGAGCGCGGTGGGCTGGTCACTGGCCGCATCCCGGTCGGTGTTCGAACACCGCGCCGTGGTCCTGGGCCCGGAC
>NZ_JBSFXK010000079.1:0-27165 GCF_053595355.1 Streptomyces sp. NPDC002513 | reverse complement strand
CGACGCGCACCCCTGACCGGCACCGTCCCCGGACAGGAATCAACGCGACATCACGGACGCAAGATCAACCGGCTACCGCCGTGAAACAACGAGGCCAGTGCGAGAACCGCGACGGCCCAACGAACTCGACGAGGGCGATCACGGCGAGGAGCGGGTCTTTTCCCCAGCCCTTGAGACGCTGCAAGACGCCCTTGCGGTAGACGAAGCGACCGTTCTCGTCGACAGCGAACCACCACAGCGTCCAGCGCAGTTGCTCGCGCGTGAAGCGCCAGGGCCCGCCGTCCTCCGCGTTGAGGTACTCGGCGCACCAACCGGCGATCTGCCAGCCGAGCGTGTACTGGGGGAGTTTCCATGAACCGTCCGGTTCGTGCGCCCAGGTGGGGCCCAGGAAGGACGGCTCCAGGGTCTCGATCTCTTCAACTGAGAGGGTGGAAATATCCCACCTCCTCGGTACTCAAGACACGAGGCGTCGAAGCCCGGTACTCTCAACTTGACCTGAAAAGCTGTGTAGTTGCCATTCGAGATCGAGAGCTACGAAGGGCCGGAACAAGGGGCTGCCTCCCCGACAGAGGGGATCCGGGAGGCCCTCCCGGTGCCTCGTACCGCCCTCTCTCGAAAGGTGCTACATGGAACTAGCGGGTTGGGTGACTGTCGCTGCGGCCTCGGTTGCGGGAGGTGTCGCTGTCCTTGGGCACCTCTTCGATCAAGTACCGGCGCTGTCACAGAAGATGATCACAGCCATTCGCTCTCTTCGCGCGGTACGTGATGAAGTGAAGCGGAGCGGCGACAAGTGATCACTGGCCGCGTCAGCAGCGCCCCTCTGCTCTGGCGCGGCCGCGATCTTCACCTCAGCCCGAGGTCCTTCTTGTAGTCGGCTATGGCGAGGACGGCCGCGGACTGCTCCTCGGGTTCGGGCTCGTGCAGCTCGATGCGGACACGGCGCCGGTCGCCTTCGGCGACGAGCAGCCGCTCGAAGGCCGAGTAGATGGTCTGGAGCATCTGACCGGACCGCTTGCCGGCCTGTTTGTAGTACGAGAGGTCTTCGCACAGGGAATAGGCCAGGGCCCAGTCGCTCGCCTGGTAGAAGTCAGCCTGGCCGGACTCCTTCAGCGAGTCCCACAGCCGCTTTGCGATGGGATGCCATGAACGGTCGCCGTTCGGCACTTTCGTGGGCCGGGCGACGCCGCGCGTCACCGACTGCACGTCGCCGCCCTTGCGTTCGCGGGGGCGGGCGAGATCCGCCTCCCGGTTCGGTACGGGGCCAGGGATCTCGCCCACCTCCATTCAAGTCAAGGCCCCCGAGGGAGGGGAGACCTCGGGGGCCGGCGCGGCTCAACAGGCTCGAAGCCCGGAGCTCTGCGCGCTCACAGCAGGCCCGGATGAGACTCGGTCCTGCGGAACTTGCGGTCGTGGCGCCGACGTACGGCAGCCTTGGCTGCGGCTCCCTCGCGGGAGGACTTGACCCGGTGATGCCACCCGCAGAGCGATGTCAGGTTGGCCTCTCGATGGTCGTCACCGGGTCGAATGTGGTCCACGTCGGTGGCTGGCTCGGCACACCGCACGCCGTATTGGTCTCTGGCTGTGCACTGATGGCCGTCGCGGTTCAGGACGCGGCGCCGAATCTTCTCCCAGTTCGATGGCAGACGTTCTCTTCGACTTGAAGTAGACCAAGCCAACTTCCCTCCCTATTACTTGACTTTCCTCAAGAAAGAGGGCAGCGGCGAAGGTCTTCTCCGAGGGGCACCGAAGGGGCCAGGGGGAGAAAGTCACAGCGGCGAAGGAGATTCGATCTGTGGGCCCCGAAGGGGCCCCAATAGGTGAGGAACTTAATTCGCTCAAGCCTCTACTTATGTATACGGAGCGGAGGCGTCTTTTCGGAAAGAGGGCGGCAGGTGATGCCCGTCACACCCCGATGGCGAGATCTTGGCTCAGTCGTCACCGGGGTGGACATGTAGTCAAAGTATCGCGTAGGTTGCGCAGCATCCAAGCGAACGGCCCCGGGTCGTAGGTGCGCGAACACCTCGCCGGGGCCGACACCGAGAGGGGTTGTCTCTCGATGCGAGTGCATCGTAACCGTCACGACCGCGCCTTCGTGGTCGTGCCCAACCAGGCCGCACGGCACAAGAAGCTGTCGCTGGTCGCCCGCGGCCTACTCGTCACGCTCCTGTCCATGCCCGACGACGCGAAGGTCACTGTCGAGTCCCTTGCCGACGCAGTAGAGGAAGGGCGGGCAACCGTCTCCAAGGCGTTCCGGCAGCTCGAAGCAGCGGGCTACTTCCGCCGCGAGCGCTTCCAGAACCCCAGCACCGGTACGTGGTGCACGGAGACCCACGTCACCGATCTTCCGACTGACCACATTCCGGCGGTCGGTAAGCCGGACGGTCGGCCCGTCGGTGGCTCTCCCAAGGGAGAGAAGAACCGAGGGAAGAACCTCCTCCCCGACCCCTCCGCCGCTGACAGCGAGGGCACCGAGCAGGCCAAGGCCCGTCAGGAGGAGGAAGTCCCCAACACCCGGCACAACCCGGCTGGCGCCGAAACCGGCCGAGCCGCCCAGGCGCTCGCCGCACTCGGCGAGGCCGACCGGCGCCTGAAGCTCAGCACCAGCGAAGTGCTCCGCCTGACCCCGCTCGCCGCCGCCTGGCTCACCGAGGGGCACAGCACCCTGAAGATCACCAACGCATTGACCACGCGACTCCCTGAGCAGGTCGACAGCGCCGCAGCGCTTATCTCCTACCGGCTGAAGAACCAGATGCCCGCCCGGCCACAGCCGAAGCCGAAGCCTGCCCCGGACACCCGTGCTCGCTGCGAGGTCTGCCGCGCGCCTTTCCCACTCGGCCGCCGAGGCACCGTGTGCGGTGCTTGCCGCGATGAGCTCGACCGCGCCGCCGCCTTCCTTGGCACTGACAGCGACACGCCTGCGCCCCAGGTCAACGAAGCCACCGACACCAACACGCGGGGCCGCGCCCTTGTTCGCGCCGCCCTGGCCGCTGCCTGACCGCCATCGGTAGACCTGAAAGGCAAGCCCATGTCTTCGATGCACATGCCCTGGTACGCCCGTTCCGTCTTCACCGGTGGTCGTCCGCTCGTCCTCGTCGCCGCCCTCGTCATGTCCGTGCCTGGCGAGATCCGCATGGCAGAACTGGCAGGCTGGCACGGCTGGATCACCTGGCTCATGCCGGTGTCCATCTCCGCCTACGCCGCGTGCGCCGCTGTCATCTCGGAGGTGCGCCGCCGCGCCCAAGCGCCAGGCCGTGTCACTGCCACCATCGGCGCCGGAGCCGCCCTCGGGCTGGCACTGTCAGCTCAGGTCGTGGCGCACCTGATTGACAGGAGCTACATGGCAACGTCCCCGCTACTCGTCGCCGTCGTGTCAGCGGTGCCGCCGCTCGTCGTGGCACACATGCTCCACATGGCAGCGACCCCGCCGGCCTCCGTGACGGCCGAGCAGCGCATCGCCGAACTGGAGGAGTCCCTCCTTCTCATGGCAGCCGACCTCGCCGAGTCCCTTGACCTCGAAGGTCGAGTCCTCCTCTCCAAGGCCCACGGCGTCAAGAACACCCTCGACGAACTGACCGAGGCGGCCGAGGAGCTGACAGTCGCAGCCGACGAATTGGCTGAGGAACTGATCGGCGAAGTGGCAACCGCCGGGGTGTCAGAGCCCAAGCCCCGCCACAACGGCAGTGCCAAGAAGGCGGTCCCCCTGACAGTCGTGAAGGAGACCGTCGCCGCCATGGTGTCCGAAGGTACGAAGGTCAACGGCAAGACCTTGGCGGAACGCCTCGGCTGCTCAGAGCGGACCGGATACCGCTACCTCGGCGCAGTTCAGGCGGCCTGAGTCGCCGCCCCGCCCCAAGGTACGGCGGCCCTCGCTGAGGCGTCGGCAGCCAGACGAATCGGTGCGTTCTTTGACGCACGTGCGGGCCCGTTTGCCCTGGTGGCAGGCGGGCCCTTCGTCGTTGGTCGACCCTGGAACCGTGGCAGAATCCGAGCGGCTAAGACGTGGCGGTCGCGCGTTTTCCGTACCGGGGGTCATACCCCCACCCCGCACGGTCCGGCCGGGCCTCCGCTACCCTCGCGCGCCGCACACTGACGCACCCCCCCCACACCCCCCAAGGCGGACAACCGGTCCGTGATTGCGAGACTTGCGCTCGCTCGCCGCCGTGCGCCAAGCTCTGACCCGTCGCCAACACCGACCGGCCGCAAGGCAGGCAGGCAAGGCGGCAAGCGGACGGGCCAGCGGGCAAGGCGCGCAGCGCAGAGCCCAAGGCTGAGCCGCTTCGAGTTCCAGCGAAAGCGAGAACTTGACTCGAATGGAAGCCGCCGACTACGGTGGGGACCACGCCGAACCGGGCAACCGAGAACGGGCCGCACGATGCGGCGCCGCCAACTGTCAGGCAAGGCAGTCAAGTTGGAGCGAATGCGAGAACTTGGCAGACCGGGGAAGATCCGCTAGGGTCGGAACCGCCGCAAGGCCGACAGGCCGGGCGGAAATGACCATCACGCCAGCATCCGGGCATCGGGTGCCCCATCCCCGAGGGAGCGGGGGCCGCTCTGCAAAGCGAGCTGTTGCAGGGAGTACGGCAAGGTCAGCGCGAGAAGCGAAGGCCGCAGTGCCCGAGCGCTCCGAGTGCGCCGAACTCGGGCCTGGCTGGGCGACTGGCCAGGGGCGGCCGGACCGAGGCCACCCCGAGAGGGGTTGGTACAGAAAGGCACCGCCCGATCCTTGAGAACTCAACAGTGAATGCGAATAGTTCGCAGCCATCGAGCCGCCTGTAATGCCCATGTGGGGCGGGTGGCCTGTGTCCTCGAATGCCCATTGGGGCGGGATGCCTGGCTGCGCTGATCGAAGAGAAGCGATGGCGCGACTGCGCCTGACACATTTCAGAACGTGAACGTGGATGCACCCGCCGGACTTCTGGGTCCGGTGGGGTGCTGCGACCCAAGCGAGAAGGTGTGGCGCTTGGGTGACAGCACCTCATCAAGAGGTGGGGTGTGCATCGGGGCCGGCCGAGGGTCGACCTCTATCCGATTGGAGACACATGACCAACGCGTTCAAGATGCAGTCCGGCGTGAACCTCACGAAGCAGACTGACGTGCTGACTAACCCCGATCTGTGGGAGCAGAACGCCAACCTGCGGAAGCGACTGTTCGAGGTGGCGCGTGAGCGTGACCTGTTCTCCGGTGCCGTGGACAACGCCTCGGGCATCGTGGGCGAACTGATCGTGGAGAACCGCGTCCTGGGTGACGCGGCGGAGCTTCTGGCGAAGGTGACGAACGGCCTGAATACCGATATGGCTGAGCTGATGGACGAGCGTGACCAGTGGCGCGGGGAGGCTACCCGTCTGCGGGCGGAGTCGGATCGTCTCAAGCGCCAGGTGCGAGAGCAGTTGCACTCGGCATTCGATGAGGGCGAGATCGAGCGCGAAGCGGCGGACGAGTTGCTGGAGGCACTCGGCCTGGACCCGCTTGCACGGAAGTACCGGACCACGGTGACCATTGAGGTCACCCTCGAAGACCTGTGTCGTGAGGGCGGTGAGCCGATCAGCGCGGAAGACGTGCCCGAGCTCCTCGACTTCAAGGTTCAGCGGGATGGCGTGTCGTTCGACGAGCCGGACTATCACGTCGAGGTCGACGACCACGACATGATTGTGCGCTATTTCTAGGGTCGATTGCGAGATCTTAGCTAAATGACAGTCGCTCCCATTCGAAGTGGGGGCGGCTGCCCGCAGGCGAAACGCCCCGACCGCCGTGGTGCGGGGCGTCGTGCCCGGAGTGGTGTCCGGGACCTGATGAGCCAGCCGCTCAGCATGGAAGACGAGGCACATGCGCCGCGAGATCAACATTTCCAACGAGACATTCCGCGAGTACGCGGAATGTCTCGAAGCTCCCCACTATGCGTATCCGTCGTGGCGTACGTCCTATTGGGGCGACGAGGATGAAGCGACTCATGTCGAGATGTTCACGTATACCGAGTACCCGGCGAACCTGGCCGCGAAGTCGAACTTCCGTATTGCTCGTGACCTGATCTGTTGTGTCGCCGACAACGGCCGTACGGATACCCGCCGGTCGGACGAGCAGGTGATCCAGGTCGACGGCTCGTCGATCCACTACGGCTCCGCGTACTCCCTCTATGTCCAGGTCTACGAGGGCGGCAAGAAGCGCAAGGGCTACACGGCCGCCTTCCGTGAAGCTGTCGCCCTGGCCGAGTACGTCAAGTACGAGTATCCATTCCTCGACGAGGACGATCACAGTCAGCTCGAAGATGAGGTGTTCAACGAGAACCTCGAAGAGGCGATCGGCGAAGCCTGCGGCGAATATCCGGATGACACCGATGCGGACCGCGAAGCGATTACCGAGCACGCTCGTGAAGACCTCTACGAGCTGAAGTACCAGGAATCCGAAGGCGAAGTCTCTTGGATTCGCACGGCCGAGATTTACGCCGAGCACCGGGACGCCTACTTCTGTGAACTCGCGAACGATCACTTCAACGCTCCGATTGTGGGACAGCTCCAGCTCGTCTGAATCCCCCTGTTCTCCGCCTCTCCCGGTGAATCCCCCCTCCGGGAGAGGCGGCTCCTACCTACTCGAAGAGGACACATGTCCGAGTGCGACTTCTGTTCCATGCCTATGGCTCGATGGCTGTATATGCCCCAACTCCGGGCTCAGGTTGCCCTATTGAGTGAAAACGGCGTGCTGGCCACACTCCCCAACGATGGCCGTTGGCGTGCCTGCGACCTCTGCGCCGATCTTGTCGACACGAACGACATGGAAAGGCTAGTCGCCCGCTCCCTGACCACCCTGCGTGTCCTCGGTGCACCGATGCCTACCGAGGGATTGGAGCTTGAGCAACTGGCCACGGTCGTAATGGCCAACTTCGCCACCGTTCTGGCTGGCGACCCCACGAAGCAGCCGCTGTGAGTCATTGGCGAAACCCCTTCGGGGGTCGGGGCGGGGTGGTTCCCGCTTCCTGACGATGCCAGCCGCATCAAGGTTCCACGAGGTACACATGAACAACAACGAGCAGTCGAATCCGATGCTCGCGAGAATACGCGCACTCCTGGCCAAGGCCGAAGACCCCGCTGCCTCCCCCGCAGAGGCCGAGGCGTACTTCGCGAAGGCCGCTGAGATGATGGCGAAATATGGGATTGAGCGGGCGATGCTCGCCGACTCCGATCCGGCTTTGGACCGTGCCGGTGACCGCGTGATCGTCGTCGAGGGCGCATACGCCAATGACCGGATGTACCTTCTCGGCTACATTGCCGACGCCCTGAACTGCCATGGGGTCACTAAGGACAAGAGGCGAGGGAGGACCGAGGTCCACCTCTTCGGCTACGAATCCGACCTCGACCGGGTGGAGATGCTGTTCACCTCGCTTCTGCTCCAGATGTTCAACGGCATGCGGCAGGGCCGCCCTGGCTTCGGGGAGAAGCTGATCACCTACCGGAAGTCGTGGATCGCCGGATTCATCCTGACCGTCCATGACCGGCTCAAGGAGATCGAGGCCCGCGCACGGCAGGAAGCCCCGGCAGCGGCCTCGGGTCGATCCGCTGAGTTGGTCGTCGCCGACCGCAAGAGTGTGGTAATGGCGCGTTTTAACGCCGCCTACCCCGACGCCCGTAGCTCGGGACGCAACACGACACGACGCGGTACCGGATACGCCGCCGGTCAGGAAGCGGCCAACCGTGCCGACCTCGGGCAGACCCGTGTCGGCCAGCGCCGCCGCGTGCTGAGCGCCTGACTCCTCATTCATCGGCCGCTCCCGCTCCCCCCGCTCGGACGGGGGCGGCCCCTGACTGCTGCCCGAAAGGCGGACACATGCACGACATCAAGAAGAAGGCCCGCGCCGTACTGGAGATCACTCGCCAGGTCGAGGCGTGGCGGGAGGACTACGACCCCGGAACCGACGAGTGGCACACCTTGTGCACCCTCGCGGACGCGGCCGAGACGCTCGTCTTCGCCCTACCGATCGAGATGCTTCCCGATGAGGAAGTCCGCACAGTCACCCCATACGAGACTCAGCTCGTGAAGGAGCTCCTGGAACTGCTTAACGGGGGCGGCAAGTGAGCTGGAAGTACGAGGTCTTCGTCTGCGCGGTGAAGAACGCCAACAGCCACGGCCTCTACTGTGACGAACAGTTTGAGAGCGCTGGGGAGTTCTGGGACTACGGCTTCATTGACGCCTTCCACCGTGCCCACGAACTCGCAGAGCGGGACGGGCACGCCATGGTGCAGAGCACCTCCCCGCACACTGGGAAAGCCCTCCTTGCCTATCAGCACATCCGCGGTGGCGGCCTCTGTGAGGAGTGCCCTCCCCGGTTGCGTCGACGTGGGCTTTGGATGAACGGCCTGCTCGGCGACCGATTCATATGCGAGCCGTGCGCCGCTCAGCGCCGCCGGGAGTGGGGCAAGCGGAACGGCTGGCCCGACACCGATTGCACCTGGTATCGCCCCGTGATCGAGAACGCCGCTCGGTGATGCACGCCCTCAATCAAATTCCGTGCGTCGAGTGCCGCGACGTGGCCGAGCTACTCGACGAAGACCTGACTTGCGGCCCGTGCCGCAATCGAATCCACCTGGGAGCAACCGTGCTTGAGACGCGAGCCGTAACTGTCCGCTTCGAGGTCCAGGAGACCGTGACGGTCGACGTGGAAGCCGAGCTGGCGGTCCCCGTCGACATCGTGGACGACGACGAGGCCCTTCAGGAGTGGCTCGACGATCACGAGGACCTCTGGGCCAGCGAGGTCAACGCGGACGACGCCCACAACGTCGATCGCGAAGTGATCGATGTGTACGGCACCGACGCCTGATCGGTCGTGACACAGAGCGCCCGCCCCTCGCCATCGGAAGTGGCGGGGGACGGGCGCCTGGCGAAACCCGCTGGTGAGGCGGGTCGCGAAGCGGTGGTGCGCTTCGCCTGATGATGCCAGCCAGCATCGCTTCCAAGGATACCGATGCCCCCTACCTCTGCCCCCGCGCAGACCGAACCGCCCGAGAACGTCGTCCGCTGCGTCGAGTGCGGCGGCCCTATCCGCTACATCGACCGCAAGCCGTACGAGTGCGCCGGCTGCGGTCGCCCCATCTACATGGGCGACGGCCTGATATGCCCCGGCTACCACTGGGAGACCGTTGCCGACTGGCTTTCCAGCGTCGAGACCGTGGACCTGGACTGATGTCCCCTATATGTCTCGACACGGCTGGGGCACTCGGAACCCCTGATGAACTGGACCTCGACGACAGATCGCCCGAGGAGTTGGACGAGATCGCGGCTCCCTGGCCTGCGCACTGGCTCTTCCCTCCGGAGCCGGGCGATCCAGACCGCGTGATCAACCTCTTCGCGGGGCCGGGAGGTTGGGATGCCGGAGTGCGCGACGTGCTCCAACACGACCTCGACACCGTTGGTATCGAACTGCACAACGACGCCTCGGCCACCGCTCGCGCGGCGGGGTTCAAGCGGATCGTCGCGGACGTTCGGAGCCTGGACCCGAAGCATCCGGCCCTTCGCTGGGTGCGCGGGCTGATCGTCTCGGCTCCCTGCCAGTGCTGGACCCCGGCAGGGAAGAGGGCCGGGCTGGACCCGCGGAATCAGGACCTGTTGCTCGACGTGTTCACGATGGCCTTCGAGGCGACCTTTGGGCACTGGCACGACAGCGGTCCGTGCGAATGGCAAGGGGAGTGCCTCATCTGCGGCAACCCGGACTGGGACGGCCTTTCCAGCTTCACCGGCCCTCTGCTCACCCTGGACGAGGTGCGGGCCCCGATAGCCGAGATGACCGACGAGCGGATCGGCCTGATCGCCGAGGTGCTGATCTGGTCGCTCACCCTGACCGCCCTGTGGGACAACCTCCGCTGGCTGGCCATGGAACAGAGCTCGGCCCTGCCGGAGACGATCCTCGACGGGATACGCGAAGAGCTGTGGTCGGCGGACTGGTGTAGCGCGGAGTACCGCGTCCTGGACGCCGTGGACTACGGGCTCGCATCCCGAAGGAAGCGCGTCTTCCTAATGGCGGCCCGGCACTCCTACGTCGACATGGCCGTCCTTACCCCCAAGCAGCCCCTGTCGACCACCACGGCCGCCGAGGCCCTCGGTTGGCCCGCCGGCATCCGGGTCAACACCCGAGGCGTCCGCAAGACGGCGGGCGGGAACTGCTGGACCGCGGACAAGCCCGCGACCGGCATCACCTCGAAGATCCGCGGTTGGTACTGGGAGCACGACAAGGACCGGAAGTTCTCGCTCGACGAGGCCGGACTCCTGGTCGGCTTCAGCCCCGGCTACCCGTGGACTGGATCCCGGTCGAGCTGCACGCAGCAGATCGGAGATGTCGTCGCCCCGCCCATGAGCTGTGTCGTCATCGGCGCCCTCCTCGAACAGCCGTGGGAAGACCGGCTCCGCACTTACCTCACCAAGATCTATAACCGCCCGAAGGAGAAGAACATGAACCCCAACGCCACGACTGAGATCGAGACCGAGTACGGGAATGTCACCGTGCGCCGCGTGGCGAGCGACGGAGTACCCGAGCGGGAGCGCGCGTGGACCACCTCCTACGAGATCACCGGCCCACGCATCGCGGGCCTGGTCCATGTCCAGCCGCAGTTCACTCGGGACAAGGACTTCGAGCTTCTGCCAAGCGAGGTCAACCTGTTCGTCAGCTCGGGCAGGCACTCCACCCGGACCGCCCACCTGACCATCAACGGCATCGACCTGGACGACACGAACCTGTACCACATCACCAAGCCAGAGGACGCGGGACGATTCAGGTTCCGCAGGAAGACCGACGACTGGCGCCGCTCGGAGATGTCGGACGCGGGCAACCAGCGGACACAGGCCGCTCTCCGCGCGGTGCTCGAAGCCCACTATGCCGACGAGCTCCACGTGCACGACCAGGCCGCCGTGTACTCAGAGGCACGCAATCCGGGCCGCATGGCGGAGACGCTCCGCACCATCGAGGCGAAGATCGCGGAAGCCGAGGCGCTGGAGAAGGCGATCGAGGAACTCCGGGAATGGTTTGGCACCCTCGGCGACCTTCAGCGGCTCGCTGCCGCTCAGCGGCCGGCCGCACCCATACCCGATAAGCCGGAGGAGGCCGCCGCCTCCGTGGCCGAGCTGCGGGCGGCGACAGACTCCGGGGCCGTACCGATCGCTACCCGCTCGAATTCGGTCGCTCTGTGGCCCCACGAGATGGCGGAACGGCTCGGCACCCCTGTGCTCCAACTGACCGCCACGGCGTGAAAGGACTCCGCTAACCAATATGAACACTCCGCTGATCGGCTTCGCGGGCGCCGCTGGCTCCGGCAAGGACACTGCGGCCTCGTTCCTCGTCGAGCGCGGCTGGTGCCGCAAGGCGTTCGCCGACCCGGTGAGGGACATGCTGTACGCCGTCAACCCAGCCCTGATCGACTCCGAGAGCGAGGCTGGCAAGACCACCGTCGCGTGGGAGGTGGACCGCCATGGATGGGACTACGTGAAGCGCGAGTTCCCGGAAGTACGGGGCTACCTCCAGCGGCTCGGCACCGAGGCCGGCCGTCAGGTGCTCGGTGCGGACGTGTGGGTGAACGCCCTGTTCCGTGACTGCGAGACGTGGACGGAGCCCACGGTCATCAGCGACGTACGGTTCCCCAACGAGGCCGACGCCATCCGGAAGCGCGGGGGACTGGTGGTCGAGATCCGGAGGCCCAGTCAGGCCCTCATCGAGGACTCTGACCACATCAGTGAGAACGCCCTCGCCGACTGGGACTTCGACGTGACGATCCTGAACACCGGCTCCTTGGAGGGGTTCCGGTCGAGCGTCGAGGCCATCACGCCCACCTGATTGCGATACTTGCGCATGCTTCCCCGATTGCGTAATCTTGACCACGGAAGAGAAGGGAGCCTCGTGAGTACCACCATCAACAGTCCTGCCGAACTCGACGAGTTGCTAGACGGCTCCGAGTTCGAGGACGCCGAGGGCGACAGTGGCCTGAAGGTGAACGGGCTCGCCTATCTCGTCCCAGGGTTCGCACGTCCCGTGCGGTCGGACTTCTTCGCCTATCCCGTCTCGGTGAAGGGGATCGGCACCGCGTGAGGATCACCCCCCGCAGGGAGGAGATCGACGCGGTGAAGGCACTCCTGGAGGACCCCGGCTTCGACAACGCCGACCAGATGGCCAAGGCGCTGATCAAGGAAGTCGGGGAGATCCTCCAGATGCGCGACTGGCTCGCCCTCGTCCACACCTGGCACGACGGAAGTCGCGGGCTGAACTTCGCGCCGTTCGGCAACGAAGCCGAGGCCCGCGCCTTCGCCTCGAAGATGGCGTTCGGCGGGACCGGCCGCCTCGTGAAGCTCCATTCGCCCGGCCTAATGCTCGCCAACCACGACGGCAAGAGCTGGAAGGGCTTCTGCCAGCACCCCGAGTGCGGCCATGCCCCGTTCACCCACTCCGCCGCGAGCGCCGCACGGGGCGCCTGCCAGATACCGACCTGCCCATGCAGCAAGTTCCGCAAGTAGACCAAGGAGAGTCAGGCATGACCATCAAGGCCGTCGACTTCCGCACGTGCGAGTGCGGCGCCAAACGCGCCTTCGAGGGCGAACGCGTTGCCGAGAAGGCCCTCGGCAGGGCACAGGCGAAGCGGCACCGCGCGGGGGACCGCCGAGGATCGCGGCGTGGCCTGTACTGCGAGAACCGGTACTACGAGTGCGAGTTCGGAATGTATCACCTGACCTCGCGGTCCCGCAGTGAGTTCCACGGGGCCGCGGCTTGAGCCACCGCGAGAAGGCGCTCAAGAACGGCTGGGGCTGGGTTCTCGGGATCTCCGGCCAGGAGTGTCGGGTGTACTCCCAGCCCGGCCACGGTCCGATGGAGGACCCAAAGGAACTGCTCGACGAGGCGGCCAAGCTCCTCGGCCTCTCCGATCCGGCACTCGTACCGGCCCGCATCCGCAGGCTCAAGGCGGACCAGAAGAGGGCACTGAAGTCGGCCGCCCTCGCATGGGAGACAGTGCACTCCCTCACCGACGCCCAGCGCGGTGAGAGGCCCGCCCCTTGAGCCGGGGCGGCAGTAACCGGCTTCTCACGCCGGAAGAGGTGGCCGCCTGGCTGAAGGTCAGCGAGAACACCGTCAAGAACAAGTACCGGACGTGGGGACTGCGGCCCCAGAAGGTTGGCCGCCTCCTCCGATTCCGTGAGCGCGACATCGTCGCGTACCTCGACGACAACTACGGGTAACGGCTGCTTTGCCATGCCCCGGCAAGAGAGAGGGGCCCATGGCTACCGTTTTTCAGAGGTGCAAGACCGACAAGAGAAGCCCGCTCTACCCCTGCGAGGGGGTTCGCTGCGGCCACGAGTGGACGGTCAGGTACAGGGAGCCAGGCGGGCGCACGGCCCGACAGCGCGAAGAGAGCTTCACCAAGAAGACGGCGGCGGACAACTTCGCCAACAAGATCGAGAACGACAAGAGCGTAGGGACGTACATCGACCCCAACGCGGGGAAGATCACCGTCCGGGCTTACGTGGAGGACTGGCTAGGTCGCCGCGTGATCGGGGACTCGACGTACTCGAACTATCGCGGCTTCATCGACAAGCACCTGATACCCCGGCTGGGCCGCAAGACGATGGCCGGAGTCGCGAAGCGGGATATCGAGCACTTCAAGGCGGCCATCAGCAAGGAGCTCGCCGCCAGCACGGTGTACGACCGCATGAAGATGGTGAAGCACATCTTCTGGTCCGCCAAGGAAGAGAAGATCATCCAGGAGGACCCGACCAAGGAGGTGAAGAACGCCCCCGGCAGCCATGCGGTCGACGAGGACGAGATCCCCACCCTCCCCGAGGTCCGTCTCCTTCACGAGCACATGTCTCCGCAGTACAAGCTGACCGTCTGGCTCCAGGCCGGGGCAGGGCTGCGGGTCAGCGAGGCCCTCGCCTTCCACACCGGGTGTCTCCGCGACGATGTGATCCGTGTGCGCTGGCAGATCAGCTCGAAGGCCCATCGGGAGGACTGCAAGACCCGCCTCGTGCCGCTCAAGCACCGCGAAGAGGGCGAGTACCGCGACGTGCCAGCCGCGCCGTTCGTCTGCGACGAGATCGACGCCCACGTTGAGCAGTGGGAACCGATCCCGCTCACCTTCCAGAACGCGGCGGGGAAGGCGCGGCAGGTCGAGGTGTACTTCGCGCCCCGCGAGCGCGGGAAGGGCGTCATGCCCACCGCCAACACCTACACGTACCACTTCAAGAAGGCGTGCAGGCTGGCCGGGCTCGTCGACGCCGAGGGGAAGCCGAAGTACCACCCGCACTCGCTTCGCCATTTCTTCGCCTCGACTGCGCTGGCGGCCGGCATCCCGATCCACGAGGTCTCCCGGTGGCTCGGACACAAGTCGATCAAGACCACCGTCGACATTTACGGCCACCTCGTCCCCGAGGCGTGGGATCGTTGCCGTGCCATCATCCAGAAGGCCATTGGCCCGGAGAGCTTGGAGGACGCCTCCGACTACGACACTGCGGCCTGATTGCGGGTGGGAGAATCCGCCTCATGGCTGACGAGGACATGCCCGGCGAGGATCTTGCCCCGGTCCATGCTGCCCTGGGGCGCATGGTCTACACGGCTGCAACGGTCGAGATGACGGTCGAGATAACCGGGGTGCTGTTGGCCGCCGATGAGGGTGAGGCGGCCAAGCTCAAGGGAGAGTCGATCGGGGGCTTGAAGAAGCTCACCCTGAAGTACGCGACGTCAGCTAGCTACCTCACCCCTCCGATGCGGAACGCTCTAGATGTGATCCTCACTGACGTGGGGGCTGGCATGAAGCACCGCAATGCCTACGTGCATGGGCCTTGGGGGGAACTCGATGGGGTGCTCAGCGCGATGAACAGCAAGCCCTTCGGTATCGAGCCGAGCGGCTTCAGGATCAAGACTGTGAGCGTGGAGCATCTTGATCAGCTCACTGCCGAGCTGGTTGAGCTGCGCGAGCGGGTGATGGTGTGGTGGAACCGGGCGTGGGCGCTCAAGCATCCTGACGCGAAGGTCGAGGGGCTGGAGCCGGACACAGCGCCTGCCTACCCGGAATGAGTGTGCTGGATAGGTTCCGACCGTGCTGGATCTGTGCTGGATGAGAGCTTGAGAAGCCACGTTTTCGCAGGTGGCAGCTCTGCGTCAGACGTTCCGCTTCAACGTTTAGGCAGCGCCTTAGCGCACGGCGCTGACCTGCGGGTTTGTGTCACGTTCAGTGTAGAGGGGCGGTCTCGGCTGGTGCCGGTGAAATCGTGGGTCATCAGCGATCATCAGGTCCGCCACCCTGCGACGCGGTGTGCGTCCCGAGCTGATGACCGCCGCGCAGATCCGGCCGTGGATGCCGGCCGCTTCCGCGTCGAAGGGGATCGGGCCGAACTCGTTCTCCGCGCGCTGGAGCACGTCGAGGCGGCGGGCACGCTCGGTGTGCTCGTCGTAGTCATCCTACTCCTCGTTCCTGCGCACCTCGTGAGGACCGGCGGGGAGCCCGGCCGGCGTGATCGCGCTGAGGGCGATCTCCGCGGGGAGCTCGTCGGGATCAAGCCACTTGCGCAGCACCCCGAGCCGCGGTGTGCGCTCCGGCTCCCGGACGTACGGCGGGGACGAAGAGGAGGAGGAGGACGTAGCGGCATCCGGGTTGAGGACCACCGGCAGGTCGTACAGCAGCACATACGACGAGGTGAGCGAGAAGTCGTGCATCATCGGCCGCCCGTCGACGGGAATGTCGACGTGTCGCCGCACCCGACCGTCGACCTCCACCACCAGGTACTTCACATACGGATAGGCCCAGCAGTACGCCACCGCGTGCAGCTCACCGGGTCGACGGTGGTGTGCGCGGTGAACCCGCCCGGCGGCGTGCCCTGGAAGTCGTACGAGGCAAGGGTGTTGAGGTCGCCGTCCAGCTCGTACGGGAGCGTGCCGCCCTCGACGGTGGCGGGATACCGCGCCGCGAAGTTCAGCATGTGTGTGTTCGGCGCGAAGTCCATGTCGAGATGCCCGCCGCGCAGCCGCACCCCGTGCACCATGCCGAGCCCGCTGAATCAGTAGGTACGGGTTTCCCGGCGCGGTGTGCTGATCGGCCATGATGGCCTCCTCGGCGGGGCCGGTGAGGGGGGTGGGCCAGGTCTCCACCATCCAGCCGTACGCGGACGGCCCCTACGCCCGGCCGGCCTCACCCGATCCGGTCGCGGCGATGTCAGGAGTGCCGGCAGTGCCGGGCTTGTTCGCCGGGGTCAGTGCGCCGCGTTGGCGCAGCGGCACCTCGACGATGAACAGCGCAGCCACGAATGCAATCGCGCACAGCACCGCGGCCCAGGTGAAGATGGACTGGATGCCCGCGGTGAAGGTGTGCAGATCGGGGGCGCGGAGCGCCGCCGGGTTGCGGCGAACGCCGGCCGCGGCGGTGTGGCCGACCTGAGCGTTGAACAGCGCACCGAACAGGGCCACGCCGAACGAACCGCCCAGGGTGCGGAACAGAGTGGTGCTGCCGGACGCGGCGCCCATGTCCTTCATCTCCACGCTGTTCTGCGCGATCAACGTGGTCGTCTGCGCCATGAAGGCGATGCCCGCGCCCAGCACGGCCATATAGACACCCGACGTCAGCCGGCCGGTGGTGGTGTCCATCGTGGCAAGACCGATGCAGGCGGCGGTGAGCAGGGCGCTGCCGAGGATCGGATAGATCTTGTACCGGTCGCTCAGCTTTCGCAGCCGCCCGCCGAGCTGTGACACGATGAAGAGAGAACCCATCAACGGGAGCAGCAACTGCCCCGAGTTGGAGGCCGAAGCGCCTTGTACGGTCTGCTGGAACAGCGGCAGGAACGTGATGGCGCCGAACATGGCGATGCTGCCCACGACCGTCATCACCATCGCGAGCGTGAAGTTGCGCTTGGCGAAGAGCGCCGGCGGCATGATGGGCTCCGGCACCAGGGTCTGCGACCACACGAACACCGGCAGGCCGATGACGGCGACCGCCAGGGGGACGAGCACGTGCGGCGAGCCCCAGGCGTACTGGGTGCCGCCCCAGTTGGTGACGAGCACGATCGCGATGGTGGTGGCCATCAGCAGTGCCCCGCCGACGTAGTCGACCTTCGGATTTTTGCGTCGCACCGTCAGCCGCAGCATCACCTGGCACCAGACCAGCGCGATCACACCCACCGGGAGATTCAGATAGAACGCCCAGCGCCAGCCGAGGTGTTCGGTGATGAAACCGCCGACGATCGGGCCGCCGATGTTGGCCATCGCCATCACCGTCACGCTCATGCCCGCGTATTTGGCGCGTTCCCGGGGAGCGACCAGCTCGCCGATGATGGCCAGAGCGCCCACGCCCATCCCGCCGGCGCCCAGGCCCTGCAGCGCCCGGAAGGCGATGAGCTCGTTCATGGTCCCCGCGACCCCGGACAGCCCTGAGCCGAACAGGAAGACCGTGATCGCCGCCAGGAAGAACGCCTTGCGGCCGTAGAGGTCGCCGAGCTTGGCCCAGATCGGCGTGGAGGCCGCCATGGCCAGGGTGTAGGAGGACACCACCCAGGACAGCTGGCTCAGGCCGCCGAGTTCATGAGTGATCGTCGGCATGGCGGTGCCGACGATCACGGTGTCGAGCGTGCTGAGGAACATCGACAGCATGATCCCGAGCAGGACCCATCGGGTGTTGCGGGGTGGCGCTGTGGCCATGGGGGGGCCTCGCTTCGATCGGAGACGTACGGTTCGGGAGCTGACTTGCCGTCACGGTCGCGGGCGTGCCGGGGGGCACACCGTCAGGACCACGCGACCGGCAGCGACTGCAGGCCGTAGATGGTGGATCCGGTGCGGATCTCGATCTCCTGCTGCGGTATCGCCAGCCGAAGCTTCGGCAGCCGGGTGAACAACTCCCGGTATCCAACACGCATTTCGAGCCGGCCCAGGTGGTGACCGAGGCACCAGTGGGCGCCGTGCCCGAAGGCCACATGGGGGGTGTGTTCCCGGGTCACGTCCAGCCGGTCGGGGTCGATGAACTGCCGGGGATCCCGGTTGGCCGCCGCGAGCGAGCACACCACGGTCTCGCCCGCCCTGACCAGCTGCCCGCCGACCTCGAGATCCTCGGTGGCGGCCCGGAACGCGCCGAACTGCACGATCGTCAGATAGCGCAGGATCTCCTCGACGGCACGGTTCACCGTCTCCGGGTCGCGCCGGATCGCGGCGGCCTGCTCCGGGTGCTGCAGCAGCAGGAACGTGCCGAGCGCCAGCATGCTCGCGGTGGTGTCATGGCCGGCCAGCAGGAGCAGGCGGCCCATCCCGGCGACTTCCTCGTCGGTCAGGGTCGGATCCGAGGTCATCAAGCCGCTGAGCATGTCGTCGCCGGGCTGCTTGCGCTTACGACGCACCAGCTGCAGCACGTACTCGTTGGTGGCGATGACCGCCGCGGCGATCTGCGCGGAACGCTCGGCCCGCTCACGCGGCAGGTTGGTCTGCGGGGTGCCTTCCGTGAACCGCTGGAAGTCGCCCCGTTCGTCATAGGGCACACCGAGCAGTTCGCAGAGCATCAGGGACGGTAGCCGCTTCGCGAACGCGCCGACCAGATCGGCGGTGTCGCCTGCCCGCTGCATCTCGTCCAGGGTGTCGGTGGCGTGCTCGTGGATGCGGGGTTCCAGCGACTTCATCCGTCGTACGGTGAACTGGCCGGTCAACTGGCTGCGATAGCGGGTGTGGTCCGGCGCGTCCATCTGCAGGAAGAAGCCGGGCCTCGGCTGCCGTGCGGCTTCCGGGAGAATCCGGTGCGGCGAGGTGGTCTTGCGCGCGTCGGCGCTGAACCTGGGGTCTGCAAGGACGGACCGGACCAGTTCATAGCTGGTCACCACCCAGCCCAGCGAACCGTCGGCCAGGATCATCCGGCTGATCGGCTGGTTCTCCCGCAGTACGCGGTAGTCCTCGGGCGGGTCGAAGGGGTTGGGCCGGTTCGTCGGCAGGGGCGCCGCTTCCATCGTCATCCTGGTGGTCCTTCACCGTCGTGTCGGGTTCGGAGCGGGGTGTCGCTCCAGCCGGGCGCGTGCCTCGATCACTGCGACGTTAACCAGCGCTGGACGGGCGGCCAAGGGAATCGATCAAGGACCGTCAAGGTGGGGGATGGCGGGCCGTTCGCCGCCGGGGCGGAGCCCCAACTCCCCATCCCCACCGAACTGTCAGGCCGGGGGACGTGCCCGGGGGCCGGCCGTCGTTATCGTCCGACCTCGGCGCCGCAGGCATGGGGACGCTGTGACTTGCTTCGAGAGGTGGATGGCAATGACTGTTGTGGGCACTGGGTCCCGGCGGCGCTGGGCGCCGACCATCACGCCCGCGAACGGACGGGCCACGCCGTGGGACATCGGTGGGCCGCAGCCGGTTCTGGTGGCGCTCGAGGACGCGGGCCAGATCGGTGGCCAGGTGCTCGACGCCGGCTGCGGGCTCGGCGACAACGCGATCTTCCTTGCCTCGCGCGGCTATCGGGTCACCGCCGTCGACGAGGTCCCGAGGGCCATAGAGGAGGCGGAGAAGCGGGCCGGGGCCAAGGGAGTTCAGGTCGATTTCACCCTCGCGGACGTCACCACCCTGGACGGCTTCGAGGGGCGTTTCGACACGGTCGTCGACAGCGCGCTCTACCACTGCCTGACCGCGGAGAAGCAGCGCCGCTATGTCGCCGCCCTGCACCGCGCCTGCAAGCCCGGCGCACGGCTGCATCTCTTCTGCTTCGCCGAGGAGCAGACCGCGGCCTTCCCCGTCATGCAGCGGATCAGTGAGCGAAACCTCCGGGAGACCGTCGGCGGGCAGTGGAACATCACCTCCCTGAAACAGGCCTGGTACAAGACCGCGCTCACCCCTGAGGACGGCCGGCAGATGATCGGCTTCGGGTCTCCCGAGGAAGCCGTCGAGACCGTGGAGCGGCCGGAACTCGACGAACTCGGCCGGCTCAAGGCGCGCGTCTGGCAGCTCACCGCCGAACGCGTCGACCAGCCGTAACCAGCGGTCGGGAGGAGGACATGCGCGTCATCGTTGATGAAGACAGGTGCATCGGCTCCGGCCGGTGCGTGCTGGCCGTGGCGGCCGTGTTCGACCAGCGCGACGACACCGGCATGGTGCGGCTGCTCGACGACACCCCGTCGGCCGCGTCGCATGACCTGGTCCGGCAGGCAGCCGTGCTCTGCCCGGCGCTGGCCATCACTGTCGTCGAGTCATGACCGGGTCGCGCCGGATCGCCGTCGTCGGAGCGTCCACCGCCGGCCTCACCGCCGGGAGGGCCCTGCGCAACCAGGGCTACGAGGGCACGCTGACACTGATCGGCGACGAACCACACCTCCCCTATGGCCGGCCGCCGCTGTCCGAGCAGAGCCTCGCCGGAACCTGGAAACCCTGACCGGGTGGCGCTGTGCGGTGCCGACAGCCTGAGCGGACTCGGCGCGGACCTGCTGTTCGGCCGGTCCGCCGTCGGCCTGGATGTGGCGGACCGGCAGGTTCTGCTGGACAGCGGCGTCCGGATCGGCTTCGACGGCCTGGTCATCGCCACCGCTGTCACCCCGCGCCGGCTACCCGGCGACGACCTGGCGGGGGTCCATCTGCTGCGCACCCTTGAGGACGCGCCGGCCCTGCGGGTTCAGCTGCGGCTCAGGCCCACCATGGCCGTGGTCGGCGCCGGCTTCCTCGGCACCGAGGTGGCCGCCGTCGCCCGCGGGATGGGCCTGGGCGTCACGCTGATCGATCCGCTGTCCGCCGCCATCTGCCGTCAACTCGGGCCCAGGTGGGCGAGGTGATCAGGCGGCCGCATGCCGAACGCGACCGAGCAGGTGCCAGCCGTGGCCGGCAACCTGCTCGGCGCCGCAAAGGAGTTCGCCCCGCTCCCGTACCTCTGGAGCGACCAGTACGACGCCCGGATCCAGGGATACGGTGTGTTCCCCGAGGGCGCGGAGATCTCGGTGCTGCACGGACAGCTGTCCGATCGAGCCTTCGTCGTCGGGTACCGCCGGCGCGGCAAGGTCGTCGGGGTACTCGGCCTGAACAGCCCGCGGGACCTGCGTGAACTGCGTCGACTCGTGGTCGACGGCGCCTCACACCAGGGCGACCGGCCGGCCCCTGTGCGCTGAACGGCGGGCGGCCAGCACCACCCGCAGCACCCGCAGGCCTGCGGCGCCATCGGGTGCGGAGTGCTTTCCCGCGCGCACTCCCGTCACAAAGCGGTCGAGCATGGCGGCGTACAGAGCGGACTCCCCGGTCTCCCAGCGCTCCCGCCCGACCGTGGCATCGCATCTGCTGAGCAGCCGGCCACAGGGCTCGAACTCGACCTGGCCCGTGGTGCCGTACACGCTGACCAGCGGCCCCTGGGCAGCGGCCGACTCCTCGGCTCTGAGGTCGAGGGCCGCCGTCGTCCCGCTTTGGTACGTCACCGAAACGAGCGCGGCACTCTCGTCGGCGTGGGCCTGCGCGTACACCTGCACCACCGGATCCTGGCCGAGGATGCCGTCCATCAGATCGGCCAGCCGCGCCAGGCCTTCGGCCACCGGCGCGGTCGTGTGCACGCCGTCCAAGGCCAGCACCGTGCCGAGGCCGCCGTCGGCGACGAGCCGCCGCAGCGCTTCGAACGCCGGGCCGCACCGGCCAGGACCGCTCATGACCAGGCCGACCCCGGCCCGCGCGCACGCCTCGATCATGGCGACGGCATCCTGCTCGGCGGGGGCCAGCGGCTGCTCGCACAGCACGTGCGCGCCGGCCGCCGCGGCCCGCTCCACCAGGGCACGGCGCCCGGCGGGGGCGCCGCTCACGACCACCGCGTCCGGCTGCGCGGCGAACGCCTCGTCGACGGTACCGACGGGGATCCCCAGCAGATCGGCGATGCGCCGTCCCCTGGCCCGGTCGTCGTCCGCCGCGATCAGTTCCACATCGGAGCGCTCGCGCAGCAGCCGGGCGTACTCCTCGGCGCGTTCGTGCGCGAACGACAGGATGGCCACCTTCGTCATCTCTGACCACCTTCCATACCGTGATTGCCGTACGAGTGGGAATGCGAGTGGAGATCGATGGCCCGGCCGGTCCATGCGGACTCCGCGGCGGCCTCGGTGATCCACGCCACCGCCACCGCGTCCCGCCCGGTCACCCGGGGCTCGGGACCGCCGTTCACCGCGGCCGCGAACTCCCGTATCTGCGCCACGAACGGTGACTCGCCGAAGGCCCGCGGCACATCCGCCACCGACCCTCCGGTCACCCGCAGCGGCTGGGGCCAGGTGGAGTCGTACCGCAGGGAGCCCCTGTCACCGGACACATGAAAGGTCGACCGATGACGGGTCGGTTCCGGCGCCCAGCCGCAGACCACCTGGCTGATCGCCCCGCCGGCATGTGTCAGCACCGCCGACCCGATCGCCACGGTGCCCGCCGGGGCGGGCGTGGCCAGGGCGCCACGATAGGTGGCGTGCACCCGCGTCACCTCGCCGAAGACCCAGTGGGCGAGGTCCACCCCGTGCGCCATCGCGTCGCTCAGGACGCCTCCGGAGCGGGCCGTCAGTGTCTCGGAGTACGCCCGCGGGTGGTAGCCGACGCTGGTGAACCGGCCCACGGCGCCGGCACCCGTCCCTGCCGCGACCAACTCCCGCAGTCGCGCGTACGCAGGGGCGAACCGGGTGCCGTGCGCCGGATAGACAGGTACACCGGCCGCCTCGGCCGCGGCGACGATCTCCTCGGCCTCTGCGGCGGTGGCGGCGAGGGGCTTCTCGCACACCACCGGGATGCCCGCGGCGATGGCAGCGAGCGCGATGTCCCGATGACAGGAGGTGGGGCAGCAGATGTCCACCGCTTCGGCACCGTCGAGGGCCGCGTCGATCGTGTCGACGACCTCGACGCCGAACTGAGCGGCTAGCGCGGCCGCCCGCTCGTCGTCCGTGTCGTGGACGCGCACCCGGGCCCCGGTCCGTATCCACGCGTCGAGGTGGATACGCCCCATCAGCCCGGCGCCGATGACACTCACGTCCATACCTGGTGCCGCCCCTTTCATGTCTGCCGGTGGTTCCGTACGGTCGGGAGAGCTCAGCCCAGTCGGGCCTCCAGGTGCCAGGCGTCGAACCAGATCGCGCCGTCGTCGTCGATCTCCACACCGGGGCAGAGCTTGCCGTCGGCCGGGATCTCCGCGCCGATGCCCGGCACCCTGGCCTGCAACCGCTCGAAGTCCAGCGTGGTCTGGTAGCGGACCTTGTTCAGCGCCTCGACGGTCCACGGCGCGACGAAGTCGGCGCGCAGCGTCTCCTCGGTGACCGGGACGAGGAAGTGCGCCTCTGGGAGCTCGTTGGTGAAGCTGAGCAGGTGCAGACGGGCGCCCGGCTTGCTCACCCGCGCCAGCGCCGCGACGTACTCCTTGCGGTCCGAGGCCGTGAGGCAGTGGTAGAGGCCGCTGTCCAGGATGGTGTCGAAGCGGTCCTCGTAGCCGGCGAGGCTGGTCGCGTCGGCGACGGCGAACTCCACGTCCACCCCGGCCTCGGCGGCGCGGTCCTTGGCGGTCTGCACCGCGGTCGGGGCGCTGTCGATGCCGGTGACGGTAAGACCGGTGCTCGCCAGGTGGATCGAGTTGTCACCGAGGCCGGAGCCGATGTCGAGAACCGCCCCACTGAAGGCGCCCCGCGCGGCGAGCTCCACCACGGCGGACTGGGCCCGGCCGATGTCCCAGGGAGCGCGCCGGGCACCGACCGTTCCGGGCAGGTAACCCTTCTGGTAGCCCTGCTCGAAGGTCGTGGCTTCGGCTTGAGTGGTCGTCATGCTGTGCTCTCTTTCCCTCATTGGCCAGAACGCGGCCACCATATGAGGCTGTTGCAGCCGCTCAATATCCTCAAAGCGACTACTTCGGCGATGGGATTCCGCATCCCGCCGGCCGCCAATTCCCTGGCCATACAGGGCTGTCAGGTTGGGGGATGGGTGTTTAACCGGCCGCTATTAGCCTCGGCTCGGACCGCCGATACCGCGCGGCGCGGCCGTGTCCACGTAGAGGATGAATTCCCATGACCGAGACCAGCTCAGAGCCGATTTCCTACCTGCAGCACTGGGATCGCACCGAGCCGTTCGACCCGCCCGCGATCGTCACCGAGTTGAGCCGCACCCAGCCGCTGGCGCGGATGGTGTACCCGGACGGCCACGTCGGCTGGCTGGCGACCAGTCAGGAGCTGGCCCGCGAGGTGCTCAGCAGCCATGCGTTCAGCCACAACTTCCACACGGCCCACGTTCCCCTGACCAAGCGGGGCGAGGTCTTCCCGTCGGTGCCGATCGTCCCGGGCGGCTTCATCCACATGGACCCGCCGGAGCACACCGGCTACCGCACCTTGCTGAGCGGCGAGTTCAACCGTCAGAGCATGGAGGCGCTGGCTCCGGAAGTCACCAGGACGGTCACCGAGCAGCTGGGCCAACTGAAGGGGAAGGGCTCGCCGGTGGACCTGCTGCCCACCTATATACGGCCGCTCGCGCTGCGCGTGCTGTGCCGGGTGCTCGGAGTCCCGTACGAGGACAGCGCCATCCTGCTCGCGCTCACCGACACCACCAATGACGAGAGCATGGGCCTTGAGGAGGAGCGCGAGGCCACGACCAAGGCGTTCTTCTACGTACTCGACCTGGTCGGGAAGGCCAGGACGGCACCGGGCGACAACATCATCGGCCGCCTCGCGGCCCATCCCGAACTCACCGACCGCGAGATCACGAACATGGTGGTGATCGTCTTCGCGGCGGGCTTCGCCAGCTGCGAGGCGGCTCTGGCCATGTGCCTGCTGGCGCTGCTGCACCACCGTGACCAGCTCGCGGCGTTCCGCGCCGCCGCCGGTGCCGGTGAACAGGCGGGTCCCATCGAGGAGTTGCTGCGGTACACCACGGTGAACCAGTTCCAGATCTTCCGCACCGCGCTCACCGATGTCCGGCTGGGCGGAGAGCTCGTCCGCGAGGGCGACACCGTGACGGTGGCCCTGCCCGCGGCCAACCGCGACCCGGCCAAGTTCTCCTGCCCCGAGCGGCTCGACCTCGGCAGCGACGCGTCCGGCCACCTCGCCTTCGGGCACGGGGTGCACGCGTGCGTCGGTCAGCGACTGGCCCGCCTCGTGCTGTGCGAGGCGCTGTCGCAACTGGTCCTGGAACTGCCCGACTTGGCGCTGGACGTGCCGCTCGCCGGGGTGCCCCTGCGACTGCGCACCTCGGTGCTCGGCCTGGTGCGGCTGCCGGTCCGGTTCTGACGGAGCGAGGACGGAGCGAGGACATGACGTACGCGGGTGCAGTCGCCGTCGTCACCGGCGCCGGCCAGGGCATCGGCGCGGCCGTGGCCTGGCGGCTGGCATCCGACGGGACGGCCGTGGCGGTGCTCGACCGCACCGAGGCCGCCACGGCCGACACCGTGGCGGCGATACGGGCGGCCGGGGGCACCGCCCTGGGCATCGCCTGTGACGTGACCCGCACCGCCGAAGTGGACGCGGCGGTCGAGCGGGTGGCCACCGGGCTCGGCCCACCGGAGGTCCTGGTCAACAACGCGGGCATCATCCGGGACAACCTGCTCTTCGCGATGAGCGACGACGACTGGGACGCGGTCATCGATGTCCATCTGCACGGCACGTTCCGGTGTGCCAGAGCCGTAGCACGGCACATGCGGGAACACGGGCGCGGCCGCATCGTCAACGTCAGCTCGATCGCCGCTCTGGGCAATCCGGGACAGGCGAACTACGCGACCGCGAAAGCCGGGATACAGGGGCTGACCCGGACCCTGGCCATCGAACTCGGCCCCTCGGGAATCCGCGTGAACGCCGTCGCCCCCGGGTTCGTGAACACGGCCATGACCGACGCGGTCGCCCGCCGCATCCGCAGGGATCCCGCCGGGCTCCGTGACCTGGCGGCGGCACGGGCGCCGCTGCGCCGAGTCGGGGTGCCCGATGACATCGCCGGTGTTGTCGCCTTTCTCGCCGGCCCGGACTCCGGGTACATCACCGGCCAGACGATCCAAGTCGACGGTGGGCCGCAATAGGTTCGGCCGCCCGGCTCCGACTCCTCTCTGAACAGGATGAATTCCTTGGCTTCCACCGATCACCCCGAGCAGTGGTTCAGGTACTACTCCCGAGTCGGCGACGCCCCGATGCGGGTCGTGTGCTTTCCCCATGCCGGGGGATCCGCCCCGTTCTTTCTGCCGCTCGCGACGCGGCTCGCCCCGGGCATCGAGGTCGTCTCGGTTCAGTACCCGGGGCGCCTCGACCGGTACCGCGAGCCGCTGATCGACGACCTCGGCCTGCTCGCCGACATACTCCATGAATCCATCGGCTCGATCGACGAGAGGCCGACCGCGCTCTTCGGCCACAGCATGGGAGCGCTGATCGCGTTCGAGGTCGCCCGCCGGATGGAGTCCGACGGCACGGCACGCCCGTTGGCGCTGTTCGCCTCGGGCCGGCGGGCGCCGACCACGGTCCGACCGGAATCGCTCGATCTCACCGATGACCAGCTGAAGGCCCAGTTGAGCGGGCTCGGCGGCACCAGCCGGGCGCTCCTGGACGACGAGAAGGCGATCCGCCCGATCCTCCGGGTGATGCGAAACGACTACCGGGCTGTCGAGAACTACGCGTACACGCCCGGGCCGAAGCTCAACTGCCCGATTGTCGCGCTCATCGGCACGGAGGACTCACGGGTCACCGTTCCCGAAGCCCGCCTGTGGGAATCCGAGACGAACTCCGAGTTCCTGCTCAAGGAATTCCCCGGCGGCCATTTCTATCTGACCGACGCCTGCGCCGATGTGGCCTCCGCGATCACCGAAGTCCTGCGGAATTCCGAGGAGATCTCGCGGATATGACGCCCGGGGCAGCTGCGACCGGGCGGATGCCGGTCGCAGCTACCCGCGTGGGTCAGGTGCGGTAGCGGAAGAGGATCCGGCCGCGGGTGAGGTCGTAGGGGCTGAGCTCTACGAGCACCCGGTCGAAGGGAAGAATCTTGATGTAGTTCTTCCTGATCTTGCCGCTGATGTGCGCGAGGACCTTGTGTCCGTTCTCCAGTTCAACCGTGAAGGTCGCATTGCGCATGCACTCGGTCACGGTGCCCATGAGTTCGATGCCGTTTGCTGCTTTTGTCATGCTTCTCACACTTCTGTGAAGGCTGACCACGTGGTCAGGGGAGTTCGAGTTCCAGGTTGGTGCTGATGTGCTGGGCGCCGATGGTGGTGAAGAGGGTGGTGGCGGGGGTGTTGGACTCGTTGATCTCGGCGGTGGCGG
>NZ_JBSFXK010000078.1:0-27190 GCF_053595355.1 Streptomyces sp. NPDC002513 | reverse complement strand
CCCGGGCGCCTCCCCGTCGGGCGCGGCGCCGGGCGCCACCCCCCGGCGGGGCCCCTTCCGCGTCCGCCGCCTCAGGACACCGGCGCCGTGAGGCGGCGCAGCGACTCGTGCAGCGCGGCCGTCGCCGAGTCCTTCGGCTTGCCCGCCACGAGGGAGACCGCCGCACCGGTGAACTCGCCGTCGATGCGTGCCGAGGTGCCCTCGCCGTCCGGCGTCAGCGTGTAGCGCGTGGTGACGGTCACGGCCGTCGGACCCGTGCCGCGGAGGGTGAGGACACGCCCGGGCGCCAGGTCCTCGACGGTCCGGACGACCTCGGCCGGGAAGCCCGTGAGGGTCATGTTCTCCTCGAAGGTCCCGCCTTCCCGAAGGGCGGCGGGCCGCCCTTCGGGAAGGCGGTGTGGGTCGCGTTCCAGTCGCCGTACGCCGACCAGTCGGTCAGCCGGGCCCACACCTTCTCGGCGGGCGCCTCCCTGTGCGCTTCCGCGCAGACTGCGGCCATGCGACCACCCCTCGGTGTCGGCTGCCGCCGCGGGCGCAGCCACGGTGTCGCGGAAGGTGGCCGGGGGATCCCGAACATTCAACAGTGATGAGGCGTCAGGAAATGAGGCGTCAGGAAATGCGGAGGAGGTTCGCATGGCGGGCCCCGGGCAAGGTGGCGCGCGGTTCGTCAGGGAAAACGGCACGATCTCATCCGTAAGGAGGAGAACCCGGTCAGCCGTCCCCAACCTGTGTCGGATGCGAAGATGCTGCCCACCGGGGATGACCCGGGCGGTCGGGACTGATGGGGTAGAGGATGTGCCACCTCGTTATTCCCAGCGGCCGGCGACCGAGTCCGGCGCGCACCCCACCCACCTCGATGCCAGGCTCACCGCCGAGTTGGCAGCGGTGGTCGCGGCTGCCCGCAGAAGGGCGGTGCGCGACGGCGACCGGCAGACCGACACGGCGCATCTGCTGCACACGCTGTTGGAGTCCGACGCCGAAGTGCGGGCCGTTTTCGACGGTCCGCAGGTCGCACGGCTGCTCGGCTACCTGGTCCAGCGGGCCATCGGCTACGGCCTGCGCTGGCAGAGCACGGTCGAGGACTCCGGCGCCTTGCCGGTGCTCGGTGAACCGGAACGCTGGTCGCCGGCGGCGGCGAGCGCCCTGAACGCGGCCCACGGGCGCGCGGCCCGGCGCGGCGCCGCCCGCGCGCGCGGGCTGGACCTGCTCGCCGCGATCCTGGCGGACCCGGACTCGCGCGCCGTCGAGGTCCTCGGCCGCGCGGGCGCCGACGTGGCGAGCCTGCGCGTCCGGATCGAGACGGCGACGGTGGTGGAGGAGTACGGGCTCCCGGGGACAGGAGAGGTCCGGAGCCGGGACGGGGAGCGGCCGCCGGTGCTCCCGCCCCCGCGGCTGCCGACCCGCCCGGGATCCCAGCCGGGCGCCCCGACAGCCGGTCCCTGAGCCAGGGCTGCGTCCGTCCCCTGAGGCAGATGTCACGTCCAGCACCTGAGACAGGTGCTACCGGGGGTGACGCTCATGTCGTCGCCTGCCATCATGTGCCGATGCATACGTCTCAGGGGATTCGGGGCAACCGTGACCGGGGCGTCGGCCTGGGGCTCGCCCTTGCGTCGGCGGTCGCGTTCGGGGGATCCGGTGTCGCGGCCAAGCCGCTGATCCAGGCGGGTCTCGACCCGCTCCACGTGGTGTGGCTGCGGGTCGCGGGCGCCGCGCTCGTAGTGCTCCCGCTCGCCGTGCGCCACCGCGCGCTGCTGCGTGAGCGCCCCGCGCTGCTCATCGGTTTCGGGCTGCTCGCCGTGGCCGGCGTCCAGGCCTGCTACTTCGCCGCCCTCTCCCGTATCCCCGTCGGTGTCGCCCTGCTCATCGAGTACCTCGCGCCCGCGCTCGTGCTCGGCTGGGTGCGCCTCGTACAGCGGCGGCCCGTCACCCGCGCCGCGGCGATCGGCGTGGTCCTCGCGGTCGGCGGACTCGCCTGTGTCGTGGAGGTGTGGTCGGGGCTGAGCTTCGACCCCGTCGGCGTGCTGCTCGCGCTCGGCGCCGCCTGCTGCCAGGTCGGCTACTTCGTCCTGGCCGACCAGGGCAGCGAGGCGGGGGAGCGGGCCCCGGACCCGCTCGGCGTCATCGCGTACGGACTGCTCGTCGGGGCCGCCGTCCTGACCGTCGTCGCCCGCCCGTGGAGCATGGACTGGTCCGTGCTCGCCGGCACCGCGGACATGAACGGCACCCGGGTCCCGGCCGTCCTGCTGCTGGCCTGGATCGTGCTGATCGCCACGGTCCTCGCCTACGTCACCGGCGTGCTGTCCGTGCGCCGGCTCTCTCCCCAGGTGGCCGGCGTCGTGGCCTGCCTGGAAGCGGTCATCGCCACCGTCCTGGCCTGGGTGCTGCTCGGCGAGCACCTCTCGGCGCCACAACTGGCCGGTGGAGCGGTCGTCCTGGTGGGCGCGTTCATCGCCCAGTCCTCGGCGCCCACGAAGGGTTCGCCGGAGCCGGTCGCGAGCGGGAGCGCGGAAAGGGAGTTGTCGGCCCGCGGTACGGCCGCCTAGGGTGTCGATCATGCATTCGGACGCACTCGTTCTTCCGCCTCCGGCCGCCTGAGGGCGGGCCCTCCGGAATCCACGCCCGGCACGCCGCCGGGCGGAACGGTGCTGCCCGCAGAAGAAGTCCACGGCCCCGACACGCGCGGGCCCTTCCCGAACTTCTGCGTATCTGCGGAGACCACAACATGCCGAATGCCACCTCCGGCCTGCCCGTCGGGCGAGGCCTGCTGTATCTGATCGTCGCCGGTGTCGCCTGGGGCACCGCGGGCGCGGCCGCCTCCCTGGTCTACCGGGCCAGTGACATGGGGCCGGTCGCCCTCTCCTTCTGGCGCTGCGCGGCCGGGCTCGTCCTGCTGCTCGCCGCCCGCCTGCTGCGCCCGCGTGCCCGCCCCGCCGCGCCGGAACCACTGGGGCGCAGGGCGCTGCGGGCGGGCGCGACCGGCCTCGGGCTCGCCGTCTTCCAGACCGCCTACTTCGCGGCGGTCTCGGCCACCGGGCTCGCCGTGGCGACCGTCGTCACCCTCGGCGCCGGCCCCGTGCTCATCGCGCTCGGCGCCCGGCTCACGCTGGGGGAGCGGCTCGGCCGGGGCGGAGTGAGTGCCGTCGTCGGAGCGCTCGCCGGGCTCGGGGTGCTCGTGCTCGGCAGCGGAGGCGCGACCGTGCGCCCCTGGGGCGTGCTGCTCGCGGTCCTGTCGGCGGCCGGGTACTCGGTCATGACCCTGCTCACCCGACGGTGGGGCCGCGACGGCTCGGCCGACGCGTCCGGCACCACCGTGTCGGCGTTCGCGGTCACCGCCCTGATTCTGCTGCCGTTCGCCCTGGCGGAGGGGCTGCTGCCGCACACCGCCGAACCGGTACGCCTTGGGTGGATGGTGGCGTACATCGCCGCGGTCCCCACGGCCCTGGCCTACGCCCTCTACTTCGCGGGCGCGGCCGTCGTACGGTCCGCCACCGTGTCCGTGGTGATGCTGCTCGAACCGGTCAGCGCGGCGGTGCTCGCCGTCGCCCTGCTGGGCGAGCGGCTCACGGCGGCGACCGCCGTCGGCACCGCGCTGATGCTCGGCTCGGTCGCGGGGCTCGCCCTGGCGGAGGCACGCGGGGTGCGGGCGCCGGAGGAGGAGCCGGTGCTCGTGTGACGGAACCGGTCCCTGGGCGGAGCGGCGCGACCGGCGCCGCACCGGCGGGCCCGGGTGACTGGGGGTCTGGCCGACTGGTGGCCGTTCGGGTGCGGGAGCCGGTGACGGCCCCGCACCCGGGCCCCTCACGCCTCGCGTCTGCGCAGCAGGTGCTCGCGGGCCGCCGCGTCCCCCCGGCCGCCCCGCCCCGCCAGCCCGGCCGCGATACGGTCCCGCACCTGGTCCGCCTTGTTCCCGGCGTACTTGAACTTCGCCCGGACATCGGTCACTTCGAGCCGCAGGCCGCGGATGCCGGACAGCATGCGGCCGTACGGGGCCTCACCCGCCGCCGCGCGAGCTGAACCCCCCTCCGGCTGGAAGTGGCCGAGCTGGCGGTTGAGCAGATCCGCCTTCTCGGCCGGGTCGTCCACGATGCGGGCGGTGCATCGGAGCTGGACCGCCGCGTAGAAGCTGGTGGGCACGCCGTGTTCGGACGGGACTCCGGGTGCCGCCTGCCAGGGGCCCGGCACGTACACATAGTCGTCGACCACGCTGAGCAGCACGTCCGGGTTCGCCTCTACGGCCGCCCAGAGCGGGTTCGGCCGCGCCAGGTGGCCCACGGCCTCGCCCCGCTCCGCGTCGTAGGCGAAGTGCAGTGGCTGGACGTACGGCGGCTCGCCCGGCAGTCCGTTGACGGCGAGCTGCCCGAAGTCGTGCTCGGCCAGCCAGTGGTGCCACTCGGCGTCGTCATGGGGTGCGTCCCAGGGGTGGATCAGCATCACAGAGCCGTCAGGTAGTCCGGCAGTGCTACGCCGGACGGCAGATCGGCGTCGGGCTGCGGGGTGCCGTACTCCCTGCGCACCGGGACCACGCCCGCCCAGTAGGGGAGGGCGAGGTCCTCGGGCTCGTCGTGCACACCGCCGGTGCGCACCTTGGCGGAGACCTCGTCCAGGTCGAGCCGGATCACGGCCGTGGCGGCCAGTTCCTTCTTGTCGGCGGGACGGGAGTCGCGCGAGCGGCCCGGCACCACATGATCGACCAGCGCGTCCAGGGCGGTCCGCCGCTCCTGGGGGTCGGTGACCTGGTGCGCGATGCCGTGCACCACCACGGACCGGTAGTTGATCGAGTGGTGGAAGGCCGAGCGGGCCAGGACCAGTCCGTCGACGTGCGTCACCGTCAGACAGACCGCGAGCCCGGGGTCCGCCGCGCCCGACATCCGCAGCGGGCGCGAACCCGTCGAGCCGTGGACGTAGAGCCGCTCGCCGACCCGGCCGTACAGCGTGGGCAGAACGACCGGCGCGCCGTCGCGGACGAAGCCGAGGTGGCAGACATAGCCCTCGTCGAGTATCGCGTGCACCAGTTCCTTGTCGTACGACGCGCGCTCCGCGGAGCGCGTGGGGACGGTGCGGTCGGTCGGCGTGTAGGCGGCGGGCGGCGACGTCGGCTGCGGGGTCCCTCGCATGGGCGCTCCTGATTGAACTAGTGCATAATCTGTTTTGTGCTAGGAGAATATCGGATCGAGGGGCGGCGCGCAGCAGAGATCGCGGCGAGCGTCGAGCGTGGGGTGGGCTCCGGAGACCTGCGGCCGGGGCACGTGCTGCCGCCACTGCGGGAGTTGGCGGCCGAGCTGGGGGTGAATCCCAACACCGTCGCCGCCGCGTACCGCGTCCTGCGTGAACGCGGGGTCATCGAGACCGCCGGGCGGCGGGGCAGCCGGGTGCGGTCCGCGCCGGCCACGACGGGCCGGGACCACATCCGGGTGGACGTGCCCGAGGGGGTGCGCGATGTGTCGAGCGGGAATCCGGACCCCGCGCTGCTGCCCCCGCTGGAGCGGGCGTTCGCGGCCGCGGCGGCCGAGGGCGACCGCGCCCCGGTGCTGTACGGAGACGTCCCCGTGGAGCCGGAACTGGCCCGCCTCGCACGGGCCGGCCTCGACGCCGACGGGGTGCCGGACGGACCGCTCGCCGTGGTCTCCGGATCGCTGGACGCCGTCGAACGGGTCCTCGCGGCCCATCTGAGACCGGGGGACACGGTCGCGGTCGAGGACCCGGGCTGGGGCAGGACCCTCGACCTCGTCCCGGCTCTCGGGCTGCGCACGGCTCCGGTCCCGGTCGACGACGAAGGACCGCTCCCGGACGGCCTGCGCGACGCCCTGGCCGCCGGGGCCCGGGCGCTGATCGTCACGGACCGGGCGCAGAACCCGACCGGCGCCGCGGTGAGCGCCGCACGCGCGCGTACCCTGCGCTCCGTACTGCGGGAGCACCCCGGAACCGTGCTGATCGAGGACGACCACGGTCACGGGATCGTCGACGTGCCCCTCCATCCGCTCGCCGGGGTCACCCGGCACTGGGCCTTCGTGCGCTCGGCCGCCAAGGCATACGGCCCCGACCTGCGGCTCGCCGTGCTCACCGGCGACAGCGTCACCGTGGACCGGGTCCGGGGGCGGCAGGGGCTGGGGCCCGGGTGGGTGAGCCGGATCCTGCAGCGGGCCCTGGTGCGGCTGTGGGCCGACGGCGCGGTGGACCCGCGGGCGGTGGCGGCGGCGTACGGGAGGCGTCGCGACGCACTGATCGGCGCACTGGCGGCACGCGGTGTCGCGGCCCACGGGGTCAGCGGGATGAACGTGTGGGTCCCGGTACCGGACGAGACCGGTGTCGTCGCGCGGCTGCTGCACGCGGGCTGGGCCGTCGCCCCCGGCGCCCACTTCCGGATGAGCGCCCCGCCCGGCATCCGGATCACCGTCTCGGCGCTGACGCAGGACGACACCGGACCGCTGGCGGACGCGGTCGCCTCCGCCCTGGGCCCGGGTCCGGCCCGCAGCTATGTCTAGCTGGTTTCCAGTGCCGCGGCACTAGTCTCCGTTCCCGGTGCCGGGCCTGGTGCGGGACTGGGTCAGTGCCGCGCCCGCCAGCACGATCACCGCTCCGACCGGGGTGGACCAGGTCAGCGACTCGCCCAGGACCGCCACTCCCGCCGCGGTGGCGATGACGGGGATGAAGTACGTGACCATCTGGGCCGTGGTGGGGCCGACCTCCGCGACCAGGCCGTACTGGACGAGCACGGCGAGTCCGGTGCCCAGCGCGCCGAGGGCCGCGACCGCGAGCAGCGGGAGCAGCGGGAAGCGGCTGGGCAGGGTGGTGAACAGCGGGGTGATCACAGCCAGTTGGACCGTGGCGAGGAACAGCTGGGCGCCGGTCAGGGACAGATGGGAGTGGCCGGTGCCGGCCAGGGTGCGGCGCACGTAGATCCAGCCGATGGGGTAGCTGAGCGAGGCGAGCAGGGCCATCGCCGTGCCCGTCGCGTCCAGGCCGTGGAAGCCCTGCCAGGCGCCGAGCACCGTGAGCACGCCCAGGAAGCCGATGCCGAGCCCCGCGACCCGGCGCCGCGTGGGCCGGTCCTCGGAGAGCGCGACCAGCGACAGGACCATGCCCCACAGCGGTGAGGTGGCGTTGCAGATCCCGGCGAGCGTGGAGGGGATCGTCAGCTCCGAGTAGGCGAAGAGCGAGAACGGCAGCGCGTTGAGCAGGAACGCCGCGACGGTGAGGTGGCCCCAGGTGCGGGCGCCGCGCGGCAGGCGTTCGCGCTTGACGGCCATCGCGGCGGCGAGTACCGCCGTCCCGAACACCAGGCGGCCGAGCGTGACCTGGAACGGGGCGTACGCCTGGGTGCCGACCTTGATGAAGAGGAAGCTGAAGCCCCAGATCAGCGAGAGAACGCCGAAGCGGATCCGCCAGTCGAGGGCGGCCCGGCGGCGGGGAGCGACGGTCGTGTCGGTGGTGGCACGGTGGGTGGCGACGGCCTTCATGGCCGTAACGATGGCGCAGTCAATGTCGTAGCACAATCGAGATTTCGCACGGGATATCTCGTAGCATCGCTTACATGTTGAACCTCGAGCGCCTGCGCACCCTCGACGCCCTCGCCCGGCATGGCTCGGTCAGCGGTGCGGCCGAGGGACTGCATGTGACGACCTCGGCCGTCTCCCAGCAGATGGCCAAACTGGAGCGCGAGGTGGGACAGCGGCTCCTGGCCAAGAACGGCCGGGGCGTGCGGCTCACGGACGCGGGCCGGCTCCTCGCCGACCACGCGGCGCGCATCCTGTCGCAGGTGGAGCTGGCGCAGGCCGATCTGGAGGCACAGCGCGGGCAGGTGACCGGCGAGCTGCGCCTGTCGGCCTTCCCGACCGCGGCGCGCGGGCTCTTCCCGACAGCGCTCGCCGCCCTGCGGTCAGACCACCCCACCCTGCGTCTGCGGTCGTCCGAGCTGGAGCCCGAGGCCGGGGTCGCCGGCGTGATGCGCGGCGATCTCGACCTCGCGCTCGTCCTCGACTGGTACAACAAGCCGATGCCGCTGCCCGCCGGGCTCGTCAAGGCGGCGATCCTGGACGATCCGGCCGACGTGGCGGTGCCCGTGGGGCACCGGCTCGCCGGCCGGCCGGAGGCGGACCTCGGGGAGTTCGCCGACGACGAGTGGATCACCTGGGGCGAGGGCGAGTTCTGCCATGAGTGGCTTGTCTTCACCCTGCGCTCCAAGGGCGTCGAACCCCGCATCGGCCACCGGGCCGCCGAAACCCACACCCAGCTGGGCCTGGTGGCCGCCGGGCTCGGTGTGTGCATCGCCCCGCTGCTGGGGCGCGATCCGGTGCCGGCCGGCGTGGTGACCGTGCCCCTGCGGCAGCAGGTGCGCAGACACGTCTACGTGGTCTGGCGCGCCGACGCCGACCGGCGCCCGTCGATCCGGGCGGCCGTGGCGGCCCTCCAGGCGGCCGGACAGGCCGTGGCGGCCGGATGACCGCCACGGGCGCCGCCGCCGGGCGGGCTACCGCGCGCCCAGCTTGCGGAAGTCCCAGGAGACGATCTTCGTCGGGGTCAGCCGCAGCCAGGCGTGGCGGCCGTCGTAGGGCATCTCCTCCAGCCCGAAGTTCTTGCGCGCGAACAGGGTCTCCGGCAGGTCGAGTTCGGCGCACAGCCGCCCGGTGCGGGGGCTCTCGCCCACGAACTCGATCGTGCCGGACAGCTCGGCGCCGCGCAGCTGCTCGTACTCCTCGCCCGCGTCCACGACGACGGCGACCCGGGGATCGCGGCGCAGATCGGCCCAGCGCTTGCTGCGCACCACGGAGTACAGCCACAACGAGGTGCCGTCCCAGGCGAACCACAGCGCGCTCACATGCGGGAAACCGTCGGCCGAGACGGTCGCCAACCGGCAGGTGCGCTGGGTGGCGAGGAACGCGTCCAGCTCGCCGGGTGACATCATGATCTTCCGGCCTCGGCGCTGCGTGTCGGTCATGCGGCCCCCTCTTCTTCTCCCACGTCGTGCCAGAAAGATTCCCTGACATCACGTCAGAAAAGTAGGGGGCGTCCCGCTCCCGGTGCGGCAGCTCTCGGGCACCACGGCGGTCCGCGTCGCGCCGCCCGTCGAGGTCACGGAGGAGGACTTCGTCGTACGCCGGCTGCACGGCCTGTCGCCCCTCGCGGGCACCGAGGCCGACGTGCTGCTGCGCAACCGCGGCTGCCGCACCCTCATCGTCACCGGGGTCTGCACCGACGTGGCGATCCCGAACACCGTCTTCGACGCCGTCAACCGCCGCTGCACCGCGGTCGTGCCCGCGGACGCCATCGCGGGGGTACCCCCCGACCACACCCCCGCGATGATCCGCGACACCCTCGCGCTGGTCGCCACGGTCGCGACCACGGACGAGGTGCTCGCCTGTCTCGCGCCACGGCACCGGATGCCACCGGCCTGAGCGGGCGCGGGATCAGGCGAGCTTGATCTCGTTCCCGGACACCGTGATCTTCGCGGCGGGCAGCGCCTGGGTCGCCGGCCCCTTCTTCACGCTGCCGTCGGTCGCGGAGAACTCGCTGTCGTGACACGGGCAGGTGATCACGCCGTGGGCGATGCCGTTCACGGCGCAGCCCCGGTGGGTGCACTTGGACGAGAACGCCTTGAACGTGCCCGCGGACGGCTGGGTGACCACCACGCCCTGGTCGGCGAAGACCTTGCCGCCGCCTTCGGGGATGTCGGAGGTCTTCGCCAGCACCGTGCCGCCGGAGCCGCTGTCGACGGCGCCGCCTCCGCCCGTGCTGCCGTCGCCGGCCGTGCTGTCGCTGCTCGCCGTGCCGCCACTGCCGGCTGTGCTGTCGTTCTGCGAGCCGGTGGAGCTGGAGGAGCTGTCGTCCGAGCCTCCGCACGCGGTCAGCGCGACGGCGAGGCCCGTCGCGCCGACCGCCGCCACGACCGTGCGGCGGGCCGGTTCCGAGACGGGCTGGAGCGATTCGCTGGTCATGCTGACGTTCCCTTCCACGGATGTTCTCCTGCTCTGCTGGGTGGTACGGCCTACGGTCAGTCGCTGTTCAGATGGTGCCGAGATCTTGACCGCTCCGAGACCAGGCGGGCGTCAGACACGGCCGTGGTTCCGCTGTCAGGGGGACGCGGCGTCCGACGGGCCGCCGTCGGCCGCCGTCGGCGCGCCAGTAACCTGGGGCGATGCTCAAGGAAGTCATCGCGACCCGCTACATCACGCCCCTGCGTGAGGGCGGCTCGCTGCCGGGACTCGTCGAGGCCGACGACCTCGGGAACTACGTCATGAAGTTCACCGGCGCGGGTCAGGGCCGCAAGACCCTCGTCGCCGAGGTCGTCAGCGGTGAACTCGCCCGCCGGCTGGGCTTCCGGGTGCCCCGGCTGGTGACGGTCGGCCTCGATCCCGACCTGGGCCTCGGCGAGCCGGACCAGGAGGTGCAGGAACTCCTCAAGGGGAGTGGCGGGCTCAACCTCGGGATGGACTTCCTCAGCGGCGCGATCGGCTACGACCCGCTCGCGTTCGCGATCGGTTCCGAGGAGGCCGGGCGGATCGTCTGGTTCGACGCGCTGGTGGGCAACGTCGACCGCTCCTGGCGCAACCCCAACCTGCTGATGTGGCACGACGGCCTGTGGCTCATCGACCACGGCGCCACCATGATCTGGCACCACAACTGGCCCGGCGCCGAGACCTCCGCCGCGCGGCCCTACGACGCCTCCGACCACGCCCTGGTCCCGTTCGCACCCGATGTCGCGGGCGCGGCCGCCGCGCTGGCACCCCTCGTCACCGAGGAGTTGCTGGCCGAGGTGACCGCCGAGATCCCCGACGAGTGGCTCACCGGCGAGCCCGGCTTCGACACCCCGGACGCGCTGCGCCGCGCGTACGCCCGGCCGCTGCTCGCCCGCGCCGCCGTCGTCCACGAACGCATCAACGGAATCGAGGAGGCGCGGTGAGCGAGCGCCACATCATCAGGGGCAGCCGGGCGAGCGACCGGGATGTTTTCGAGTACGCCCTGCTCCGGGTCGTGCCGCGGGTGGAGCGCGGGGAGTGCATCAACGCGGGCGTGCTCGTCTACTGCCGGGCCAAGGCCTACGTCGGCGCCCGCACCCACCTGGACGAGGCCCGGTTGCTGGCCCTCGACCCCGAAGCGAACGTGGCGGGCGTGCGGGCCGCGCTGCGCGCCGTCGAGAGTGTGTGCGCGGGCGGCGCGTCGGCCGGGCAGGCGGCGCGCGACGACGCCGGACGGCGCTTCCGCTGGCTGATCGCGCCCCGCTCGACGGTCGTCCAGCCCGGGCCGGTGCACACCGGACTGACCACCGACCCGGCGGCCGAGACCGAGCGGTTGCTCGACCTCCTGGTGAGGTAATGGATCACACGCACCCGGTGTGCCATTGACACCGGGTGCCAGGGCTTCTAGCGTCACGTCTGCTGAAGGTACTAAGCGGTCGCTCACCCGTAGGGCGTATCGCGGGAGCCGCAGGCGTTCCGAAGGTGTTCGGGGCTTTCCAAGGGCGAGGAGAACCAGCAATGTCCACCACTGAGCAGCGGGTCGCCGTGGTCACCGGCGGTGCGCGCGGCATCGGCGCCGCCACCGCCGTACGGCTGGCCGCCGAGGGCCGTGCCGTCGCGGTGATCGACCTCGACGAGGCCGCCTGCAAGGACACCGTCGAGAAGATCACCGCCGCGGGCGGCACGGCCCTCGCCGTCGGCTGCGACGTCTCGGACGAGGCGCAGGTCGAGGCGGCCGTGGCCCGTATCGCCGAGGAGTTGGGCGCGCCGACGATCCTCGTCAACAACGCGGGTGTGCTCCGCGACAACCTGCTGTTCAAGATGAGCGTCTCGGAGTGGGACACCGTCATGAGCGTGCACCTGCGCGGCGCCTTCCTGATGTCGCGGGCCTGTCAGAAGCACATGGTCGACGCGCACTTCGGCCGGATCGTCAACCTCTCCTCGTCCTCCGCGCTCGGCAACCGCGGCCAGGTGAACTACTCCGCCGCCAAGGCCGGTCTGCAGGGCTTCACCAAGACCCTGGCCAAGGAGCTGGGCAAGTTCGGCGTCACCGCCAACGCCGTCGCCCCCGGTTTCATCGCCACCGAGATGACCAAGGCCACCGCCGAGCGGGTCGGCATGGGCTTCGAGGACTTCAAGGCCGCGGCCGCCACCCAGATCCCCGTGCAGCGCGTCGGCGAGCCCGAGGACATCGCCAACGCGGTCGCCTTCTTCACGGGCGAGGCCGCCGGATTCGTCTCCGGCCAGGTGCTGTACGTGGCCGGCGGACCGCTCGACTAGGACCCGGGAGAACACGGACATGACCGAACTGCCCGAACTCTCCGGCAAGGTCGCCCTCGTGACGGGCGCCAGCCGCGGCATCGGCTACGGCGTCGCCGAGGCGTTCGTCGCCCGTGGCGACCGGGTGTGCATCACCGGACGTTCCGAGGACGCCCTCAAGGAGGCCGTCGACCGGCTCGGCGCCGACCGCGTCATCGGTGTCGCCGGCAAGGCGCACGACGAGGCCCACCAGGCGGTCGCCGTGCAGCGCACCATGGAGGCCTTCGGCCGGGTCGACTTCCTGGTCAACAACGCCGGGACGAACCCGGTCTTCGGCCCGATCGCCGACCTCGACCTCAATGTGGCGCGCAAGGTGTTCGAGACCAACGTCGTCTCGGCGCTCGCCTTCGCCCAGCGGACCTGGCACGCCTGGCAGAAGGACAACGGCGGCGCGATCGTCAACATCGCCTCGGTGGCCGGTCTGTCCGCCTCGCCGTTCATAGGCGCCTATGGCATCAGCAAGGCCGCCATGATGAATCTGACCATGCAGCTCGCCCATGAGTACGCGCCCCTGGTGCGGGTCAACGCCATCGCCCCGGCCGTCGTGAAGACGAAGTTCGCGCAGGCCCTGTACGAGGGCCGGGAGGCGGAGGCCGCCGCGGCCTACCCGCTCGGCCGGCTCGGTATGCCCGCGGACATCGGCGGCGCCGCCGCGTTCCTGACGTCGGACCAGTCCGACTGGATCACCGGCCAGACGCTCGTCGTCGACGGCGGCATGTTCCTGAACGCCGGGGTCTGACGAGGTGAGCCGTCGGCACGGGCGTCCGTTGACACAATGGGCGCCCGTGCCGACGTATCCGAGACACCCGGACGGATGACAACGTCGTCATATACGCGCTGATCACAAGCCCTCCGCGAACCCGGTCCCGGCGGCCTGGGGCTGCGGTAGGGTCTGCCGCCAACCTCTGGAACGGCTGATCGAGGAGTGCGCGCGTGCTCAACCGGAACCGTTGTCTGCGTCGGCTTGCGGCGATTACGTCCATGTCCCTGGTGGCCGGCTGCGGCGCGCTCTCCTCGGGTTCCTCCGACGACAAGGAGCCGATCGTCGTGGGCACCACCAGCGCCCCCAGTACGCTCGATCCGGCCGCGTCCTGGGACGGCTCCTGGGAGCTGTTCCGCAACATCTACCAGACCCTGCTGAGCTACCCGACCGGTGCGTCGGTGCCCGGGCCCGACGCCGCCGACTTCTGCGCCTTCACCGACGGAACGAACCGCGTCTACCACTGCGTGCTGCGCAAGGGCATGACCTTCTCCGACGGCAGAGCGCTGGACGCGCGCGCCGTGAAGTACTCCATCGACCGGATCCGCACGATCAACCTGCCGGGCGGTCCCGCGGGCCTGCTGGGCAGCCTCGACCACATCACCACGCGCGGCGACCGCGACATCGTCTTCCATCTCAACAAGCCCGACGCCACCTTCCCCTTCGTGCTGGCCACCCCCGCCATGTCGATCGTCGACCCCGACGCCTATCCGGCCCACTCGCTGCGCAAGGACGGCAAGGCCCTCGGCTCCGGCCCCTACCGCCTCACGTCGTACGAGGAGGGCAAGCAGGCCGAACTCGTGCGCAACACCCGCTACAAGGGGTTCGCCGAGCGCCGCAACACCGCGGTCACCATCCGCTACTTCCAGGACTCGGGCGCGATGGTCTCCGCGCTGCGGTCGAAGCGGATCGACGTCACCTACCGGGGGCTGGCCGCCCCCGACATCGTCTCCCTGCAGAACAAGGCGTCCAAGGAGTCGCTCCAGCTGATCGAGGGCGCCGGCACCGAGATCAGCTACCTGGTGTTCAACCCGAAGGACGCCTGGGCGGGCAGACGTGCCGTGCGCCGTGCCGTCGCCCAGATCGTCGACCGCCCGGCGATCGCCCACAAGGTGTACAAGGGCACCGTGGACCCGCTGTACTCGATGGTGCCCAAGGGGCTCACCGGCCACACCACGGGCTACTTCGACGACTACGGGAACCCCAGTACCCCCAGGGCGCGCAAGATCCTGGCGGACGCGGGCATCACCGGCAGGGTTCCGCTCACCCTCTGGTACACCACCGACCGCTACGGCTCCGAGACCGGCCCGGAGTTCCAGGAGCTCAAGAGCCAGCTCGAGAGCTCGGGCCTGTTCACCGTCACCCTGGAGAGCCGCCCCTGGAAGACCTACGTGGAGGGCTACCGCAAGGGCGCGTACCCGGTGTTCGGGCGCGGCTGGTTCCCCGACTTCCCGGACGCCGAGAACTTCATCGCACCCTTCGTGGGCGAGCAGAACGCGCTCGGCACGCCCTACCCGGCACCGAGGATCACCGGGGCGCTGCTGCCCGAGTCCCGGCGCGAGAGCGACCGTGCGAAGGTGGTCAAGGAGTTCGAGGAGGCCCAGCAGATCCTCGTCGACGACGCCCGGCTGCTGCCGCTGTGGCAGGGCAAGCAGTACGTCGCGGCCAGCGAGGACATCTCCGGCGGGGAGCGGTCCCTGGACCCGTCGACGATCATGATGATGTGGGAGCTGTCCCGCAAAACCAGCTGGTAGACCGGGCCCCGGGCGGGGCCGCGGCCCCGGTTGTCAGTGGTCGCCTGTAGGTTCTTGACCTGGAAGTGACCGCACATCGGAGGAAGTTGACGTGACCGACATCGCCATGCTGCCGGAGTCCTGGCGGGGCGTTCTGGGCGACGAACTGCAGCAGCCCTACTTCAAGGAGCTGACGGAGTTCGTCGAGGAGGAGCGCGCCAAGGGTCCCGTCTACCCTCCCCGCGAGGAGGTCTTCGCCGCGCTCGACGCCACGCCGTACGACAAGGTGAAGGTGCTCATCCTCGGCCAGGACCCGTACCACGGCGAGGGCCAGGGACACGGCCTCTGCTTCTCCGTGCGCCCCGGGGTGAAGACGCCGCCCTCGCTGCGGAACATCTACAAGGAGATGCAGCAGGAGCTGGGCACGCCGATCCCGGACAACGGCTATCTCATGCCGTGGGCCGAGCAGGGCGTGCTGCTGCTGAACGCGGTGCTCACGGTGCGTGCCGGTGAGGCGAACTCGCACAAGGGCAAGGGCTGGGAGAGGTTCACGGACGCGGTGATCCGCGCCGTGGCCGACCGGCCGGATCCGGCGGTGTTCGTGCTCTGGGGCAACTACGCCCAGAAGAAGCTGCCCCTCATCGACGAGACCCGGCATGTCGTCGTCAAGGGTGCGCACCCCTCGCCGCTGTCCGCGAAGAAGTTCTTCGGATCGCGCCCGTTCACGCAGATCAACGAGGCGGTGGCCCGGCAGGGGCACGAGCCGATCGACTGGACGATTCCCGACCTCGGGTGAGACGGCGCGGCGCGGGGCGGGTTCGGATCCCGGTCCGGATCCGCCCGGCCATCGGACGTCCCGCGCCGTCACCGGCTTGGCCCAGCGCCCTGCGGAGCCGCCTGAGCGTGATTGTCGGCGGGGGCGGTTAGCGTCGTGGTAATGGGCGACGAGCGTGGAGGACGCGGTGGCGAAGCGACAGGGGCAGGCGGCGCCGGACGCCCTGATGAGCCGGATCGGTCAGGTCGTCATGCTGCACCACGGCGGAGACCGCGAGGAGGCCCGGGACCGCTTCCTGGGGCTGTGGGCCGAGATCGGCGAGGACGGCGACCCGCTGCACCGCTGCACGGTGGCGCACTACATGGCGGACACCCAGGACGACCCGGCGGACGAGCTGGCCTGGGATCTGAGGGCGCTGTCAGCCGCCGAGGAACTCAGCGACGAACGCCTCGCCGCGCACGACGGGGCGCTCGCCGTGCGCGCGTTCTTCCCCTCCCTGCATCTGAACCTGGCCGCGGACTATGTGAAGCTGGGCCGCTGCGAGGCCGCGCGCACCCATCTGAGCCGGGCGCGCGGCGCGGCCGGCGCCCTGGGCGACGACGGCTACGGCGCCGGCATCAGGACGGCGATCGCCCGCCTGGAGCGGCGGCTCGCAACGGAGCCACCGACGAACAGCCCACCCGAGCCGGGGCCCCCGAAGGGCCCGGGCGGAGAGACCCTGGGACCGCCCAGACGCCGGTCGTGAACGCCGGGCATCACCGGCTCGGGGCGGCGGGCCGGCCCTTGTGCGGGGCGCGTGATGCCGGGGCCGCTCACCGGCCGTAGGCGCCTTGGCAGCCGGGCCGGCTCGCGGGCGCGGGTGTTTCTGCGGCGGTCTCCGCTCACCGACCGTAGCCGCCTCTCTGGCCGCCTCCGCTCATCGGCCAACTGTCTCTGCGGACGGGTCCGCTCACCGGCCGTAGGCGCTCCGGCAGATGTCCGCCTCCGGGCTGCCTCGCCGCCACCCTCCGTAGCTGCGGCCGAGCGCGCACACGTCCGGGTTCCCGGCGAGCAGTCCGGGCGCCATCGGTGGCACCTCGATGCGGGGTCCGGGCCGCTCGCGTCCCGGGTGCGCAGACGTGGAGCGCTGGTGCGGGACGGCCGTCCGCGCGGTGGCCGAGGCCGACCGGGGCATGCGATGCCCGTCGGCGGCCGGTGACGGAGGACGGGAGGCCCCGACCATCTCCAGCGCCTCCCGCGCCGGGGCCTGCACCACCCGGGGCGCCATGTCGCCGTCCGCCCGCGGAGCCGAGGACTGCGAGGGCGCCCGAGGCGGGAGCGGAGCGGACGGCCGCTGGAGGGTCACACAGCCGGTGAGGGCCGAGACGGCCACGGTGACCAGGAACGCTGCACGCGTCGTCGTTCGATGCACCCGCGCAACTCTGCTGGTTTCGGCGGGCTTTGGGGCGCGGACGGGCGGAGCATGCCCCGCACGGGTGACCTCAGTCCCCGGTGGCCCCGTCGATCCGCTCGCGGATCAGATCGGCGTGCCCGTTGTGACGGGCGTACTCCTCGATCATGTGGGTGTAGATCCAGCGCAGGTTGAAGGGCTCGTCGGTGAACCTGCTCCGGCCCTCGGAGAGGTCGTCCAGAGCGAATCGGGCGGCCTGGCGCCGGGCGATCTCGATCTCCCCCTGCCAGGTGGCGTACGCCTCTGCCCAGGTGTCGTCCTCGGTGAGGTGGAAGTCCCCGTCCTCGTCCTCGTCGCTGAAGTAGAGGGGGCCGGGGTCGTCACCGACGAGCACCTTGCGGAACCAGCCGCGCTCCACTTCCGCCATGTGCCGCACCAGCCCCATCAAGGACAGCTCGGACGGTTCCACCGCGGCGGTCCTGAGCTGGGCGTCGGTGAGGCCCTCGCACTTCCACGCGAGTGTCTGGCGGTGGTAGTCGAGCCAGCCTTCGAGCATGGCTCGTTCACCGGCGTTCTGGGCGGGTTCGGTGCGTTGGGTGGTCATGGCCGCATCCTGGCGCACCCCGCCCGTCCCCGCCACGCATTTCCGCGGGGCGGGCGGCCGCCGGCGACCTCGCCGTACGGCGGCCGTATGCTTCCGACGAGGCACTCGCAGGCAATCCCAGGAGACACCCACGTGAAGGTCGGCTGCATCGGACTCGGTGACATCGCGCAGAAGGCGTACCTGCCGGTGCTCGCGCTGCAGCCGGGAATCGAACTGCACCTCCAGACCCGGACCCCCGCGACCCTGCACCGTGTCGCCGACGGTCTGCACCTGCCCGAGCGGCAACGGCACGCCGGTCTGGACGCACTCCTCGACCAGAACCTCGACGCGGCGTTCGTGCACGCGCCCACCGTCGCCCACCCCGAGATCGTCGCCCGGCTCCTGGAGGCGGGCGTCCCCACCTACGTCGACAAGCCCCTCGCCTACGAACTCGCCGACTCCGAACGGCTGGTGCGGCTCGCGGAGGAACGGAACACCGGTCTGGCGGTGGGCTTCAACCGGCGTTACGCACCCGGGTACGTGCAGTGCGCCGACCATCCGCGCGAGCTGATCCTGATGCAGAAGAACCGCGTCGGGCTGCCCGAGGAGCCCCGCACCATGATCCTCGACGACTTCATCCATGTCGTCGACACGCTGCGGTTCCTGGTCCCGGGACCGGTCGACGACGTGACGGTACGGGCCCGTGTCGAGGGCGGTCTGCTGCACCATGTGGTGCTCCAGCTCGCCGGCGACGGGTTCACCGCGCTCGGCGTGATGAACCGGCTCAGCGGCTCGGCGGAGGAGATCCTGGAGGTCTCCGGGCAGGACACCAAGCGGCAGGTGCTCAACCTCGCCGAGATCATCGACCACAAGGGCCAGCCGACCGTGCGGCGGCGCGGGGACTGGGTGCCGGTGGCCCGGCAGCGCGGTATCGAGCAGGCCGCACTCGCCTTCCTCGACGCCGTCCGGGCCGGCAAGGCGCTCAGCGCCCGTGACGCACTGGCGACCCATGAGCTGTGCGAGCGGGTGGTCGCTGCGGTGCTGGAGCGTTCCGCCGTGCGCTGAGCGCCCGGACGCCCTCCGCGGCGCCCAGCGCGGCGATCACCAGCAGGGCCCCGTAGACCGGCCAGTCGCCGTAGCGGTCGTAGGGCGTGACTCCGTGGGCGAGCGGGACGTCGTAGACCACCGACGCGCTCCGGCCGGTGCCGAGCCAGGAGCCGACGCGTTCACCGCCCGGGCCGTAGACGGCGGAGACGCCGGTCAGGGTGGCGTGCACCATCGGGCGGCCGGTCTCCGCGGCGCGCAGCGCGGCCAGTGAGGCGTGCTGTTCGGGCGCCCAGCTGTGCTGGAACGTCGACGTCGACGACTGGGCGAGCAGCAGCTCGGCCCCGTCCTCGGCGAGATGGCGGCTCATGTCCGGGAACGCGGACTCGAAGCAGACCATCGGGCCCACGCGCAGTCCGTGACCGGCGTTCATGATCACCTGTTCGGTGCCGCGCCTGCGGTCCTCGGGGGCCGCCTTGCCGACCGAGGTGGCCCAGCCGAGCACGGACCGCGCCGGTATGTACTCGCCGAACGGAACCAGCCGCATCTTGTCGTAGCGTTCGCCCGTCGGACCGTGCGGGCCGATGAGCACGGAACTCTTGTAGATGCCGGGGCGGTCGGAGCGGCGGGCGTCGACGTTGACGAGGATGTCGGACTTCACCAGCCGCGACAACGCAGCGACCCGGTCCGTCAGATCGGGCCGCTGCGCGAGGTCGAAGCCGACGCTGCTCTCGCCCCACACGACGAGGTCCACGTCCTGCCCGGCGAGACGACGGGTCAGCTGCTCCTCGCGCTCGAACCGTCTGGTGCCGCTGTCCGTGCCGGCTATGACGCCCGGCTGGACGACGGCGACGCGCACCCGTCCATCGACGTCCGGGCGCGGCGACCAGGCCCATGCCGCCGATGCCGCCGTGGCCGTCACGACGAGCCCGGCCACGGCCACCACGCGCGACGCCCGCACCGCCACGAGCATCGCCAGGGCGATGTTGACGCCCACGACCAGGAAGCTCAGCAGCCAGACCCCGCCGATGGAGGCCAGGCGCAGCGCGGGCGCCACCTGCCACTGGCTGGAGCCGAGCAGCCCCCAGGGCCCGCCGAGCCCCTGCCACGAGCGGACCAGCTCGACCACCAGCCAGCCGGAGGGCAGGACGAGAAGGGCGGCGGCCAACCGCCTGGGCGAGGGCATCCCGCCCAGGAAGCGCCGCACCAGGACGCCCCAGGGCGCCCACAGCGCCCCGAGCAGCGCCGCGATGACGAAGGTGAAGACGTTCAGACTCGGTATCAGCCAGTGGTGCACGGCGGTCATGAAACCGAAGCCGCCGAGCCAGCCGTCGTACGCGGCCCGCCTCGGGGTCGGCGCGGACCGGACGAGCAGGATCCACGGGACCAGGGCGACGTACGCGAACCACCACCAGGACGGCGCGGGGAAGGCGAACACCGGCAGCGCGCCCGCGAGCACGGCGGCGGCACCGCGCCACCAGCGGGAGGCGAGCCAGTCGTCGGGCATCCTCATGCGGCGCATTCCACCCCGGTGCATGTCTCCAGTGTGCGCGCTGGGGAAGATCCACGACAGAGGGCCTGGGCGCACGGCGGTGGGGCGCGCTCAGGTGGCCGGGTCCTCACGAGGCTGCCGCGGGAGGCTGCGCCATTTCTCCCGGGCGACCACCTCGTGCAGCCGCCACCCCTCCTCCGTCCGCACAAACGCGAACGCGTACCGGCCGCCGCACACGAGGTCCGGCGCGGACGGGCCGTCGTCCGTCCCCGGGAGACGCTTCGACCCCGAAAGGCGCTTCGACTCCGCGAGACGCATCGGGTTGAGGTAGTCGGCCCGGACCCGGGCGGTGTCGCCGACGTCGTGCGCGAGGGTGCCGAAGCGTACGTGCCGGTTCACGATCAGGTGTTGGCGCACCGGGAACGGCCGCATGCTCCGCTCCAGCCATCCGGCGACCTGACCGGCGTCCCCCTCGATGCCGCCGGCCGAGCGGTAGTCGGCCCGTCCGTCCGGGGTGAACAGTTCTCGGTACGCCTCCCAGTCTCCGTCGTCCACGGCTGCCGCGTACTCGGTGACGAGTCCGTCGACGGCCAGGCGGTCCATCACGGTCGCGAGGTTCACGCGCTGGGTCATCGGCTCAGTGTTGGGGACGCGGGATGCGCAGCCAAGGGGTGTGCGCGGGGTTTCGGGCAGCCGCCCGGGGCGTGGGCGGGCGGCGGGGTGGGGCCGCGGTGCGGCGGGGGCGCGGTCACCACATGTCTTCGCGGCCGACCACCCGGAAACTGCCCGCGACGTTGTCGTCACTGAACATGCTCGCGCGGAAGAACTCGTCCCCGTTCAGGAAGTCGCCCTCGCCCGAGGTGCTGGGTACGACGCCGAAGGTGCTGCCGCGGGGACCGACGGTGGCGACCGGGGCGCCGTTGTCGCACGTGAAACCACGGTAGACCTCAACGAACTTGTCGCTGTCGTTGTCGATGCTGAAACTGCTGGAGCCGAGCCCGCTCGCCGCGGTGATACAGCCCTCCGGGGCGGCGGAGTACGTCCGTTCGTTGAAGTGGATCCAACCCGGCCCGCGGTGGTGACGGCGGCGGTCGTGGCCCTTCTTCGAGCCGCCCTCGTCGCTTCTGTCATGGGCGTCGCCGCCACCGTTCGCGGCCGGGGCGGCCGGGGCCGCCGGGGCTGCATGCCGGGCATGCGCGGCCTTCGGGGCGGGACGGACGGCGTGCGCTGCCTTTTGGGCCGCGTGCTTCGCGGGCGGGGCCGCCTCGGTGGATTCGACGGTCGCGGCGTAGGTGAGGCCGGTGGTGGCCAGGACCGCGGTGGCCACTACGGCTGCGGTCACGGCAAAGGTACGCGTGGGCATGTCACTTCTCTCTGTCGCAGAGGCGCCGGCCGGGCAGCCGATCTGCGATGAACGTACTGACAGCCCTTCATAACTGTCATATCGGACATGTCTGGCGTGTGAGGTCATGGGGCCGATCGGGCGTATTCCCGGCGTGGCGCGTCGACACGCCGCCCTCATCTGTGCCAGGCGTGCGGTGGACGGGCGTGGCGCGGCGCTCGGAGCCGTGGGGGGCGAGGAGGCCGCGGGGGCGCACGGCTGAAGGAGGCGCACGCGCACAGGGGGTGCGGCGGGGAGAGGGGCACCGGCCGGCCCCGGGCTCATGTGGCCCGCGCCTCAAGGGATACCCGGACGGGCGGCGCTCTCTCGGCGCCTGCGGAATACCACCCGATGCCGACAAATGCCTGTCGTGGTACGGCTGTTGCCTCCATGCGTGCCGAACCGGGCCCTTTCGGCGGCGTCTTCAGGCCGCCTCGATGACCTCGCCGCGCATCGCCGCGGCCCACCTCACGACCAACAGCTCGTACTCCGCGCGCTCCTGGGTCGACAGGGAGCCGCCCGCACGCAGCCATAGCGCGCGGATCCGCTCGTTCAGGTCGTTGGCGGACCGCGCGGAACCAGGGCTCTGGAAATCGGGGGACATGCGGGCAAGCCTAGGGGTAACGGTGACAGCCCGCCACCGTACGACTGCGCACACGGTATGTGGTTGGTCACGGTCGAATCCGTGGACGGGAGGTGGAGGACCGGGGCGGCGCTTCGAGCCGGCCCCACCGGCGCCTGCGGCGCAACGGGAGGCGTGAGCATGGGAGTTGCTGTGGGAGGCTGTCGTCAGGCGTTCGCGGATGGGGCCGTGGCGGCTGTCGAGAGGAGTGCAGCGTGAGACAGGACGGCTTCCGCGCCGAGGAGATCGACACCAGCAGGCCGCACCCTGCGCGGATCTACGACTACCTGCTGGGCGGCAAGGACAACTACGAGGTGGACCAACGGGCCGGCGACGAACTCGCCGCCGCCGCACCCGAGGTGCGGATCGGCCTGCAGGCCAACCGCGCCTTCCTGCGGCGCGCCGTCCGGCACGTTGTAGGCAGCGGCGTCCGCCAGCTTCTCGACGTCGGCACCGGGCTGCCGACCTCGCCGAACGTGCATGAGATCGCCCACGAGGTGGCCCCGGACGTACGCGTCGCGTACGTCGACAACGACCCGATCGTGAAGGTGCATGCCGACGCGCTGCTCAGCCGTTCCGGCGCGACCAGCATCGTGCTCGCCGACCTGCGCGACCCGCGGTCCGTCGTGGACCACCCTGACGTCCGCCGGGTCATCGACTTCGACGAGCCGGTCGCGCTGCTCCTTGTCGCCGTCCTGCACTTCCTCACCGACGAGGAGCGGCCCGAGCAGGTCGTCGCCACCCTGCGCGACGCACTTCCGGCCGGCAGCTTCCTGGTGCTCTCGCACGCCACGGACGACTTCGCCGATCGCAGCGAGGCCCAGGCCGTCTACAACAAGGCCACGGCCACCCTGAACCTGAGGTCCCGCGCCGAGGTCGAGCGCTTCTTCGACGGCTTCGACCTGGTCGAACCGGGCCTGGCCCAGGTCCCGTTCTGGCGCCCGGACACCCCTGTGCCGGCGAGGTCCGGTGAGATCGGCTTCTACGGGGGCGTGGCGCGCAAGTCCGGTTGAGCGGCCATCCTCCGCGAGGCGGACGGGCGGGGGAAGCTCGCGGGCGACGTTTCCGGCTGAGGGCGACGCCCCCTCGTCAGCCGCTCGCAGGGGGCTTCGCCACCCCGGGCGACAGACAGGGGAGTGGGAGACGGTCAAGGGAGGGACAGGGCTCGATCGCCCCGCCCGGTCAGCCCGCGGACTCGGCCGCGTGGGGACTCAGGACACCCGCGGCGACCAGGGCGATGATGAGCACCCCCAGCCCGACCCGGTACCACACGAACGGCATGAAGCTCTTGGTCGAGATGAACTTCATGAACCAGGCGATGACGGCGTACCCGGACACGAACGCGATGACCGTCGCGAACAGCGTCGGCCCCCAGCTCACCTGCCCCGTCTCCGCGGCGTCCTTCAGTTCGAAGGCGCCCGACGCCAGAACGGCCGGAATGGCGAGGAGGAAGGAGTAGCGCGCCGCGGCCTCGCGCCGGTAGCCGAGGAACAGGCCGCCGCTGATCGTGGCGCCGGACCGCGAGACTCCGGGGATCAGGGCCATCGCCTGGCAGATGCCGAAGACCAGGCCGTCCTTGACGTTCAGATCGGCCAGCGTCTTGCGCTGCTTCGGCAGCCGGTGCCGGCCGCCGGCCTCGCCACGCGCCGCGAGCCGGTCCGCGACGCCGAGGATCACACCCATGACGATCAGTGTGGTCGCCGTGATCCGCAGATCGCGGAAGGGCCCCTCGATCTGGTCCTTCAGGGTCACGCCGAGCACGCCGATGGGTATAGAGCCGACGATCACCAGCCAGCCCATCTGCGCGTCGTGGTCCTGCCGCATCGTCTTGTCGAACAGCGAACGGAACCAGGCGGAGAGGATGTTCGCGATGTCCTTGCGGAAGTAGATCAGCACGGCGGACTCCGTGCCGATCTGGGTGATCGCGGTGAAGGCAGCTCCCGGGTCCGTCCAGCCCGCGAAGGCCGCGGTCAGCCGCAGATGGGCACTGGAGGAGACGGGGAGGAATTCGGTCAGCCCCTGGACGAGTCCGAGGATGAGTGATTCAAGCCAAGACATGGAGTGATCGGGTCCAAGCGCTGATCGTGGAAGCGACGACGGGCACACCGAGCCGCGGCATGCCGTGCGGCGGCCGGTGATCGGATGTCGGATGGCAGCGTAGCGCTCCGGGATGACGGTGCCATCACCGGGGCTTTACCAGCGCTTGGGGTGGCCGGGCGGCAGTGCGCCGGGTCCTGCCCCGGCCGGTGGGCCGGTCCGCGGGCCGAGGCGGCCGAATTCGGGTCCCCCGGGCCGCGGCCGACGCCAGGCCGACGCTAGAGTCGGCCGGGTGACTGCCGGGTCGGCCGTGGGCCATACACGAGTGAGGCGCCCGGCCTCGGCGTGAGCGCGAGGCGGGCCAGAGCCCCGCCTTCTTCTCCGGGTTCCCGCTTCGGCGCCCGCGTGCGGCGCCCTCGTCCCGTGCATCTCACGACCCGGAGAGATCTTCTGATGACATCCGAGCAGCAGCACCCCCACACATATGAACCTCCCACCGCCGCCGTTCAGTTGAACCACACGGCCGTCTACGCGAGGGACCGGCGCCTTTCGGCCGCGTTCCTCGCCGGGATACTGGGCCTGGAGGTCGGTGCCCCGATGGGGCCCTTCGTGCCCGTGGACCTCGGCAACGGGGTGACCCTCGACTACTACGAGAAGCGCGACGAGCCGATCCAGTCGCAGCACTACGCGTTCCTCGTGCCGGAAGAGCAGTTCACCACCATGATCGCCCGACTGGAGACGCGCGGAGTCACGTACTACGCCGACCCCCGCCACACCGAGCCGGGCCGGACGAACCGCCTGTTCGGCGGTCACGGCGCGTACTTCGACGACCCGGACGGCCACAACATGGAGATCATGACCCGCCCCTACGTGCGGCCCTAGTGCCGCGGCAGGCAACGTTTGCCCGTTAAGGAGCGGCGTCCGGTGCGTGCTCTCGGCGTGCCGGCCGGAAGACCTCGTACTGGATGTACTTGGACTTTCGGGCGGTGCGGCGAGTGGGGGTACCCCCCTGCTCGAAGAGCTTGGGGGAGCGTGCCGGGCGTCGCGACGGGGCGAACGTTGCCTGCCGGGGCACTAGCAGGTCGCCCGCAGGCCGTCCGGCCTGCCATGGCCGCGCGGTCCCCTCTGTGAGGGGGCCGCGCCCGGCGAGGGTGGGGTGCCACAACTGGGAGGCGTATGTCGCCACCGGGGGCCGTACGGCACGGCGCCGTATCCGGGCCCACGGGAGGCGGCGTGCGCGGGGCTCCTGGATGGAGTTCTCAGGCCGCGGCCGGGCCCGGCACCGTCCAGCCCGGTGCCTGGGGGTGTGCCGTCAGCTCCCCGTGCCGGACCTCCCCGCCGCAGGCGGAGCAGGTGACGAGCGGGGTCAGCGCGTGGCCGCAGCCGTGCTCGATCACCATGGGGCGGTCGTCGTCTCCGTGGAGATGGCGGTCGCCCCATGCCATGAGGGTCATCAGCACCGCCTCCAGCTCCAGGCCCGCGGCCGTGGCTCGGTACTCGTAGCGCTGCGGGCGCTCGCTGTACTTCCTCTTCGTCAGGATCCCGCCCTCCACCAGGCGCTTGAGCCGCGCGGCGAGGACATCGCGCGGGGCGCCGATGTTGCGCACGAGCTGGTCGAAGCGCCCGTTGCCGAGGCAGACCTCGCGCAGGACGAGCAGGGAGTACTTCTCGCCGACGAGGGCCAGCGTGTCGGCGATGGAGCAGGGGCGCGGATCTCTGGAGGCGGCCATACGTCCAGTCTAGGGGAGGGTTTGTTTTTCAAACTCTGGGAGTTATGGTGGATCCAGATTTCCTACTCACCGGTAACGCCGCTTCGGCACACCGGGCAAGGAGGCCCGTACCATGCGTGACGCCGTGATCGTGGAAGCCGTACGCACCCCGGTGGGCAAGGGCAAGCCCAACGGCGCGCTCGCCTCCGTCCACCCCGTGGAACTCCTCGCGCACACCCTGCGCACCCTCGTCGAACGCTCCGGCATCGACCCGGCGCTCATCGACGACGTCATCGGCGGCACCGTCGACCAGGTCGGCGAGCAGGCCATGAACATCACCCGGTACGCCGCGCTGTCCGCGGGCTTCCCGGAGGCGGTGCCCGCGACCACCGTGGACCGGCAGTGCGGCTCCTCCCAGCAGGCCGTGCACTTCGCCGCCCAGGGCGTGCTGTCGGGCGCCTACGACATCGTCGTGGCCTGCGGCGTGGAGTCCATGAGCCGCGTACCCATGTGGTCGAACGTGCCCGCCGGCAAGGACCCCTTCGGGCCCGGAGTCGCCGCGCGCTACCCGGAGGGCCTCGTCCCGCAGGGCATCAGTGCCGAGCTGATCGCCGCCAAGTGGTCGATCAGCCGCGAGCAGATGGACGCCTTCGCCGCGTCCTCCCACCGCAAGGCCGCGGCCGCGTGGGACGCCGGCCTGTTCACCGCCGAGACGGCCCCGCTGGAGGGGCTCACGCGCGACGAGTCCGTCAGGCCCTCCACCACCCCCGAGATCCTCGCCGGACTCAAGCCCGCCTACTACGACCCGGGCTTCGCCGAGCGGTTCCCGCAGATCGAGTGGAACGTCACCGCCGGCAACGCGAGCCCGATCAACGACGGCGCCTCGGCGGTGCTCATCACCACCAGCGAGACCGCGGCCCGGCTCGGCCTGCGCCCGCTCGCCCGGCTGCACAGCTTCGCGGTCACGGGCTCCGACCCCCTCCTGATGCTCACCGGGGTCATCCCCGCCACCGAGAAGGTGCTGCGCAAGGCGGGTCTGACGCTCGGTGACATCGACCTCTTCGAGGTGAACGAGGCCTTCTCCAGTGTCGTCCTGGCCTGGCAGCAGGAGACGGGCGCCGACCTCGCCAAGGTCAACGTCCACGGCGGGGCCATCGCCCTCGGCCACCCGCTGGGCGCGAGCGGCACCCGGCTGACGACCACCCTGGTGCACGCGCTGCGCGAGCGTGGAGCACGGTACGGGTTGCAGACGATGTGCGAGGCGGGCGGACTCGCCAACGCCATGATCCTGGAAAGGGTCTAGTAGGGCTTCGTTAGGTAGCCCAACTGCCGTCTGATCGGTAGCGTGTGATCTTGTATCGGGTATGACACCCGAGGAGATGGATGAGGTCC
>NZ_JBSFXK010000077.1:0-28395 GCF_053595355.1 Streptomyces sp. NPDC002513 | reverse complement strand
TCCGGACTCCGCACCCCGACAGGGTGCGGAGTCCGGACCGGGGGTCCGGCCGTGTTCCGGGCCCTGGCTCAGCTCCGGGTGGTCGACGGCACCGCCGCGGTCGCGACCGCGTGGCGACGCCACTGCTGCGGCGACTCCCCGTGGACGGCCTTGAAGGCGCGGCTGAAGTGCGCCGGGTTGCGGAAGCCCCAGCGGGACGCCACCACCGAGATGGAGGGGCCCACCCGGCCGCGCCGCGCGAGCTCCCGGGCGCACTCCTCGACCCGCCGATGCAGGATCAGCCTGCCCACGGTGACACCCTCGCCCTGGAAGAGACGGTGCAGATAGCGGACCGAGATGAGGTGCGCCCGGGCGATGTCCTCCGCCGAGAGATCGGGGTCGTGGAGGTGCCGGTCGATGTACTGACGGATCGAGGCGACCAACTGCTGGGGTCCGGTCCGAGGGAGCCGGTCCATCGTCTCGCAGGCCTCGTAGACATCGTCGATCAGGGCGGCCACCAGCTCCGTGACGATGCCCCCGAGCCGCTCACCCACCGCGGCGGGGATCCGGGAAGCCGTGTCGTCCAGGCGCCGCAGGAGGGGCGCCAGCAGCGCGGCCACTCCGCCCTTCGGCGTGAGGGCGCGGGCGCTGAGGGTCCGCAGGGCGTCCCCGGGGACGTGCAGGACGTGCGCGGGGAGGCGGAAGAACATGATGCGGACGGTGTCCCGCTGTTCGACCGAGAAGGGCCGGCGCAGGTCGATCAGCGCCAGTTGCCCGCTCTCCACGTGGGCACCCCGGCCGTCCTGTACCAGCCGCACGGTCCCGTTGCGGGGAACCAGCAGGGCGATCGCGTCCCCGTCGTGTTCGGCCGCCGCGCGCGGGCCGTGGGTGAGACGCAGCGGTTCGGCCTCACAGGCGATCAGACGCACATAGCCGAAGTGATGCAGTGTCATGGAGCCCGGCAGGGGGTCGCCCTGTCTCGGGTGATCGTGGATGGGGGTCAGCCATCGTGCGACGGTGGCGCCGACATCGGAGGATGCTGCGGTGCCCGGCGCGACAGCTGTCCTGGACGGAGTGCTCACGTGGACTCCTTTCGGCCGCCCCGGATTGAAGTGAACGGTGCGCTGAAGGGGGACGGACACCACTCTCGACACACCGGTCCACAAGTCTCCTGCGGCCAGGAGGAAAAGCGTTAAGTCATATGACTGCACATCGCGGTGTGCGGGGTTCGAAAGCTCGAACAGGATCCGAAGTGTGCACGCAGCGGCACGGGTAAGTACGGTAGCCTCGCCCGCCTCCCGGCGGCAGGCGGCCTAGGGTGGATTGTGTGTGCGGGCATAGTTGTGTCCGTCACCGAGTTCTGCCTCCCTGCCCGAGAGCGGGTGGGGGGCTGCTCCTCCGCACGGCCCGTGAATTGCCCCCCACGCAGGAGTTGTTCGTGGAAGTAGACCTTCACACCCTGAGGGCGAAGCCTGTCCTCGAACGACAGGTTCGGGCCTTCATCGAGGCGAACGCGTGCCCCGCGGTCGACGGCACCACCGACACGGCCGCCTCCCGAGCCCGTATGGCGGCCCTGTGGAACAGCGAGGGCCCTGACGAGCCCGATGTGGAGGAGGAGTGGCTCGCTCTGCCGGGAAGCGACGGCAAGCGGATCCGGGTGCGGATCCTCCGCCCCGCCGGCAGCGAGCATCCCCTGCCGGTGGTGCTGTATCTGCACGGGATGGGCTGGATGCTGACCGACGCGCACGCACACCGGCAACTGGTGGCGGACCTGGTCCTCGGCGTGGACGCCGCCGTGGTGGTACCCGAGTACGACGGGCCGGAGGACGCACGATACCCGGGCGCGGTCGAGCGGGCGTACACCGTCGCCCGGTGGATCGCCCGGCACGGCGAGCAGTGCCGGCTGGACGGGGCCAGGATCGCGGTCGCCGGCGTCAGCGCGGGCGCCCAGCAGGCGGCCGCCCTCACGCTCGTCGCGCTGGAGCGCGGCGAGCCGTCCATCTGTCACCAGGTGCTGATCTGCCCGGTGACCGACGCGGCGATGGACACCCCCTCCTACCGCCAGTTCGGGGAAGGCTACTTCCTGGACCGGGACGTCATGAGCTGGTACTGGCAGCAGTACGCGCCGGACCCGGAGACCCGGACGCGGGGCGCCGTGTCCCCGCTGCGCGCGGACCTCCCCCGGCTGCGTGGCCTGCCGCCGGCCCTCGTCGTCACCGCCGAGGCCGATGTGCTGCGCGACGAGGGCGAGGCATACGCGGCGAAGCTGAGGGAGGCGGACGTCCCGGTCGTTTCCGCTCGCTACCACGGCACGATTCATGGATTCGTCCTCTTCGACCTGCTCCGCGACACCCACGCGTCCAAGGCGGTCCGCATCCAGACGACGGACACGCTGCACGCCGCCCTACATGCCGTCTGACCGGGCGGCGCGGGATCCGGTCCCGTCCGACGCCGGTCCCGTCGTCGCCCTGCCCCGGCCGGACCCGTCTTTGGAGGGGCCGCTGTCACCGTGCCGGCGCCACTCGCTCGGCGACAGCCCGTACGCCGCCTGGAACCGGCGGCTGAAGTGGCTCGGGCTGCTGAATCCGCACCGTGCGGACACGGCCGCCACGGTGAGCCGCTCGTAGCGCGGTGAGGCCAGCATCTGCTGAGCCTTCGTGAGCCGTTCGGCGATCAGCCACTGCTCCAGGCTGATGCCCGCCTCGCTGAGCAGGAGATACAGACGGCGCACCGAGATGGCGTGCTCGGCCGCGATCCGCCCGGGGGTCAGGTCGCGATCCGCGAGGTGGCTGCGCGCGTAGGCGATGATCCGGGTGAGCAGCGTGCCTTCCATGGCCGACCGCACCGTGGCGGTCCCCTCGGCGTGCGCCGCCGACAGCAGCAGCGCCCGAATGAGATCCGTGGTGGCGCTCGCCAGGGCCGACGCCCCGGGATCGCCTTCGAGACGGCCCGGATCACGCCACAGACCGCGCAGGTGCTGGAGGACCAGGTCGTACAGCGGGCTGGCGCGCAGTTGCAGGGAGGCCTTGACCACCACGTCCACCGGCAGGTTCAGGCGGTTCATGTCGAACATGATGGCCTGGGAGGCCCCGTCGCCGGACCAGCCGTACGTACGGGGTGACAGCTCGTGGAAGACGCAGATGTCGTCGGGCCCCAACAGTGTACGGCGGCCCCCGGCTTCGGCGCGGTGGAGGCCCGCGGGCTGGAGCGAGACGGAGACCACGGGATTGCTTCGGTGGTGGCGTACGTGCCGCGTGTCGCGCCGTACCTCGAAGCCGGAATTGCGGGTGGCGAAGAGGTCCAGGTCGCCCACCCGCCACACCTCCATGCAGGCGTGGATGCCCGTCGGGGGCTCCTCGTGGGCGATGTCGTTGGGCACCAGCGAATCCGTCAGCGCGTGCCGGAACGCCTCCACCCGCTCACGGGGCGCCACGGTGGCGAGATCGAGCAGCAGCACCACAGGCCCCCCTCGCACACGTCGCCTCCGCTGACACCGTCGATCCTCAAAGGAGCGCCCCCGCTCCCGCAACGTCTGAGGGTAAGCAGGGCGCTGGAGGGCTCATGGCGGTGCACTCTCGGACACGACCACCGCCCGACGGATGCCTACCGTTCAGCACGCACACGTTTGCCGGAAGAAGAGGGATCCATGCAGTTCGGCATCTTCACCGTCGGTGATGTGACCACCGATCCGACCACTGGCCGTACTCCGCCGGAGCACGAGCGCATCAAGGCGATGGTCGCTATCGCGCTCAAGACGGAGGAGGTCGGCCTGGACGTCTTCGCGACCGGCGAACACCACAACCCGCCGTTCGTGCCGTCGTCGCCGACCACCATGCTCGGCTATGTCGCCGCGCGCACCGAGAAGATCATTCTCTCCACGGCCACGACGCTGATCACCACCAACGACCCGGTGAAGATCGCCGAGGACTACTCGATGCTCCAGCACCTGGCCGACGGCCGGGTGGACCTCATGATGGGGCGCGGCAACACCGGCCCGGTCTACCCCTGGTTCGGACAGGACATCCGCCAGGGCATCAACCTCGCCAAGGAGAACTACGAGCTGCTGCGCCGCCTGTGGCGCGAGGACGTGGTCGACTGGGAGGGGAAGTTCCGCACGCCCCTGCAGGGCTTCACCGCCACGCCCCGTCCGCTGGACGGCGTACCGCCGTTCGTCTGGCACGGTTCCATCCGCTCCCCGGAGATCGCCGACCTGGCGGCCTACTACGGTGACGGCTTTTTCCACAACAACATCTTCTGGCCCGCCGAGCACACGCGGCGGATGGTCCAGCTCTACCGGCGGCGGTACGCCCACTACGGCCACGGCCGGCCGGAGGAGGCCATCGTCGGTCTGGGCGGCCAGGTCTTCATGCGGAAGAACTCCCAGGACGCCGTACGGGAGTTCCGCCCCTACTTCGACAACGCGCCCGTCTACGGGCACGGGCCGTCGCTGGAGGACTTCACCGAGCAGACCCCGCTCACGGTCGGCTCCCCCCAGCAGGTCATCGAGCGGACGCTGTCCTTCCGTGAGACCGTCGGCGACTACCAGCGGCAGCTCTTCCTGATGGACCACGCGGGCCTCCCGCTGAAGACCGTCCTGGAACAGCTCGATATCCTCGGCGAGGAGGTCGTGCCCGTCCTGCGCAAGGAGTTCGCGAACGGCCGCCCGGCGGATGTGCCGGACGCGCCGACGCACGCGGCCCGGGTCGCCGCCGCCGCGTCCGAGAAGGCAGACGCCGCCGCGGCGTCCGAGAAGGAAGAGACCGCAGAATGAAGCTGGTCGCCGTGTCCGCGGGGCTGAGCACCCCGTCCTCCACCCGCCTGCTCGCGGACCGTCTCGCCGAGTCGGTCCGCGGTGAACTCGCCACTCAGGGCCACGAGCTGGAGACCGAGGTCATCGAACTGCGGGAACTGGCCGTCGCCGTCGCCAACAACCTCGTCACCGGATTCCCGGCTCCGCCCCTGGCCACCGCGATCGACGCGGTGACGGGCGCGACCGGTCTGATCGTCGTGTCTCCCGTGTTCACCGCCTCCTACAGCGGGCTGTTCAAGTCCTTCTTCGACCTGATCGACCCGGACGCCCTCACCGGGAAGCCGGTCGTGATCGCGGCGACCGGAGGCACGGCCCGCCACTCCCTGGTCCTGGAGCACGCGCTGCGCCCGCTCTTCGCCTATCTGCGCGCCGCGGTCGTGCCCACCGCGGTGTACGCGGCCTCCGAGGACTGGGGATCCGGCGCCGACGAATACACCGAGGGTCTGCCCGCGCGCATCCGGCGGGCGGGCGGCGAACTGGCCGCCCTCATGGCCGCCCGTTCGGCCGAGGAGAATCCCGAGGACGACGACGTCACCGCGCTCGAACGGCAGCTCTCCGACCTGCGCTTCGACTGAGGTGTCGAGGACGGTTTCGACGCGCCGCACAGCGGGTCCTGTGCGGCGCTTTCGGCAGTGATCCGGTCACCGCGCCGGTCCGGGCTCGCCGGGGCAACCGCGCCCCGGCGAGCCCGGTTTCATTCCCGGCCGGGGCCGCGGTCCGCGACCCCCGCGCCGGCCGGGGCGGCGTGGAGCGCCACGGAGCGCTCGGGCCCGCGCGCAAGGCGCGCGGGAGCGGTCCGGCCGGCGTCCTCGCCGAGCCGGACGACCGCGGTGGGCGCCCGGTCCAGCAGCCCGAGGTCCTGCTCCTGCAAGGCGATGACCAGCGCGGTCCCGGGCAGGGCCCGGTCCAGCGCGGCCAGCAGCGCCGTCGCGGCCGTGCGGTCCAGACCGGCCACGGGTTCGTCGAGCAGCAGCACCGCAGGCCGCCTCAGCACGGCCCGCGCTGTGGCGAGACGGCGCCGCTGTCCCTGGGACAGCATGCGTCCGCCGGGGCCGACCGGCGCGTCGAGCGGCAGGGCGGACAGGCCGACCACCTCCAGCGCGGCCCGGAGCGCCGCGGTGTCGGCCGAGGGTGCCGCCTGACGCAGATTGGCCGCCACGGTGTCGTCGGCCAGCCAGTCGTCGGCCTCGACCAGGGTGACCGTCTCGGCGACGGCCCCGGCCGGCAGTTCGTGCACGGGAGTGCCGTCCACGAGCACCGTGCCGACGGGGGCCGGTACACGCCCCGCGAGCCGGCCGAGCAGTGCCGACTTCCCGCTGCCGTTGGGGCCGGTGACCAGCACCAGAGCGGGGCCCGCCAGGGTCAGGGTGAGCGCCGTGGACGAGCCCGGCAGCGGGAGGCCGGACATCCGCAGGGAACGGGCGGCCGGCCGCGGCCGGTCCGCGGTCCGCTCCCCGGCCGCCAGGGGAGCCAGGCGTGCGGCCGCGTCCCCGGCCCCGGCCAGCTGCTGCACCAGCCGGGGGAGTCGCTCCAGCAACTCCCATCCCGCGGCCACCAGAAGTACTTCGCCGACCACGACGGCGATCGGCTGGGCCGGGGTGGCGCGCAGGGCGACGACCAGGACCGCCGCCTGCCCCAGCGCGGCGAGGAGCCGCAGCGCCAGTCGGCCCTGCCGTTCGGCCCGGGCGGCGGCCCACTCCGCGGACTCTACGGCGGCGACGGCGCTCGTCGCCGTCCGCGCGGCCTGCGGCAGGGCGTCCAGGCACCGCAGTTCGTTGAAGGCGGCCCGGCTGCCCAGCAGTACGGTACGCAGCGCCGCCCTGGTCTCGGCGGCGGTGGCCAGATGGGTCCTGGCCCGGCGGTGCGCCCCCCGGGCCCAGGCGAGGCCCGCTGCCCAGACGACCAGCTCCACCGCCCCCAGCAGCGGCATCGCCCACCACAGCAGGATCTCGACGAGGGCCGCCGTGGTGACCGCCGCCACCAACGGGGCGAGCGCGTTCGCGGGCAGGCCCGCGACGGTCTCCACGTCGTCGGTGAGCCGGGTGAGCAGCGTTCCGTCGCGTTGTCCGCGCAGCTCGCGGGGGGTGAGCCGGGCGGCGCCGCGGGCCAGCCGGGCGCGCAGCGCGACCTGGGTGGTCAGCAGGGACCGGTGGTTGACCAGGCGTTCGAGGTAGCGCAGCCCGGTGCGGGACAGCGCCAGCGCCCGGACGGCACCCGACGGATACATCCAGGACCAGGTGGTGTTGGCCTGAAGGGTGACCACGGCACAGGTGGTCAGGAACCAGCCGGACACACCGAGCAGCGCGGCGCCGCTGAGTTCGGCCGCGGTGGCCAGCAGCAGGCCGGCCGCCAGGGTGCGGCGCGGCACCGCCGTGCGCAACAGGCGCCAGGCGCCGGGACGGCTCACCGGGCCCTCCCGTGGTCCAGCGTGATGACCTGGTCCGCCAGCGGCAGCAGCGCGGGACTGTGGGTGGCGAGCAGGACCGTACGGTCGCGGGTCAGGGTCCGCAGCGCGGACACGACCCGCCGCTCCGCCTCCGGGTCCAGATGCGCGGTGGGTTCGTCCAGGCACAGCAGGGGCGCGTCCCTCAGCAGCGCCCGCAGGAGGGCGAGTTGCTGGGACTGACCGGAGGACAGGCCGGTGCCGCGTTCCCCGAGCGGTGTGTCCAGGCCCTGCTCCAGCGCGGCCAGGAGGTCTTCGAAACCGAGGGCGGCGACGGCGTCCAGCAGGTCGCGGTCGCTCGCGGTGGGACGGGCCAGGAGGAGGTTCTCGCGCAGCGTGCCGGGCAGCAGATGGGCCGGCTGGCCCACCCAGGAGACCCGGCCGGGATCGGCCGGGACGGGCCGTCCGTCCAGCAGATGGCGGGCGCGTCCGCCGTGCGGGGCGGCCAGACCGGCCGCGACGGCCAGCAGGGTGGACTTGCCCGCCCCGCTGGGCCCGGTGACGGCGAGGCACCGTCCCGGCTCGAGCCGCACGCTCACCTCGTCCAGGGCGGGCGCTTCCCGTCCGGGGTGGCGGACGGTGACTCTGTCCAGGTGCACCCCGGGGGGCGCCGTGGCGGTCCGCCCGGTCCGCGGTTCGGGTTCGGTGGACGGCAGGGCACTTTCCCCGGAGGCGTCGGAGAGCGTCGCGCCGGAAGCGTCGAGGAGAGTCGCGCCCGAAGCGTCGGAGAGGGTCTCGCCGGAGGCGTCCAGGAGCGGGGCCAGCAGTTCGGCGGCAGCGCCCGCCCGGGCCCGGGCGTGGTAGCCGGCCGCCAGGTCACGGGCCGGGGCGAAGTAGGCGGGCACGAGGACGAGCACGAACAGCGCGGCGGACAGGCTCATGCGGTCCGGGACGAGGGGCAGGCGCAGATAGTCGAGCAGGACCAGGCCGCAGTAGGTCGCCACCACGGCGAGGGTGCCGGTGATGAGCAGTTCGATCCACGCGGTGGACAGGAAGGCGATCCGCAGCACCTTCTCGGTGCGGTCGGCGACCTCCCGGTCGTCCCGGGCCAGCGCACCCGCCGCCTCGTCGTGGGCGCCGAGCCCGACCAGAGTGGGCAGGCCGCGCAGATGGTCCAGGAGCCGGGCCTGGTGGGTGCGGATCGCCGTGAGCTGGGCGCGTACGGCGGTCTGCGTGCCCAGGCCGATGACCTTCAGGTTGGCCGGCAGCAGCGGGGTGGCCGCCAGCACCAGCAGGGCGACGAACCAACTGCGGCAGGCGATCGCGGCCAGGACGAGGCCGCTGCCGAGCAGCATGGTGGTCCGCGCGGGCAGATAGTCGGTGAGCCAGTCGGTCAGCTGGTCGACCTCGCCCTCGACGGCCTGGGCCAGCGCCGCGTCGTCCAGATCGGTGCGCGCCGGGCCCTGGGCGGGCAGCGCCGCCCCGATCAGCCGGGCGCGCAGGTCCTCCCGCACGGCGCGGGCCCCGCGGGCGGCCGCGGCGTCGCCCGCGGCCAGCAGTACCGCGCGCAGCGCCACGCCGGCCGCGGTCAGCAGGGCGGGGAGCAGCAGGGCCCCGGGCGGCAGGTCACCGCGGAGCGCGGACAGGCCTCGCTGGGCGCCCCAGGCGAGCCCGCCCGCCCACAGGACGGTGCCGAGCTGGGCCGCGCCGCGCAGGACTCCCGCGCGGCGCAGCTCCGCCCGGCCGGGTTCCGCCCATGCCGTCAGCCTGGCGGGCAGCGGGTCTTGTGTCTTCTCCGCCGCCAGTTCGTCCAGGAGTACGGCGGTACTGCTCACGAGGTGGCCTCCGGCGCGGAGTCCGCGTCGAAGTATCCGGCCTTCCGGTCACGGCGGTCGCCGATGATCCACGCGGCGAGCGCCGTGCAGCTCAGTACGGTGATGCCGACCGGGCCGATCCACTCGGCGACGCCGGCGAACACGTCCTGGGACAGGGCGGCGGCCACGATGCCGAGCGCCACCAGCAGGATCCGTCGCGCCACGGTCCCTGCGATGCCGGTGGGCGCGGGCGTGGCCGGGAGGGAACCGGCCCGGGCGCGCAGCGGCGGGAGGGGGCTCTCCGCCACATCGGTGTACTTGCCGCGGAAACTCCGCCAGGCGTAGAAGTTGTAGGCCAGGACGAACGGCATGCACAGGCCCACGCCGAGCACCAGGAAGAGCTGGGAGGAATGCGGGCTGGCCGCCTGATGCACCGTCACCCCTGGCGGGATCACCACGGGCAGGGTGATGACCGCCAGCCCCACCAGGCCACAGGCCGTCATCGTGGCGACGGCGGCGAACGGCCGCCAGTCGGGGCGGCGGCCGAAGCCGTACCAGGCGACCGCGGCGGCCGCGGCCGCCGCGGCGACGGCGAGCCAGAACAGTACGGCCCGCGCCGGCTGGTCCAGGCGGAACTGCTGCGGATCGGCGCCGCGCAGCATCAGCCCGAGCACCAGGGCCATGACCGCGGTGACCACCAGCAGCGACCGCCCGGTACGGCGGACGTCGGACCGCGACCAACCCTGCGTCTTGTCCTGCAGCCAGGCGGTCCCGGCCAGCAGGTAGACGCAGACCAGGCCGAGGGCGCACAGCACGCCGTAGAGGCTGAACCAGTCGAAGGCCGCGCCCCGGAAGTTCCCGTCGCGCTGGTGCGGTCCGGTGAGCACGGCGCCGAGCACCAGGCCCTGGCACACGGTGGCGGTGAGCGAGGCCCCGCCGAACAGCAGGGCCCAGCCGCGCCGGTAGCCATTGGCCGCGCTCTGCATCTCCAGGCCCAGTCCCCGCAGGATGATGGAGACCAGCATGACGATCAGCGGCAGATAGACGCCGGGCATCACCACGGCGTAGACGCCGGGCAGCCCGGCCCAGAGGACCACGCCGACCAGGATGATCCAGCTCTCGTTGGCGTCCCAGGCGGTGGCGACGACCTCGTTGTACTCCCGCCGGCGCTCCGGCCGGGCGGCGAGACTGAGCATGCCCACCCCGAGGTCGTAACCGTCGAGGACGACATACATGCCGAGCGAGAAGAGGACCAGTGCGTAACTGGCGTACTCAAGCAACGAGGGCCTCCGATGCGTCGGGCGAGGCGGGTCCGGTGGGCAGCGCCTCGGGACCGGCCTTGACCGTGCGGACGATGTAGCGGGCCCAGATGGCCAGCAGGGTGAGATAGAGCAGGACGAAACCGGCGAGGCTGCCGGCGACTTCGGGTACGGTCAGATGGGAGACCGCGTCCGCGGTGCGCAGTTGGCCGTAGACCACCCAGGGCTGGCGGCCCGTCTCGGCGATGATCCAGCCACCGGTGATGGCGATGATCCCGGCCGGGGTCATCCACACCATCCACCGCAGGAAGCGCCGGGAGTCGAACAGGCGCCGCCGCAGGCGCAGCACCACGCCCGTGAAGGCCGTGCCGAACATGAGCAGCGCGGTGAAGTACATCGCGCGGAAGCCGTAGAAGGTGCTCCACATGTTGGGGCGTTCGGCGGGCGGGGTCCCCAGCAGTCCGGGCGTCTTCGTCTTGCCGCTGAGGTCCCCGGCGATGACCGAGCCGAGATAGGGCACCGTCACCTGCACCGGGTTCTCGCCCTTGTCGGTGTTGGGGACGACGAACACGTTGTAGCCGGTGTTGTCGGTCTTCCAGTTACCCTCGAACGCCTCCAGCTTGGGGAGCTGGTGCTGGCCCATGAACACCGCGGTGCCGTCTCCCACGTAGAACTGGATCGGCATCAGTATGCCCAGCACGCCCAGCGCGATGGACAGACAGCGGCGGGCCATGGGCTGGGCGTTCACCCGGTTCTTGACCAGGTACCAGGCGGAGATCCCGCCGACGAACCAGGCGGCACTGATCAGCACGGCCAGCAGCATGTGCGGGAAGCGGTGGCTGAAGGCCGGGTTGAACAGGATGGAACCCCAGTCCCTGGCGTGGAACTGGCCGGCCACCTTCTGGTAGCCCACCGGGTCCTGCATCCAGCTGTTGGCCGACAGGATCCAGCTGGTGGACAGCAGGGTTCCGATGGCGACCATCCAACTGGCCAGGGCCATGGTGCGCGGTTTGATCCGCCCGTCGCCGTAGAGCATCAGGCCGATGAAGCCCGCTTCCAGGAAGAAGGCGGTGATCACCTCCATGCCGATGGTGACCCCGATGATCGGGCCGACCGCGTGGGCGTAGACACCCCAGTTGAGGCCGAACTCGAAGGTCATCACCGTGCCCGCGACCACACCCAGCCCGAAGCCGACGGCGAAGATCTTCTTCCAGAACCGGAAGATCTGCAGGTACAGGGGGTTTCCCGTGCCCACGTAGACCGTGTATACGACGGCGAGGAGCACAGAGAGCCCCACCGTGAGTGCGGGAAAGGTCATATGGAAGATCGCGGTGATCGCGAACTGCCATCGAGACAGTTCGACGACGGTTTGCGAAGCCATGGGTACTCCTGGGGAGCAACGGTCGTGTAGGTGCGTCGGGCGGGTGCCGGGCTTCCGGAGCCGCGCCGGACCCAGTCATGGGCAGGACGCGCGGACCGGCGCGCAGGCGGCACCGGACCCGGTCGAGCGGACACGGTCGGTGCCCGGTGGCACAGACACGCTAGACGCCGACGATGCGCGGGAGTTGTCTCATGGCGCCGGGCACTTGTCCGACGCTGCACACTGCCGTCTTCCCGGGACCCGGAGCTCTGACCAAGAGCTCCGGACAGAGTGGGCGCCCGGCTCGCGACGCCTGGCACGCACGCTCGCCGATGTGCGCGGACGGACAAGAAGCCGGACGCCGATGGTCAATTCGGGACGTGCAGCGGGCGGGTCAGTCCGGCCACCGCCTCGTCCAGGCGCTGGAGATGCCGCAGCACCCGGTCGGTGACGCGGTCGTACCGCGGCGACCCGAGGGTGCCCGGCTTGAGCATGGATGCGATGCTGGGGCCGGTCTCGATCCGGGCGGCGGCGTGCTCGTCGGTGACATGCGCGGCGATGGCCTGGATGTTGTGGACAATGCGCCGGCCCGCTCCGCGCAGCCGGGGATCCGCCGCGATCGACGGGTGCTCGGGGAGCAGTTCGGCCGTCGCCGCCAGGGAACGCGCGTGGTAGGCGCAGGTCTCCAGCATCGCGACGACATAGCGGGCGGTGTCCCGGCGGGCCCGCAGCGGCGTGATCGGATGCGTCAGCGGCTGCGTCGAGGAACGCAGGTCGGCCAGCGCCTGGTCCAGATCGCGTGCCCGGTCGAGCAGATTGACCGCGGGCCCGCCGCTGAGCTGGTCGACGGCCGCCTCGGTGACGTCGGCGAGCCGGTCCAGCGTGGTGCCGAGCAGTTCGTTCGTACGGCGGTCGGTGTGGATCGGCAGCACCAGCGCCGCCGCGACGATTCCGCAGACCACCCCGAGCGCCGTCTCCTCGATGCGCAGCACGAGCACCGAGGCCGTGTAGGTGTTCAGGAGCGTGTAGAGGAGGCCCAGCATGGCGGTGACGAAGAAGGACATCAGCGTGTAGGACAGCGGTGCCGTGTAGAACATCGCGAAGACGCACAGCAGCACGAGCGCGAACGCCGTCCATGTGTGCTGCCCCACCAGTGCGGCCAGCACGATGCCCGCCACCACCCCGAGGACGGTGCCCACCAGCCGGCGGTAGCCCTTGACCAGGATCTCGCCGGTGGACGCGGTGTTGATGAACACGATCCAGCAGGTCAGCACGGCCCAGTACCACCGCTGGCTGGAGAGGAACTCGCCGCCGACGATGGCCAGCGCCGATCCCACGGCCACCTGCACGGCCGCGCGGGTGGTGGGGCGCTGGAGCCCGGTGGCCTCCGCCTCCGGCCGGCCCGCCTCCTCGCTGCCGTCGATCGCGGCGTCCTCCGCGTCCAGTTCCTCGCGCGAGCGTGCCGTCGCGGGGGTGTCGTCGGACTCGTCCTGGGGTCCGCCGAGGGCGGTACGCAGCCCCAGGACGGCGCGCCCAGCCTCGCCGATCCCGCGGAAGACGTCCTGGACGGCGTCCGTCGCGGGCGGCAGATTGTCCTCCTCGCGGTAGCCGAGGAGCCGGTTGCGCACCAGGGACAGCGCCGTCCCGGTGTCCTGTGTGACGGGCCGCAGGACGAGCAGGCGCAGCGCCTCGAGGTCGCGGCGCAGGGTGGCGGTCGTCCGGTCCTGTTCGGGCAGCGGTCGGCCCGAGGGCACAGGGGCTCCGGGCAGGTGCAGGGTGAGGGTGTCGGCGCGCTCGGCGCTGCGCGCGGTGAGCAGCAGCAGCCCGAGCCGTTCGGCGGCGATCTCGGCATCGGCGATACGACGCTGCAGGAGCCGGGCCGTCGTCTCGTCGGAGGTGCCCTCCTCCAGCCGCCCCTGGATCATCATGGCCGTCTCGTGCAGCGCCGCGGTCCTGCGGCGCATCTCGTCGAGCACCTTCTGCAGGTCGTCCGGTCCTGCGTCGAGCAGGGCGAGCTGGGCCGAGATCAGTTGCGCGAGGCGGGCCCTGAACGCCTGGCGCAAGCGGTGCAGGAGCCCCGCGGGTGTCTCGGGCACGAGGGCGAAGCGCACCACGGCGCTGCACACGAAGGCGACGCCGATCGCGGCGTAGAGCCCGGGCAGTGCCGGGACGGCCGCACCGACGAAGAGGGAGAGGAAGTAGACCTGGAAGCCGATCAGCCCCAGTGCCGTGCCGCGGTCGCCGAACCGGCGGCCGTAGACGGCGCAGAAGATGAGCGCGACGAAGAAGAGGTCCCCGGCCACCAGGTGGGAGTTCAGCAGGGCGCTCAGCGACACCGAGGCCAGCGCCACCAGGAAGCCCAGGGCCAGCGTGACGGCCTGCGGTGCCCGCTCCTTCTCACGGATGGCGAACGTCGCGGTCATGGCGGCGATGGCCCCCGCCACCAGATGGGACACGTCGGCCCGCAGAAGGGCCAGGACGGCGAGGGTGAGCGCGATGGCGGACGTGGTCCGCAGGCCTGCCGTGAGGCGCAGCAGCCCGGGGTCCGACGCCGCGATGCGTTCCCAAGCCTTCACCCGAACCGACCGACCCGTCACGCGCACCCCCGCCGCACTCTCTCCCGCGTCCCGTCATGATCCCTTCCCAGCATCGCACGCTGCAAGGAACCGGGGGCCGGCCGGGAAACCACGGGTGCGCGCCGGTGCCCCGTCATCGGGGGCACCGGCGCGCACCGCCGGCCGGAATCAGACCGCCGGCGCCGGGTAGGTCGGGTACTCCACTCCGGAGACGTACTGGACCACGCGGATGACCTGGCACGAGTAGCCGAACTCGTTGTCGTACCACAGGTAGAGGATCGCGTTGTCGCCCTCGACCTTGGTGGCGCCGGCGTCGACGATCGAGGCGTGGCGCGAGCCGATGAAGTCGCTCGAGACCGCGTCGGGGGCGGTGGTGAAGTCGATCTGGCGCTTCAGTGGCGACGTCAGCGACACCTTGCGGAGGTAGTCGAGGACCTCCTCGCGGGTGGTCTCCCGCGCGAGTTGCAGGTTGAGGATCGCGATCGACACATCGGGCACCGGCACCCGGATCGAGCTGCCGGTGATCCGCGCCTTGAGGTCGGGCAGCGCCTTGGCGACGGCGGAGGCGGCACCGGTCTCCGTGATCACCATGTTGAGCGGCGCCGACCGGCCACGGCGGTCGGACTTGTGGTAATTGTCCAGCAGATTCTGGTCGTTGGTGAACGAGTGGACCGTCTCCACATGGCCACGCAGGACGCCGTACTCGTCCTCCATCGCCTTCAGCGGCGGGACGATCGCGTTGGTGGTGCACGAGGCGCAGGACAGGATCTGCTCGTCGGGCTTGAGCGTGTCGTGGTTGACGCCGTGGACGATGTTGGGGACGTCGCCCTTGCCCGGCGCGGTCAGGACCACCTTGTCGATGCCGGGGCGCAGATGGTTCGACAGGCCCTCGCGGTCGCGCCACTTGCCGGTGTTGTCGATGAGGATGGCGTCCTTGATGCCGTACGCCGTGTAGTCGACCGAGGCCGGGTCGTCGGCGTAGATCACCTTGATCTCGTTGCCGTTGGCGATGATCGCGCTGTTCGCCTCGTCGACGGTGATCGTGCCCTGGAACTGCCCGTGGATGGAGTCCCGGCGCAGCAGCGAGGCACGCTTGACGAGATCCTCGGCGGCCCGGCCGCCGCCCCCGCGCACGACGATGGCGCGCAGCCGCAGACCGTTGCCGGAGCCGGCCTTCTCGATGAGCAGGCGGGCGACGAGGCGCCCGATGCGGCCGAACCCGTAGAGGACGACGTCACGCCCCTGACCGCGCTCGATCTTGTTGGCACCCGTCGCTCCGGCGACGGCCTTGGCGGTGAACTCCTCCACCGACAGACCGCGGCCGTCGCTCTTGTACGTCGCGGCGAGCATGCCGAGGTCGATCTGGGAGGGGCCGAGGTCGAGCGCGGTGAGGGCCTGGAGGAACGGCATGGTCTCGGTGACGGAGAGTTCCTCACCGGCGATCTGCCGGGCGAACCGGTGGGTCTTGAGGATGCTGACCACCGACTTGTTCACCAGGGAGCGGCTGTGCAGCAGGACCGTGACGTCCCGCTCACGGTGCAGCTTCCCGATGATCGGGATCATCGACTCCGCGGTTTCCTCGCGGTTCTTCCAGTTGGTGAACGAGTCGTCGTTGACAGTCACAGGTTTATCTTTCGAGCTAGGCGGCGCTCATATGCTAAACCCCGGGTTCGCTCGGATCGTGCGGGGGGTGGGCCGCGGGGGCGCGCAACGGCGCGGGACCGGGTTCCGTGCGCCTCTCCGTCCCTCCGTCCCTCCGTCCCTGCGCCCATCCCTACGCCCCTGACGCTCCCGGCCCTGGACAGCGAGAAGCCCGGCGGCACGCGGCCGCCGGGCAAGGGGGCGGAGCCTGCGGGCACGGGGGCTCCGCCGGCTCGGCCCGGGTGTTCCCCCGGGTCAGGCCCGCACCGTGCACCGGCCGGGCGAGCCCTGGCACCTACATGTTGATCATGTGTCCGGCCAGACCGTGGATGGCCTCCTTGACCGCCTCGCCGAGCGTGGGATGCGCGTGGACGTTGCGGGCGACCTCGTGGACGGTCAGGTCCCACTGCTGGGCCAGCGTCAGTTCCGGAAGCAGCTCGGTGACCTCGGGCCCGATGAGATGGGCGCCCAGCAGTTCACCGTGCGTGTCGTCGCTGATGATCTTCACAAAGCCGACGGGCTGTCCCAGGCCATGAGCCTTGCCGTTGGCGGTGAACGGGAACTTGGCCACCTTGACGTCGAAGCCCCGCTCGCGTGCCTGCGCCTCCGTCCAGCCGAAGCTGGCGACCTGCGGCTGGCAGTAGGTGGCCCGCGGAATCATGGTGTAGTCCAGTTCCATGGTCTCCGCGTTCGCAATGGTCTCGGCGGCCACGATGCCCATGGACTCGGCGGCATGCGCGAGCATCAGCTTGGCCGTGACGTCCCCGATCGCGAAGATGTGCGGCACGTTGGTGCGGCAGCGCCCGTCGACGTCGATCGCGCCGCGCTCGGTCAGGCGCACCCCGATGTTCTCCAGGCCGTAGCCCTGGACGTTCGGGGCGAAGCCGATGGCCTGGAGCACCTTGTCCGTCTCCAGCGTCCGGCGCTCGCCGCCCTTGTTGACGGTGACACGGACCCGCGGGCCGGAGTCGTCGATGCTCTCGACGGCGGTCCCCGTGAGGACCTCGATGCCGAGCTTGCGGTAATGCTTGGCCAGCTCCTTGGAGATCTCCTCGTCCTCCAGCGGGACCATGCGGTCGAGGAACTCGACGATGGTCACGTCCACGCCGTAGCTGCGCAGCACATAGGCGAACTCCACGCCGATCGCGCCCGCGCCGGCGATGACGATGCTGCCCGGCAGGTTCTCGCTGAGGATCTGGCTCTCGAAGGTCACCACCCGGTCCGACAGGGCGGTGCCCGGAAGCAGCCGGGGACTCGCGCCGGTCGCGACAATGCAGTGGCCGAACGTCACCGTCTCGGTGCTGCCGTCCGAAGCGGTCACCACCAGGGTGTGGTCGTCGGTGAAGGTGCCACGCCCGTCGATCTCGGTGATGGCGTTCTTCTTCATCAGGTAGTGAACGCCTCTGACCCGGCCGTCGGCGACCTTGCGGCTGCGCTGGAAGGCGGGCCCGTAGTCGACGGACACCTCGCCGCCAATGCCGATTCCATACGATTTGGCCTCGTTGGCCACGAACTGCACCATCTCGGCGTTGTGCAGCAGGGCTTTGGAGGGGATGCAGCCCACGTTGAGGCAGATGCCTCCCCAGTAGCGCTCCTCGACCACCGCGGTGGTCAGACCCAGTTGTGCGCTGCGGACCGCGGCGGTGTAGCCGCCGGGCCCCGCTCCCAGAACAAGTACATCGAAATGTTGGCTCACAAGCGATTGATCCTTCTCCGATGCGCCTCGGCGCGCAACCTCACCGCTCTCGCGCCCCAGGAAGCGGCGCCCGCCCGCATCCCCGCGAGAAGTCCCGGGCAGGGGCGGACGGCCGACGGGGCGGCGCGTGCGGGTACGGTCAGGACGGAGCGTTCGTCCTCGCCGCGGCCACGAGGCTCGGCTGGAGACGGCGGGCGGCGTCGAGGTGGTCGGCGGTCCAGACGATACGGACCGCCGTGGCCGCGGCCTGTTCCTGCCCGCCGCTCAGATCGCGGCGGATCGACGCGGCCAGGCCCGCGTCGGCCGCCGTACTGCGCGGCAGCGGGTCCGGGACGGAGGCGGTGCGGTCCAGGCAGGCGGCCAGTTCCCCGTACCAGCCGGAGACCCGGCTCGCGGCGCCGCGCAGAACGAGGCAGGCGTCGGCGCGGTCCGCCGCGGCGGGCCGTTGGCCCTGCCACAGCTCCAGCACCGCGTCCGCGGCGAGGCGCAGCCCGACCACGCCCGTGACCAGCGTCGTCATGGGCGCGAGGGGCACCGGTTTCGGGCCGCGTTCGGCGAGATAGCTGCGGAAGGCGTCGTCGAGCCTGCGGGCGGCGGCCGCCGCCTGACGTCGCTCCCGCTGCGGGTCCTCGGCCGGTGCGGGAACCGCCCCGCACCGGCCGACGGCGTACTCCACCGCACCCGAGAGATAGCGGGCGCTGTCCGTGTAGGCCGTCGAGAGGGCGCGGTCGATGGCGGCGGCGGCACCGCGCGGCCAGAACAGCAGGCCCACCAGGACGCTCACCCCGCAGCCCAGGGCGATGTCCTGGGCCCGCAGCAGCGCGATGTGCCAGTTCGGCTGGTGGCCGATGTTGAACAGGATGACCAGGGTGATGGTGAAGGCGGCCTGACCCGCGGCGAACGAGATCGCGGAGGGGGCGATGCCGGCCACCAGCACGGCGAGCGGGAGCAGCACCCACAGCAGGATGCCGTGATGACCGAAGAGGTACAGCAGCCCGGACCCGATGAGCGAGCCCGCGATGGTGCCGCCCAGGGCGCGCAGCGCCTTCTGCCCGGTGTTGAGCGCGTTGGAGCGCAACACCGACAGGGTGCCGAGGAGCACCCAGAACGAGTGCTGCACACCAGTCCCATGGGCGAGGGCGACCGCGATACCGAGGCCGAGCGCGCCGCGCAGGCTGTTGTGCAGCCAGACCGACTGCGGCTGGAGATGGGCGGCGGCGCGCTCGCGGGCCGCCGCCAGCGGTGAGGTGGGGGTGCCGGGCTCGCGGCCGAGCAGACGCTCCCGCCAGCTACGCCGTCCGGCGGCCGCCGCCAGGGCGACATTGCCCGCGACCTGGAGCGTCGCGAACCCCAGTTCCTGCGCGCGGAACGACAGATCCAGCGCGCCGAGGCAGGAGCGGACCTCCTCCTCGGCGCCGGGCCCCGGCCGGTGCGGGGGCAGTCGGGCGGTGGCGCTGCGTTCCATGGCGTCCATGGCCTGACGCAGACCGGCCGAGGCGGCGCCCAGCGCGTCGGGCGGTGCGTGCGGATCCTCCAGCAGGCCGGCCGACCGGTCGAGGGCGAGGGCGGCGGCCCGCTGGACGGCCTGGACATCGGGGGCGGGGGCCGGGCCGCTCTCGGGCGGGTGCCCGCTGTCGGCCACGATGCCGCACAGCCAGGTCAGTTCGTCGACCAGGCGGACCAAGGCCCGTGAGTCGACACTCAGTCCGGTGGGCCGGTACGGGGTGGCGTCGAACGCACGACGCAGTTCGGACGCCGCTACGGCGGCCTCGTCGGCGGTGCCCCGGCATGGGCCGTTGCTCGGCGTTTTGGGGCCGTAGCCCGGCGCTCCGGGGCCGTCGCCCGGTGCTTCGGGGCTGTTGCACGGTGGGGTGCTGGGCGTGTCCGGCGGGTGTGGTGATGTGCCCGGCGCGTCCGGTGCGTCGGCCGGCCGTGACGCGTCGAGGCGTACGTACGCCGCCACCGCGCGGCAGACACGGGCGGCGGGCGCGCTGAGCGGGTCTGCGGCGGGCCGGGGCCACAGCAGGGAGACCGCGAGCAGGGCGGCAGCGGTCGCGAGGCCCGCTCCGGCGAGCCGTTCGGGTAGCTGCGAGGGCGGGACGGGCGAGGTCACCGGCAGGACGAAGGCCAGCAGCAACGCGGTCGTCGCTCCCGCGAGTACGGAGCTGACCACACCCGAGAAAAGCAGCAGGAAGCCGACCACGACCGACACGGCGATCGCGAGCCAGGCGTCGTGGGCCGCCAGCGTGCCGAGGCAGATGAGTACCATCCAGGCCAGCCCGAGGCTCACCTGCGCGCGCAGCCGCTGCACCATCGGCCCGGTGAAATCCACCAGCAGCAGCATCGAGAACGTACCGAACGCCGCGAAGGTGGCCATCGTCGGCGAGCCGATCACCTGGCCGCACAGGGCGAACAGGGCGGGCAGCACGAGCGCGGTGCGCACGGCCCGGCGGGTCGCCGCCAGGCCCGGATCATGGGCGCGAAGCCACTCCATGGCCTGACCTGCCCCGATGCGGCCCGGTGTCCGCATGCGCTCACACCTTCCCTCGCTGCGCCGGCCGGCCCACGTGCCCCGACGCCATCCCGAGTATCCGCCGGGCACGGGCACCGCACGGTCCTGACGTGCGCGGAGTCGAGACCGAGGCGGCCGGCCGGGTGACGCCGCGGGAACGCCGGTGCGCCCGTGCGCCCGTACAGCATGTCCCAGGGCGCCCGCGCGAACCCGTCCCGCGGGCGCTCCGCGCGGGAGGAGGGCGGCCGGTCGGCTCCCCGAGCGGCGGCGCGGTGACCGGACCGGCAGCCGCCCAGCAGCCGTAGTACCTCGGCGCTGTCGGAGGGCGTACGCCACGGCGGGGCCGCGGAGGCCATGGGGATGCGCCGAGGCACAACTGCCCAGCCTCGCAAGGTCTTGCGCGGGATGGGCGCAGGCGGGGCCGCCGTCGCCTCAGGCGCTGCGCGGCCGACGGGCCGTCTTCCGCGTCGCCGGCTTCCCGGCCGTGGCCTCCTCGGTGGTCCCCTTTGGTGCTTTCTTCGCCGCGGCCTTCCTGGCAGGCGCCTGCTTCGCCGCATTCCCGGCTCCCTTCTCGGACGCCGCCTTCTTGGCCGTGCTCTCCCTCGGCAGTGCGTGCACCTCGGCCTGTGCCCCCTCGCCCCGGGACGCCTTCGCCTGCGCCACGGAATCCCGGAGCGCGGTCATCAGATCCAGCACCGCGCCGCGCCCGGCCGCCGGCTCCGGTGCCTCGGGCGGAGCATGCCCCGCCCGCTTGGCCTCGATCACCTGCTCGAGCGCCTCCGTGTAGTGGTCGACGAAGTCGGGTCCTTCGAGGCTGTCCCGGGTCATGCGCTCGATCAGGTGCTCGGCCTCGGCGATCTCGGCGTCGGAGAGCGCCACCTCCGGGGGAGTCAGTTCACCAGGATCCCGGATCTCGTCCGGCCAGCGCATCGCGTGCAGCACGATCGCGTCGTCCCGCACGCGCAGCAGGCCGAGCCGCTCCCGGCCGTGCCAGGCGAACTTGGCGACCGCCACCCGGGAGGTTCTCTCCAGTGCCTTGCGCAGCAGCGCGTACGGCTTGGCGGCGACCGTCCCGGAGGCCTGGAGGTAGTAGCCCTCGCCGATCCGGAGGGGGTCGATGGACGCGGCCGGCACGAACGCGGCGATCTCGATGGCCCTCGCCGTCGGCAGGGGCAGCTCCCGCAGTTCCTCGTCGAGGACGGCGACGACCTGGTCCCTGGAGATCTCGTACCCCTTGCCGATCTCGTCCTGCGGAACCTCACGGTCCTCGATCTCGCAGTACTTGCGCACGCGGACCCGGCCCATGTCCTCGAGGTGGTACTGGTGGAAGCGGACGCTGTGGTCCTCGGTCGCGGGGACCACATCGACCGGGATCGTGACCAGGCCGAAGCTGATCGCTCCTGACCAGATGCTCCGGGGCATCGCAGACCTCTCCGTGACGTGCCCCGAGGCCACCAGCCTACGAAGGGCCCCGCCGGGCGGCACGGCGGGTGCTCCACCGCAGGACCCCGCGCGCACGGCCGTACCCGCACGACCCTGTGCACCGGCCGCTGGGCGGACCGCATGGCCGTACGCGCCCGCAGGCCAGGCCGGGGGCACGCTCCCGGCGAGCACCCGGTGAACCACCGGAGAAATCTCGGTGTCCGGCCGCGCCCCTGGGCCGTTCGGGCGCGGAACGCCGCCTAGCATGAGGCGAGCGCGCCGAGGCCCCGCGGCATCCGGGCGCGTGGTCGCGTTCGTACGTCGTCCGGGGAGGCGTTGAGGAATGCCGGTGCCCGGCCTCGGCTCACGGCCGGCCCGACTCCGGGCGGCCGGCGGACTCGTCCTCGTGCTGGCCCTGGCGGCGGCGGTGCTGGTCACCACCCTGTCCCCGGGCCATCGCGCGCGGGCCGCCACCGACGGGCTCGCGCACACCACCGTGGAGGTGTCGCCGAGCCGCTGTGGCCGCGGCTGGACCCGCCCGGTGCCCGGTCTTCAGGTCTTCGAACTGCGCAACACCTCCGACGGCGCCGCCGAGGTGTACCTCGAGGACGCCCGCAACCATGCCGTCTACGGGGAACTGGAAGGACTGGCCCCCGGCACGACCCGGCCGCTGACCGTCCGTCTCGGCGCGGGCTCGTACGCCTTCACCTGTCTGCCCGACGACGCCGGTGCCGTCACCGGTCCCACCGTCCGCATCGCATCGGGGACAGCGGGGCCCGCGGCGGCCCCCGTCACCGCGCACGACCTCATCCCCCTCGCCATCGACTACCAGAAGTGGGTCGCCGGCGGCCTGGACGAGGTCGTCCGGCTGACCGGGCGGCTCCAGGACGCCGTCGACCGCGGGGACCTCGACGGCGCCCGCGGGGCCTGGCTCCCCGCACATCTCGCCTACGAACGGCTGGGCGCGGCGTACGACGCCTTCGGGGACGCGGACAGGCAGATCAACGGCACGGACGCGGGGCTGCCCGGCGGTGTCCACGATCCGTCCTTCACCGGTTTCCACCGCATGGAGTACGGGCTGTGGCACGGCCAGTCCGCCGCCGGTCTGCGCGCTCCCGCGGGCGCCCTGGTCAAGGCGGTCCGCGCCCTGCGCGCCGACTGGGCACAGGCCCGTATGGACCCGGCGCAACTGGGTCTGCGAGCACACGAGATCCTGGAGAACACGGTGCAGTTCGAGCTGACCGGACGGACCGACTACGGCAGCGGGAGCAACCTCGCCACCGCCCGTGCGGGCATCGACGGCACCCGTGCCGTGCTGTCCCGGCTGCACCCCCTGCTCACCACACGTGACCCGGGGCTGCCCGCCCTCGACCGGGCGCTGGGCCGCGCGGCGCGCACCCTGGACGGCTTCCGCCACGACGGCCGCTGGACCCCGCTCGACCGCCTGGACCGGGCACAGCGCGAGCAGGTCGACGCGCTCCTCGGCGACCTGGTCGAGCGGCTCGCCCCGGTGGCGACGCTCTGCGATCCCCGGAGGACGGTATGAGCACCCCGCCCCCCACGAGCCGTGTCGGGCGGCGCGGCTTCCTGCGCGGGGCGGCCCTCGCGGGCGCCGGACTCGCGGCCGGCGGCGCCGCCCCCTCGGTCGCCGACGGCGCCGGCGCGCCGCCCGTCGCGCCCTTCCACGGCCCCCATCAGCAGTCGGTGCTCGCCACTCCGCGCCGGGTCACCGCGCTCACCGCCTTCGACGTGACCGTCGACAGCCGCCGGGAACTGGCCGATCTCCTGCGCACCCTCACCGCGCGCGCACGCTTCCTGACCTCCGGCGGCACGCCCCCGCCCCTCGGCATCACCGGCCCGCCCGCCGACTCCGGCATCCTGGGCGGCCAACTCCCCTCGGGCGCGCTGGCGTTGACCGTAGGCGTCGGCGCCGCGCTCTTCGACGACCGCTTCGGCCTGGCCGAGCACCGCCCGCGGCGCCTGACCGCCATGCCCGCCTTCCCCGACGACGACCTCAAGTCCGAGTGGTGCCACGGCGACCTCAGCCTCCAACTGCACGCCGACGACTCCGACACCGTGCTGCACGCCCTGCGGGACATCGCCCGGCACACCCGCGGCGCCCTGCAGGTCCGCTGGCGTCTCGACGGCTTCACCAGCCCGCCACGGCCCTCGGGCACCCCCCGCAATCTGCTGGGCTTCAAGGACGGCACCGCCAACCCCGACCCCACCGACGCGCGCGCGATGAACCGTCTGGTGTGGGTGGGCCAGGGCGCGGGCGAGCCGGACTGGGCGGTCGGCGGCAGCTACCAGGTCGTACGGCTGATCCGCATGCTCGTGGAGTTCTGGGACCGGGTCTCGCTCAGCGAACAGGAACGGATGTTCGGCCGGGCCCGGGAGTCCGGCGCGCCCCTCGACGGGAACGCCGAGCACGACACCCCCGACTACCCGAACGACCCCAAGGGCGACGTCATCCCGCTGGACAGCCACATACGGCTGGCGAACCCGCGCACGGCGGCCACGACCGGCCAGCGGATCCTGCGCCGCGCCTACAACTACGACGCGGGCACGGACCGCAACGGCAACCTCGACATGGGCCTGCTGTTCTGCTGTTACCAGCAGGACCTCGCCCGCCAGTTCGAAACCGTGCAGCGCCGCCTCGCGGGGGAGCCCCTCACCGACTACATCACGCCCTTCGGCGGCGGCTACTTCTTCGCGCTCCCCGGCGTGCGCGACGGGGCGGACTGGTACGGACGTGCCCTCCTGGGGTGAACATGTCCGGACAACCGGCCCGGCTACGCTGGACTGTGGCGGGTCAATACACGGTCAAGACTTTCCCCGGCTTCCCTGACCCGCTGTTCATGCACACGCCATCATCGATCCGCCGCGCTGCCGCCCACCAGGCGGATCATCCCTGACCGTATGCGGCAATGACGTTCGTGCCCGGAAGGTGAACCAGCATGGCCAGCAGAGGAAGACGAGCAACGACACGGAGCCTTGGCGCGCTCGCGGGAGCGGCCGCGCTCACGCTCCTCGGCGCGCACGCGCCCGCCTGGGGCGCCGCGCCCGACGGAGACCGGGCCTCCTCCGGCACGGCCACGCCCATCAAGCACGTGGTCGTCCTCTTCGACGAGAACGTCTCCTTCGACCACTACTTCGCGACCTACCCCAAGGCCGCGAACACCGACGGCACGAAGTTCACGGCGTCGAGCAGGACCCCGAAGGACGTCGACAACCTGCGCACCGCCGGGCTGCTGACGAAGAACCCCAACCAGTACACGCCCAAGCGGCTCACCCCGTCCCAGGCCATGACCTGCGACCAGAACCACGCCTACGGGCCCGAGCAGTACGCGTACAACGGCGGGAAGAACGACCAGTTCGTGCAGAACACCGACTCGGGCAAGTGCTCCGGCACCCTGTTCGGCGAGCCGGGCCTGGTCATGGACTACTACGACGGCAACACCGTCACGGCGCTGTGGAACTACGCCCAGCACTACACCCTCAGCGACCGGGCCTTCAGCTCGGTCTACGGCCCCTCCACCCCCGGCGCGCTCAACCTGGTATCCGGTCAGACGCACGGCGTCGTCTCCATGGACCCCGCCTCCGGCACCGAGAACCCCAAGCTGACCGCCGCACCGGACCCGTACACCGTCCAGTCGCCCGACGCCAAGGGCGTCGGCACGGTCGTCAACGACCCCGACCCGGCCTACGACGACTGCTCCGGCAAGGACCACACCAGCAAGAACGCGGTCGCCGCGATGCAGGGCCGCAACATCGGTGACGTGCTCAACTCCCAGAAGATCACGTGGGGTTGGTTCCAGGGCGGCTTCCGGCCGTCCACCGCGTGGGACGGCAAACAGGGCCACTACGCCCGGTGCGACACCACACACACCAACGTGGGCGGTGCCGCGGCGGTGGACTACAGCCCCCACCACTCGCCGTTCCAGTACTACAAGTCCACGTCCAACCCGCACCACCTGGCGCCCAAGAACGTCGACGAGATCGGCCACAGCGGACAGGCGAACCACAACTACGACCTGACCGACTTCGACGCGGCTCTCAAGGCGGGCAAGCTCCCCGCCGTCAGCTTCGTCAAGGCCCCGGAGTACCAGGACGGCCACGCCGGCTACTCCGACCCCATCGACGAGCAGCACTTCCTGGTCCAGCAGATCAACGCGCTCCAGAAGTCGCCGCAGTGGAGGTCGACCGCCGTCGTCATCGCCTACGACGACTCCGACGGCTGGTACGACCACGCCTACGCCAAGCCGCGCAACGGCTCCAAGGACACCTCGACCGGCTCCAACGGCAAGGCCACCGACAGCCCCGCCTGCCAGGCCGGTCCGGCAGCCGCCGGCGGCTACGCGGACCGCTGCGGGCCCGGCACCCGTCAGCCGCTGCTCGTGGTCTCCCCGTACAGCAAGGTCAACAAGGTCGACCACACGCCCACCGACCAGTCCTCGGTCATCCGCTTCATCGAGGACAACTGGCACACCGGCCGGATCGGTGACCACTCGTTCGACGCCACGGCCGGCTCGCTCGCGGGCATGTTCGACTTCCGGCACCCCAACAACAAGCAGGTGCTGCTGAACGCCGACGGATCGGTGAAGTCGGTCGGTCCGATCCGTCCCGTGAAGGCGATCGCCACCAGCATCACCCCGGGACCGGCGATGCAGGACACGGCGGCGACGACGGACGCGCCGTCGTTCCCGGCGCTCCCGGTGGGCATCGCGGCGGGCGCCCTCCTGGCGGCCGGCGCGACGGGCACGTACTTCACCCTGCGCCGCAGGGAACGCCGTAGCGCCTGACCGGCACGGCCCCGGCGGGCGGCGGCTCCGGTGACGCCGGGGCCGCCGCCCACGGCTCTCATCGGGCGCCGCTGCCCGCCCCGCTCTCCGCCCGCAACACCTCGACCAACTGTTGGTGCAGCCCCGCCGGCGCCACCAGAAAGCTGTCGGACCCGGCGCTCCAGGGCCGCCCCCCGGCATCGGTGACCAGGGCCCCTGCCTCACGGGCGACCAGGGCGCCCGCCAGCAGATTGGCGTCGTCGCGCCCGAACTCCCAGAAGGCATCGAGGCGTCCGGCCGCCGTGTCGGCGATCTGCCACGAGGTGGGACCCAGACTGCGGACGGCGGCCACCCGCGGCAGCACCGCGGCGAGCGACCGTCCGGCCTGCGCGGCGGCCTCCGGCTGCCGGGTGATGAACGGGGGGTGGGTGGTGGCCACGACGGCGACGGCCGGGTCCGCCTTGGCCGACGGACCGATCGGCACCCCGTCGCGGGTGGCACCCTCGCCGAGGGCGGCGACGTAGGTCTCCCCCAGCAGGGGAGCGTGCAGGGCCGCCGCCACGGGCTCACCGTCCCGTACCAGCGCGAGGCTCACACAGAACTGCGGCAGGTCCTGGAGGAACTGCACCGCGCCGTCGACGACATCGACGACCCACACCTCGCCCTCGACGGGCAGCGCGGCACGGTCCTCCCACTCGTCCGCCCAGCCGACGCCGGGCCGCAGCGCGTCCAGGTGCCGGCGCATGACAGCCACCGCCGGTGCCTCCACCGCGCCGTAGGCGGCGGCGAGTTCGTCGAAAGAGGTGACAGGGGCGGGCCGCGGGGTGGCCGGCAGCAGCTCACCCACCTCCCGAGCGGCGGCGGCCATGGGGGCGAGCAGGTTCCGGTACGGCATCGTGGGCTCCCGTGCGGATTCGGATCGACGACACGATCGTCCGGGGTCCCGGCTGCCTCGGATCCTCCCGTAGGGCCAGAGTGAGCGATACTGCCATTCATGGCCCAGGAAATGGTGCCGCACGTGCTCGACGACCGTGATCAGCGGCTGATCGCGGCGCTGCAGTGCGACGGGCGGCTGACCGCCGAGCGGGCGGGCGAGGTCCTCGGCATCAGCCCGCGGACCGTCCACCGGCGCTGGGTGGCCCTGATCGCGGACGGCGCCTGCCGGGTGATCGGCCTGCCCGCCCGGCCGGACTCGGTGGGTGCGCTGTTCCTCCGGATCCGGGTGCTCGGCGGGAGGCTGGACGCCCTCACGGCCGCGCTGGCGGCCCGGGACGATGTCCCGTTCATCGATGTGTCGACATCCGGCGAGGAGATCCTCGCCATCTCCTGGACGCGCCCCGGCACCCGGGACCACCTGGTCTTCCGTGATCTGCCCGCCGCCCGGGCCGTCACCTCGGTGGCCGCGGACACCGTGCTGCATGTGTTCGCGGAGGCGTCGGACTGGCGGCACGCCGTCCTCAGCGACGCCGAACGCGCGGCGCTGACGCCGGTACGGCAGCCAGGAGCCGCCGCCGCGACGGGGCCGGCGGACGCCATCGACCGCGACATCCTCGCGGCGCTGGAGGAGGACGCCAGGGCGCCGGCGGCGGCCGTCGCCGCGCGCACGGGCCATCCGGACTCCACGGTCCGCCGCCGGATCGCCCGTCTCTCCCGGACCGGCCGCCTGCTCACCCACGTCGTGGTCGATCCGAGGCGGCTCGGGCTGTTCATCGACGCCAACGTCCTGATGCGCGTAGCGCCCGACCGCCTCGACAGGGCGGGGCGCGTGCTCGCGGAACACCCCGCCGTGCACGGCGCGTTCGCCACCACGGGCGCGTCCAATCTGCACGTCGCGGTCTGGCTGCGCGACCTGGAACACCTCTACCGGTTCATCACCCAGGACCTCGGCGGCCTGGGAGTCGACAGCACGGAGACCGTGCTCGTCGGCCAAGCACTCAGAGGGCGGAATATGAGCTGCTGTCCTTTCTGTCGTCGCCTGAGCGAGTGGACTTGCCCTCCGTGGCGGGTCGCCGGGGCGGCGCCGTGCTGAGGTGGCTGGGTGAGTGAGCGCAAGCCCTGCAAGAGCGACTTAGAACTCCTAACAAAGTTACGGCAGCTGTAGATAGCTGCTGCCGGACTTTCTGATCATGGTGTGGTCTCGGCGTACGCGTGCCATCGGCGGT
>NZ_JBSFXK010000076.1:0-28688 GCF_053595355.1 Streptomyces sp. NPDC002513 | reverse complement strand
CGCCCGGTTACATTTCGAACCCGGAAGCTAAGCCTTACAGCGCCGATGGTACTGCAGGGGGGACCCTGTGGGAGAGTAGGACGCCGCCGAACAATTCTTCAGAGCTGGTCCCCGAACTTCGGTTCGGGGACCAGCTCTTTTGTATTGGCTGTCACTCCTCGTTCACTTTGCCGGACGAGCATCCGGTCCATGGGTACTGCAGCAATGCTCAGCGCCGCGGGCGTCGGCCACGGTGACGAGGTCATCGTGCCGGCCTTCGGGAACATCGATGTCGCCGAGGCCGTGACCCTGTCGGGTGCGACCCCGGTGTTCGCCGACATAGACCCGGTGACGTACTGCCTCGACCCCTTCGCCGTCGAGGCCGCGGTGAGCCCGCAGACCGCCGCGGTCGTCGTCGTGCACCGCTTCGGCCGGCCCGCCGACGTGGCGCGTCTGCACGAGGCCGGGCAGCGGCACGGGCTCCTGGTGCTGGAGCAGGGAGAGTCCGAGACGCCGTACGCCGAGGTGGCCCAGCGTCGTGAGCGCGCGGCATACCTGGACCGGCGGCTGCGCGGCGTGCGGACGCCCGAGGGCAGCGGCGGCCACACCTACCAGCAGTACGTCGTGCGGGTGCCGGGCAACGGCCGGCCGGACCGCGACGCCTTCGCTCGGGCCGTACAGGCCAGGGGAGTCGAGTGCCGGGTCCCCGTGAAGACCCCCGTTCACCGTATGCCGGGGTTCCGGCGGGACGTGAGTCTGCCCGAGACCGAGCGGGCCGCCGACGAGACGCTCGCGCTGCCCGTGGACGCCTCGCTGACGAAGCGTGAGATGAACCGGATCGTCTCGGCGTGCAACGCCCTCGGCGGGCTGCTGCAACCCGCTTTCTGAGCCGGGCTCTCCCGTTTGGGAACACACGCCAGTTCGGGGTACGATCTATTCCGTTGCCACGAGGGAAACCTCGAAAAGGCGGCAGGCCCCTATAGCTCAGTCGGCAGAGCGTCTCCATGGTAAGGAGAAGGTCAACGGTTCGATTCCGTTTGGGGGCTCCGAGAAAAGGCCTCGCCCATCAGGGCGGGGCCTTTTTCATGTCCCGGCTCGTCCCGTGCCGGCCCCGACCGGGGCCGGCACGGGCGTTCCTCGGTACTCAGTCCTTCGGCAGGCCCGGCACCCGCATCGCCAGAATCGCCATGTCGTCCGACGGGGCGTCCGACGCGAAGCGTTCGACCGCGCGCATGATGCGGGCCGCCACCGCGCCCGCCGTGAGGCCCGTGCAGGTCGTGAGGACCTCCGCGAGGCCGTCGTCGCCCAGCATGCGGGTGCCCTCGCGGCGCTCCGTGACACCGTCCGTGACACACAGCAGAACGTCGCCGGGGTCGAGGGTCACCGTCTGCTCGTACAGCTCCAGATCCTCCATGACGCCGAGGAGCGGCTGCGGTTCGGCGGCCGGCTCCACGGTGCCGTCCTGGCGCAGACGGAGCGGGAGCGGGTGGCCGGCGCAGACCACCTTCAATGTGGCGCTGCCGTCCTCCTGGGGCCACAGCTCGCCGTAGAGCAGCGTCAGGAAGCGGCTGCGGGCGCCCTCGTCGAGGATCGCGGAGTTCAGGCGCTCCAGTACGGCCGGGCCGCCGAAGCCCTCGCGAGCCAGCAGGCGCAGGGCGTGGCGGGCCAGGCCGGTGACGGCGGCTGCCTCCGGGCCCGTACCGCAGACATCGCCGATCGCGAAGCCGTAGGCGCCGTCGCGGATCGGGAACAGGTCGTAGAAGTCGCCGCCGACCTCGTTGCCCTCACCGGCCGCGCGGTAGATCACCTCGACCTCGACACCGTCGACGTGCGGGAGTTCCGGTGGGAGCAGGCTGCGCTGGAGAGACTGGCTGATGGCCGTCCGTTCCGAGTACAGCCGGGCGTTGTCCAGGGCCAGGGCGGCCCGGCGGCTCAGGTCCTCGGCCAGTTCGAGGATTTCCTGACGGAAGTGTTCGTCCGTCGGCTTGCCCAGCGTCAGCATGCCGATGACACGGTTGCGGGCCACGAGGGGAAGCACGACGGTTTCGCCACCGACCGCCGAGGCCGTCGCCAGCGTCGTGCCGATGCCTGAGCTGACCGTGGTCGGCTCGCCCAGGCCGAGGCTCCGCATGGACGTGCGCAGCGCCGCCTGGTGGGCCGCCTCCGCCGGGGCCGTCCAGACCCGGGCGCCCGGCGTGGGGATGGGCTCCGGCGGGGCGATCCTCGACAGGAGTGCCTTGAGGCCGTCGATGCGTTCCTCGTCCTCGTGCAGAACATAGGAGAGGTACGGCTCCGACGCCTGGTCGGCGATCGTGTACACCGCGCACCAGGTGGCCAGCGTCGGAATCGTCATCTGGGCCATGAGCGCCAGTGTCTGGTCCCGGTCCAGGGTGCCCGCGAGGAGGTCGGAGGCCTCGACGAGGAAGCTCAGCGAGCCGCGGCGCAGCCGCTCCAGCTCACCGAGGCGGGCCGACTCCACGGCCAGGGCGATGCGGTCGGCCGCGAACTGCAGGCGCAGCGCCTCCTCGTTGGAGTACCGGGAGGCCGACTCGGCCGCGACGCCGAGGGAGCCGGTCAGACGGCCCTCCACCTTCAGCGGGACCGTCACCACCGAGCGCATGCCCGTGCCGGTCAGCAGGGGTACCGCGCCCGGCACGGCGGACAGGTCGTCGTGGACGGCGGGCATACGGGCCGAGCCGTAGCGGCCGGGGCCCGCCTCGACCGGGACGCGGGCGAAACGCTGACGGGCGGAGGGCAGGCCGGTCGAGGCGCGCACCTCCAACTCCGTTTCGTCGTCGGTGGCCAGCAGGAGGAAGGCGGCGTCGCCGTCGAGCATGTCGCGGGCGCGCTCCACCGTGCGCTGCAGAAGGCCGTCGAGATCGTCGGGGGCCGGTGAGCCGATGAAGACCTCGAAGGGGTCCGGGGCCTGGCCGTCCTGGGCGGTCGTGGTGTCGGCCGCGGGACCTCGCAGCGGGGTCTGCAGCACGGCCCGCTCGTTGTCGCGCACCAGCAGGCAGACCGTGGAGGGTTCGCCCGCAGAGTCGCGTACGCGCAGGTGGGAGGCGTACACGGGGACCACGCGGCCGTCGGCGCCGCGGATGCCGTAGCTCCCCTCCCAGCGGGAGAGCCGGAGGGCCTCGGCGATCCCGGTTCCCGTGCCGGGGGTGTGCGGCCAGGCGGCGAGGTCGGTGAGCGGCTTGCCGGTGACCTGCTCGGCCGCGTATCCGAAGAGTTCCTCCGCGTCCTCGTTCCAGGCGGCGATCGTGCCCGTGCGGTCGATCTGGACGACCGCGACGCGGACCCGGCCGTCGGCGAGCGGCAGGAGGTCCGCGGGGAGCGAGGGGCCCGCCGTGCGCGTCCCCACCGGGCGTTCGGGGAGATCGAGCTGGAACCAGACCTTTTTGTGCGTGGGGGTGTACTCCACGCCCCAGCGGTTGGCGAGGGCGGCGCAGAGCTGGAGGCCGCGGCCGCCCTCCCGGTCGGGGCTGCCCATGGTCACGGCGCTCGACTGGAGCGGGATCTCGCGTTCCGGATACCGGTCGGCGACCTCGACGCGTACGCCGTCGTCGCTGCGCAGGCACAGGACGTCCGCGGCGGTGCCCGCGTGGACGACGGCGTTGGTGACCAGCTCGCTGGTGAGAACCACGGCGTCGTCGATGATGTCCGCGAAGCCCCAGCCCTGGAGGGTGTCGCGGACGAAGGACCGCGCGGTCGCCACCGATCGTCCGACGGGCTCGAAACTGGCGGCCGCGCGCGCGGTGATCACAGATCTCCCTGTCCCGTACTCGGCCTGCAGGGCGCCCGGGACGAGGCCCTCCGGCCAGGGCAGAGGCTGATTCCCGCTCTGCCGGGGATCCTGGGGGTGTCCCCCGGGACGCAGTCCGGTGGTCATGGTCCGGTGCCCCTCCGATGCCTGCCCGCTCCTGCACATGCCACCGCCCAGGCCGGTCGGACCGGCGCGGCTGGACAGCCGCATGCAAGGTTACTTACCTTCGCCGTCCATGCGGATGCCGGTCGCCGGTGTTTACGTCCAGAGGGTGTGCGGAGCGTGTGCGAAGCTGCCGAACTGTTATGGCCTGGTTCAGGCATGGTGAAACACTGGGCAAGCTTCCTCAAGGAGGTCCGGGCGGGCCGAGTGTCTCCCGCCAGGCCGGGCAGGAGCACCGCGCGTGCCCGGCGGCACGGGTACGCCTCCGCACGAGCAACCGGTACGTCGAGCAGTACCCCTGAGCACTTGAGTGATGGTCGACCCCTGCGGGAGGGACACAGTGGAGTCTGGCGCAGCGACGCGGGGCACTAAGACGCGCGCGAAAGGCGGACAGTCCCTGAGTAACCAGCGCACGGCGCGCAACGGAACCACCGCGGTGGACACGGCGGCCCTGAACCGGCTGCTGGCGGCCCTGGTGTCGATGAGAGACGGCAATTTCCGCAAGCGGCTGACGGTCTCCGGCGACGGGGTGATGGCCGAGATCGCCGCCGTCTTCAACGAGGTGGCGGACCGGAATCTGCATCTGACCGGGGAACTGGCGCGGGTGCGCCGCGTGGTCGGGCGCGAGGGCAAGCTCACGGAGCGGCTGGAGGCGGGTGCCTGCGAGGGCTCCTGGGCCGCCGCGATCGACGCGTCGAACGCGCTCGTCGACGATCTCGTACGCCCCGTCTCCGAGGTGAGCCGGGTGCTGTCGGCGGTCGCCGAGGGCGATCTGTCGCCGCGTATGGAGCTGCGGACGCCGGGGCGGGAGGGCACGGGGCATCCGCTGCGCGGTGAGTTCCTGAAGGTCGGCCGTACGGTCAACAACCTGGTGGACCAGTTGTCGACGTTCACCGACGAGGTCACGCGGGTGGCCAGCGAGGTGGGCACCGAGGGCAAGCTGGGCGGTCAGGCGCGGGTGCGCGGTATGTCCGGTTCGTGGAAGGACCTCACGGACTCGGTCAATACGATGGCGTACCGGCTGACCGCGCAGGTGCGGGACATCGCCCTGGTGACGACGGCGGTCGCGAAGGGTGATCTGTCCCGGAAGGTCACGGTGCACGTGGCCGGCGAGATGCTGGAGCTGAAGAACACCGTCAACACGATGGTGGACCAGCTCGCGTCCTTCTCCTCCGAGGTCACCCGGGTCGCCCGGGAGGTGGGCACCGAGGGCGAGCTGGGCGGTCAGGCCCAGGTACCGGGTGTGTCGGGCGTGTGGAAGGACCTCACCGACTCCGTGAACCTGATGGCCGGCAATCTGACGGCCCAGGTGCGCGGTATCGCGCAGGTGACGACCGCGGTCGCGAGCGGCGATCTGTCGCAGAAGGTGACCGTGTCGGCGCGCGGCGAGATCGCGCAACTCGCCGAGACCATCAACCAGATGACCGAGACGCTGCGCACCTTCGCGGACGAGGTCACCCGGGTGGCCAACGAGGTGGGTGCCGAGGGCCGGCTCGGCGGGCAGGCGAATGTGCCGGGTGCGGCGGGTACGTGGAAGGACCTCACCGATTCGGTGAACACGGTCTTCCGGAACCTGACCACCCAGGTGCGGGACATCGCGGCCGTGACGACGGCGGTCGCGAGCGGTGACCTGTCGCAGAAGGTCACCGTCGACGTCGCCGGCGAGATGCTGGAGCTGAAGAACACCGTCAACGGGATGGTCGACCAGCTCTCCGGCTTCGGAGCCGAAGTCACCCGGGTGGCGCGGGAGATCGGTGTCGAGGGTGAACTGGGAGGCCAGGCGCAGGTGATGGGCGCGGCCGGAGCGTGGAAGGACCTCACGGACTCCGTCAACACGGCGTTCCGCAACCTCACCGGCCAGGTCCGCAACATCGCCCAGGTGACGACGGCGGTGGCCAACGGCGACCTGTCGCAGAAGGTCACCGTGGACGTCTCCGGCGAGATGCTCCAGCTGAAGAACACCGTGAACACGATGGTGGACCAGCTGTCCTCGTTCGCCGACCAGGTCACGCGCATGGCGCGGGACGTGGGCACGGAGGGCCGGCTGGGCGGCCAGGCGGTGGTGCCGGGGGTCTCCGGAACCTGGAAGGAACTCACCGACTCCGTCAACTTCATGGCGGGCAACCTCACCTCGCAGGTGCGGCAGATCGCCCAGGTGACGACGGCGGTGGCGCGGGGTGATCTGTCGCAGAAGATCGACGTGGACGCGCGCGGCGAGATCCTGGAGCTGAAGAACACCATCAACAACCTGGTGGACCAGCTCTCCGCGTTCGCCGAGCAGGTGACGCGCGTGGCCCGCGAGGTGGGCACGGAGGGCCGGCTCGGCGGTCAGGCGCAGGTGCCGGGCGTGGCCGGCGTGTGGCGGGACCTGACCGACTCCGTCAACGGCATGGCGGGCAACCTCACCACCCAGGTGCGCAACATCGCGCAGGTCGCGACGGCGGTGGCGCGGGGTGATCTGTCGCAGAAGATCGACGTGGACGCGCGCGGCGAGATCCTGGAGCTGAAGAACACCATCAACACGATGGTCGACCAGCTCTCCAACTTCGCCGAGCAGGTGACGCGGGTGGCCCGTGAGGTGGGCACCGAGGGCATCCTCGGCGGACAGGCCGAGGTCCAGGGTGTCTCCGGCACCTGGAAGGACCTCACGCAGTCCGTGAACTTCATGGCGAACAACCTGACCATCCAGGTGCGCAACATCGCCGAGGTCACCACCGCGGTCGCCAAGGGCGACCTGTCCAAGAAGATCACCGTCGACGCCAAGGGCGAGATCCTCGAACTGGTCACCACCGTCAACACGATGGTGGACCAGCTCTCGTCCTTCGCCGAGCAGGTGACGCGGGTGGCCCGTGAGGTGGGCACCGAGGGCATCCTCGGCGGCCAGGCGCACGTCCCCGGTGTCACGGGCATCTGGAAGGACCTCAGCGACAACGTCAACCTCATGGCCAACAACCTGACCATCCAGGTGCGCAACATCTCCCAGGTCGCGGCGGCCGTCGCCAACGGCGATCTGACGCGGACGGTGACGATCGAGGCGCGCGGCGAGGTCGCGCAGCTCGCCGACACCTTCAACACCATGGTGAAGACGCTGAGTTCGTTCGCCGATCAGGTCACCAAGGTGGCCCGTGAGGTGGGCACGGACGGCATCCTCGGCGGTCAGGCGCACGTACCGGGGGTGGCCGGGACGTGGAAGGACCTCACCGAGTCCGTGAACCAGATGGCGTCCAACCTGACCGGTCAGGTGCGCAACATCGCCATGGTGACCACGGCCATCGCCAAGGGCGACCTGACCAAGAAGATCGACATCGACGCCCGCGGCGAGATCCTGGAGCTGAAGACCACCATCAACACGATGGTCGACCAGCTCTCCTCCTTCGCCGAGGAGGTCACCCGGGTGGCCCGCGAGGTGGGTACGGAGGGCCAGCTCGGCGGCCAGGCGCGGGTCCGGGACGTCGACGGCACCTGGCGCGACCTGACCGAGTCGGTGAACGAGATGGCCGGGAACCTGACCCGGCAGGTACGCGCCATCGCGCGCGTGGCGACCGCGGTGACCCGCGGCGACCTCAACCTGAAGATCGATGTGGACGCCTCCGGCGAGATCCAGGAACTTCAGGACTACATCAACAAGATGATCGCCAACCTGCGCGACACCACGATCGCCAACAAGGAGCAGGACTGGCTGAAGGGCAACCTGGCCCGTATCTCCGCCCTGATGCAGGGCCGCCGCGATCTGGAGGACGTGGCCTCGCTGATCATGAGCGAGCTGACGCCGGTGGTCTCCGCCCAGCACGGCGCGTTCTTCCTCGCGATGCAGCTGGTGGACGGCCAGGACCGCGGCACCAGCGCGGACGACCGGTACGAGCTGCGGATGCTGGGGTCGTACGGCTACTCCATGGGCTCCATGCCGACGTCGTTCCGGCCGGGCGAGGCACTCATCGGGACGGCCGCCAAGGAGAAGCGCACGATCCTCGTGGAGAACGCGCCCAGCGGCTATCTGAAGATCTCCTCCGGGCTCGGGGACGCGCCCCCCGCGCAGGTGATCGTCCTTCCGGTGCTGTTCGAGGGGAAGGTGCTCGGCGTCATCGAGCTGGCGTCCTTCACCCCGTTCACGCAGATCCAGCGGGACTTCCTCAACCAGATCGCCGAGATGATCGCGACGAGCGTCAACACCATCTCCGTCAACACCAAGACCGAGGTGCTGCTCAAGCAGTCGCAGGAGCTGACCGATCAACTCAGGCTGCGATCCGAGGAGTTGGAGCAACGACAGAAAGCCCTCCAGGCGTCCAACGCCGAACTGGAGGAGAAGGCCGAGCTGCTGGCCCAGCAGAACCGGGACATCGAGGTCAAGAACACCGAGATCGAGGAGGCGCGGCAGGTCCTGGAGGAACGCGCCGAGCAGCTCGCGGTCTCCATGCGCTACAAGAGCGAGTTCCTCGCCAACATGTCGCATGAGCTGCGCACGCCGCTCAACTCCCTGCTGATCCTGGCCAAGTTGCTTGCCGACAACGCCGAGGGCAACCTCTCGCCGAAGCAGGTGGAGTTCGCGGAGACCATCCACGGCGCCGGTTCCGACCTGCTCCAGCTGATCAACGACATCCTGGACCTGTCGAAGGTCGAGGCGGGCAAGATGGACGTCTCCCCGACGCGCATCGCGCTCGTGCAGCTCGTCGACTACGTGGAGGCCACCTTCCGGCCGCTGACCGCGGAGAAGGGACTCGACTTCTCCGTACGGGTGTCGCCGGAGCTGCCCGCCACGCTGCACACCGACGAACAGCGCCTGTTGCAGGTGCTGCGCAACCTGCTGTCCAACGCGGTGAAGTTCACCGACACCGGCGCCGTCGAGCTGGTCATCCGTCCGGCGGGCGGCGAGGTGCCGATGGCCATCCGGGAGCAGCTGCTGGAGGCCGGCTCGCTGCGGGAACCGGACGCGGAGCTGATCGCGTTCTCGGTGGCCGACACCGGTATCGGCATCGCGGCCAGCAAGATGCGGGTGATCTTCGAGGCGTTCAAGCAGGCGGACGGCACGACGAGCCGCAAGTACGGCGGTACGGGCCTCGGGCTGTCCATCTCGCGCGAGATCGCGCGGCTGCTCGGCGGCGAGATCCACGCGCAGAGCGAGCCCGGACGCGGCTCGACGTTCACCCTGTATCTGCCGCTGCACCCGAGCGAACTGCCGCCGCAGGGTTACGCGCAGCTCGCGCCCGCCCTGGCGGCCGACGAGCTGCTGGCGTCCGAGGCGGAGCTGTCCGCGCCGGACATCGAGACCCCGGCCGAGGTGAAGTCGTACCAGGAGACCCAGAACGGGCCCGCGGCACTCTTCCGGCGCCGGCGCAGGGCGGTCTCCGCGGAGGCGCGGCGCGGCGCCGGCGGGGGACAGGAGCAGTGGCCCGGGGAGCACCGGGAGGGGCCGCAGCCGCGGCAGGGCGTGCGGTTCGACAACGAGAAGGTGCTGATCGTCGACGACGACATCCGCAACGTCTTCGCGCTGACCAGCGTCCTGGAGCAGCACGGCCTGTCGGTGCTGTACGCCGAGAACGGCCGCGAGGGCATCGAGGTGCTGGAACAGCACGACGATGTCGCGGTCGTCCTGATGGACATCATGATGCCGGAGATGGACGGGTACGCCACGACCACGGCGATCCGGCGGATGCCGCAGTTCGCAGGGCTGCCGATCATCGCGCTGACGGCGAAGGCGATGAAGGGAGACCGCGAGAAGGCCATCGAGTCGGGCGCCTCGGACTATGTGACCAAGCCGGTCGACCCCGATCACCTACTGTCCGTGATGGAACAGTGGATGCGTGTGCGGTGATGTGCAGGCCCGTGCGGTGGAGGGGTCTTCGATGTTCACGCGGAGTTGTCGACTGAGAGCGGCCGGGGCCGTGTAGAAGTGGTGTGCGCGGGGAACCTTCTGGTCTCCTGCCGCGTTTCTGCTACGTGCACAGTGACATCGCGGTGACAGGGTGTGGCGACAGGCGGGGTGCGGCTACGATGACCGGCACAAGGACGGGCGGCGCAAGGGAGCCGTCCCCTGGGGTGACGTCGGGCGGCGTCACCCCGAGTCCTGAGGACAGGGGAGGCCCCACGCCGGGGCGAGGAGGGCGGGCCATGGTGCAGAAGGCCAAGATCCTCCTGGTCGATGACCGGCCGGAGAATCTGCTGGCGCTGGAGGCCATCCTCTCCGCGCTCGATCAGACGCTGGTCAGGGCATCGTCCGGGGAGGAAGCGCTCAAGGCACTGCTGACGGACGACTTCGCGGTCATTCTGCTGGACGTCCAGATGCCGGGCATGGACGGATTCGAGACCGCGGCGCACATCAAGCGGCGGGAGCGGACGCGTGACATCCCGATCATCTTCCTGACCGCCATCAACCACGGCCCGCACCACACCTTCCGGGGATACGCGGCGGGCGCGGTGGACTACATCTCCAAGCCGTTCGACCCGTGGGTGCTCCGCGCGAAGGTCTCCGTCTTCGTCGAGCTGTACATGAAGAACTGTCAGCTGCGCGAGCAGGCGGCCCTCCTGCGGCTGCAACTGGAGGGCGGCGGCAAGTCCGCGGCCGGCGAGAGCAAGGAGCCGGCGGGGCTGCTCGCCGAACTGTCCGCACGGCTCGCGGCGGTGGAGGAGCAGGCCGAGGCGCTGTCCAAGCAGCTCGACGACGAGTCCGCGGACGCGGCGGCGGTCGCGACCGCGGCTCATCTCGAGCGCAAGCTCACCGGACTGCGCCGCGCCCTGGACGCCCTGGAACCGGGCACGGGCAGCGGTACCCCGGCGGTACCGTCCCAGAGTTGACGCTTCGCCCCGGAGACGGTGGCGCGCCCGTCGTACGGCCCGGTGACCGCACCGCGTGACACGCGATGCCGGTCCGGGCCGTGCCGTGTGCCCCCGGTGTGCCACGCTTCTTGGCCAACCGGTGCAGCCCGCTTGAGCCCGCGTCAGTTTCGTGTCTCTCCCGGAGCGACACGAAAGGGTGAAGCTGTGGCCACACGTGTCCCCTGTCGTCTCCACCGGTAATCTCACACTCATGGCCTCACGTCCCGCAGCCAAGAAGTCGCCCGCGAAGAAGGCGGCCACTCCGAGGCAGGCTTCGGCGAAGAAGGTCCCCGCGAAGAAAGCCGTCGCCAAGAAGGCACCCGCCAGGAAGGCCGCGGCGAAGAAGCCCGCTCCCGCGCCGGCGCCCAACCCGACCGCGGGCGTGTACAGACTCGTACGCGCCCTCTGGCTCGGCCTCGCGCACGCCGTCGGAGCGATGCTCCGCGGGCTGGGGCGGGGCGCGAAGGGGCTCGACCCGGCGCACCGCAAGGACGGCCTCGCGCTCCTGCTGCTTGGTCTGTCGCTGATCGTCGCCGCGGGCACCTGGGCCAGTCTGCGCGGCCCCGTGGGCGACCTCGTCGAGATGCTGGTCACCAGCGCCTTCGGCCGGCTGGACCTGCTCGTTCCGCTACTGCTCGGGGCGATCGCCGTGCGCCTGATCCTGCACCCGGAGCGGCCGGAGGCCAACGGCCGTATCGTCATCGGCCTGTCCGCGCTCGTCATCGGGGTGCTCGGCCAGGTGCACATCGCCTGCGGCGGCCCCGCGCGCAGCGACGGCATGCAGGCGATAAGGGACGCCGGGGGACTCATCGGCTGGGGCGCGGCCACGCCGCTCACGTCCACCATGGGCGACGCCCTCGCGGTGGCGCTGCTCGTCCTGCTCACCTTCTTCGGGCTGCTCGTCGTCACCGCCACGCCCGTCACCGCCATTCCGCAGCGACTGCGGCTGGTGGGGGTGAAGCTGGGCCTCCTGCACGCCCGGGACGACGACGTCCGCGGCGGCTTCCGCGGTGAGGACGACGAGCGGTACGACGACCAGTGGCGCGAGGCACTGCCCCGCTCCCGCCGGCGAGGAACCGCCGAGGGGCCCTACGACCCGGACGCGGCCGAGCAGGAGGCGATCGCCCAGCGGCGCGGCCGCTCCCGGCGCCCCGCCGTGCAACAGCCGGCCATGGGTCGGCAGATGGACGCCGTGGACGTCGCGGCGGCCGCGGCCGCCGCCCTGGACGGCGCCGTTCTGCACGGTATGCCGCCGTCCCCGCTCGTCGCCGACCTCACCCAGGGGGTCGGTACCGGGGACCGCGAGCCGACGACGCCGACACCCGTGCCGGCCGCACGGCCCCGGCAGGAACGGCTCCCGGGCACGGCGGCGGTGCCCGACCTCACCAAGGCGGCCCCGCAGGAACCCCGCGACCTGCCGCCGCGCGCCGAGCAGCTCCAGCTCTCCGGCGACATCACCTACTCCCTGCCGTCCCTGGACCTCCTGGAGCGCGGCGGCCCGGGCAAGGCGCGCAGCGCCGCCAACGACGCGGTCGTCGCCTCCCTCACGAACGTCTTCACCGAGTTCAAGGTCGACGCGGCGGTCACCGGCTTCACCCGCGGTCCGACGGTCACCCGCTACGAGGTGGAGCTGGGCCCCGCCGTGAAGGTCGAGCGGATCACCGCGCTCACCAAGAACATCGCCTACGCCGTCGCCAGCCCCGACGTCCGGATCATCAGCCCGATCCCCGGCAAGTCCGCGGTCGGCATCGAGATCCCCAACACCGACCGGGAGATGGTCAACCTCGGTGACGTGCTCCGCCTCGCGGCGGCCGCGGAGGACGACCACCCGATGCTGGTCGCGCTCGGCAAGGACGTCGAGGGCGGCTATGTGATGGCGAACATCGCGAAGATGCCGCACGTCCTCGTCGCCGGTGCCACCGGATCCGGCAAGTCGTCCTGCATCAACTGCCTGATCACCTCGATCATGATGCGGGCGACCCCGGAGGACGTGCGTATGGTCCTCGTGGACCCCAAGCGCGTCGAGCTGACCGCGTACGAGGGCATCCCGCACCTGATCACGCCGATCATCACCAACCCGAAGCGGGCCGCCGAGGCGCTCCAGTGGGTCGTACGGGAGATGGACCTGCGCTACGACGACCTCGCGGCGTACGGCTTCCGGCACATCGACGACTTCAACGAGGCGATCCGCAACGGCAAGGTCAAGCCGCCCGAGGGCAGCGAGCGTGAACTGCAGCCGTACCCGTATCTGCTGGTGATCGTCGACGAGCTGGCCGACCTGATGATGGTCGCGCCGCGCGACGTCGAGGACGCGATCGTGCGCATCACGCAGCTCGCGCGCGCGGCGGGCATCCATCTGGTGCTCGCCACCCAGCGGCCGTCCGTGGACGTCGTCACCGGACTGATCAAGGCGAACGTGCCCTCCCGGCTGGCCTTCGCCACCTCCTCGCTGGCCGACTCGCGCGTCATCCTCGACCAGCCCGGCGCCGAGAAGCTGATCGGCAAGGGCGACGGGCTCTTCCTGCCGATGGGCGCGAACAAGCCGACCCGTCTGCAGGGCGCGTTCGTGACCGAGGAAGAGGTCGCGGCGGTCGTCCGGCACTGCAAGGACCAGATGGCGCCCGTCTTCCGGGAGGACGTCACGGTCGGCGGCAAGCAGAAGAAGGAGATCGACGAGGACATCGGTGACGATCTCGACCTGCTGTGCCAGGCGGCCGAGCTGGTCGTCTCCACGCAGTTCGGATCCACCTCGATGCTCCAGCGCAAGCTGCGCGTCGGCTTCGCCAAGGCCGGCCGTCTGATGGACCTCATGGAGTCGCGGCACATCGTCGGCCCCAGCGAGGGATCCAAGGCCCGTGACGTCCTGGTGAAACCCGACGAACTGGACGGAGTGCTCGCCCTCATTCGCGGGGAGTCTCAACCGTAGGGATGCGGGCGTTCCCGGTGCGCCGGACGAGCGGGCCCGCCCGACCGCGTCACCGGCACCCACGGCGACGCGCCCGGCATCCGACCGTGACCCACTCGTAAGTGATCCGTGAGCAACCGTTCCCGCGCCACATACGTCAAGCTGAGCAAGACGACAGGAATATGTCCCGCCATCAGGATGACCGGCCCTTCAGATGGCGTACAAAGTCCTACCGCCCGGTTGCCCCACCCTTTCGTACCCCCCCTAGACTGAACTTCCAGCACAGGTGGCTACTCGCTCGAAAGGCGCCCCCGTGTCCATCGGCAACTCCCCAGACGGCAACTCCCCTGAGGACGCACGTCCCTTCGACGACGATCGCGCAGACGCCCGTGACGACGCTCCCGCGTCGGAGCGGCCCTCGATCGGCCGAGCCCTGCAGCAGGCACGCGTCGCGGCCGGGCTGACCGTCGACGACGTCAGCAATGCCACCCGGGTCCGCATCTCGATCGTGCGTGCGATCGAACAGGACGACTTCGCGCCGTGCGGCGGCGACGTCTACGCCCGCGGCCACATTCGCACGCTCGCGCGAGCCGTGCATCTCGACCCCGCCCCCCTGCTCGAGCAGTACGCGGCCGAGCACGGCGGACGGCCTGCCCCCACCCCAGCGGCCCCGCTCTTCGAGGCGGAACGTATCCGCCCCGAGCGCCGCGGGCCCAACTGGACCGCGGCCATGGTCGCGGCGATCGTCGCGGTGATCGGCTTCGTCGGCTTCACCCTGGTCAAGGGCGGCGGCGGGGACAGCGCCAAGACACCGGTCGCCAAGGGTCCCCAGGCCGGCACCGGCAAGCACGCCTCGGCCACGCCCAAGAGCAGCAAGCCCGCCGCGCCGAAGCCCGAACCGTCCGACAGCGCCATCGCGGCCGCGCCCCACGACAAGGTGACCGTCCAGGTCAGCGCCGCCGACGGCCGTAGCTGGATCTCCGCCAAGGATCACAACGGCCGCACCCTCTTCGACGGACTGCTCAAGAAGGGCGACTCACAGACCTTCCAGGACAAGGACAAGATCGACCTGGTCCTCGGCGACGCGGGCGCCATCCAGCTCTACGTCAACGGCAAGAAGATCCAGGACGACTTCCAGCCCGGCCAGGTCGAGCGCCTGACCTACACCAAGGGCGACCCCGTCACCGGATGACGGACGGCCGCGGCGCCCGAGCGGTGACCGAGCGGTACGCAAGGGACACGGACACACGGGGTTGGCCAAGATCGGCCAACCCCGTCGACGTGGGCTGTCAGCGGGACGAAGTAGTCTTGAGCCCATGTCTGAACGCCGTACCGTCGCACTCGTCACTCTTGGCTGCGCCCGTAACGAGGTGGACTCGGAGGAGCTCGCAGGCCGTTTGGAGGCGGACGGCTGGCAGCTCGTGGAGGACGCCGAGAACGCGGATGTCGCGGTCGTGAACACGTGCGGCTTCGTCGAGGCCGCGAAGAAGGACTCCGTGGACGCCCTCCTGGAGGCCAACGACCTCAAGGGACACGGCAGAACGCAGGCCGTCGTGGCGGTGGGCTGCATGGCCGAGCGGTACGGCAAGGAGCTGGCCGAGGCCCTCCCCGAGGCCGACGGCGTGCTCGGTTTCGACGACTACGCGAACATCTCGGACCGCCTCCAGACCATCCTGAACGGCGGCATCCACGCCTCCCACACCCCGCGCGACCGGCGCAAGCTGCTGCCGATCACTCCGGCGGAGCGGCAGGAGTCCGCCGCGGGCGTCGCGCTGCCGGGCCACGGCCCGGTCGACCTGCCGGAGGGCGTCGCCCCGGCCTCGGGCCCCCGTGCGCCGCTGCGCCGCCGGCTGGACGGCTCCCCGGTCGCCTCGGTCAAGCTCGCCTCCGGCTGCGACCGGCGCTGCTCCTTCTGCGCCATCCCCTCCTTCCGCGGCTCGTTCATCTCCCGCCGCCCGAGCGACGTGCTGAACGAGACGCGCTGGCTGGCCGAGCAGGGCGTCAAGGAGGTCATGCTGGTCTCCGAGAACAACACCTCGTACGGCAAGGACCTCGGTGACATCCGTCTCCTGGAGTCCCTGCTGCCGGAGCTCGCCGAGGTGGACGGGATCGAGCGGGTCCGTGTCAGCTACCTCCAGCCGGCCGAGATGCGGCCCGGCCTGATCGACGTGCTCACCTCGACCCCCAAGGTCGTGCCCTACTTCGACCTGTCCTTCCAGCACTCCGCGCCTGGCGTGCTGCGCGCGATGCGGCGCTTCGGTGACACCGACCGCTTCCTGGAGCTGCTGGACACCATCAGAAGCAAGGCGCCCCAGGCCGGTGCGCGGTCCAACTTCATCGTGGGCTTCCCCGGCGAGACAGAGTCCGACCTGGCCGAACTGGAGCGCTTCCTGAACGGCGCCAGACTGGACGCGATCGGTGTCTTCGGCTACTCCGACGAGGAGGGCACGGAGGCCGCGACGTACGACAACAAGCTCGACGAGGACGTCGTCGCCGAGCGGCTGGCCCATATCTCCCGGCTCGCCGAGGAGCTGGTGTCGCAGCGCGCCGAGGAGCGCGTCGGCGAGACCGTCCAGGTGCTCGTGGAGTCGGTGGACGCCGAGGAGGAGGGCGCCTACGGCCGCGCCGCGCACCAGGCGCCCGAGACGGACGGGCAGGTGCTGTTCACGGGGAGCGAAGGCCTGAGCGTGGGCCGTATGGTCGAGGCGAAGGTGGTCGGTACGGAAGGTGTCGACCTGGTGGCCGAGCCCCTCGCGGGCTCGCTCGGGTGTCCTGAGGAGGCGGGCAGATGACCGGAATCCCGGCATCCGCGGCGGGCGGCTCCCCCCGCCCGCGGGGTGCGGCGCCGGCGTCGGGCGCCCCCGGCGCCGCGGCCATGTCCGGCCCCAAGGCGGGCAAGGGACCTTCCGGCACTCCGGCCGCCCGGCCGGCCCAGAACCAGGGCGCACCCGGCTCCTCCGGCACTCCGGACGGGGTGCGGCCACCGCGGGGCGGCAAGCTGACGGCCGCCGCGGTCAACCAGGCCAGCGTCTGGAACGTCGCCAACCTGCTGACGATGCTCCGCCTGGTCCTGGTACCGGGCTTCGTCGCGCTGATGCTGGCGGGCGGCGGATACGACCCGGCATGGCGCTCGCTCGCCTGGGCGGCCTTCGCCATCGCCATGATCACCGATCTGTTCGACGGTCATCTGGCGCGCACGTACAACCTCGTCACCGACTTCGGGAAGATCGCCGACCCCATCGCCGACAAGGCGATCATGGGAGCGGCCCTCATCTGTCTGTCCTGGCTCGGTGACCTGCCGTGGTGGGTGACGGGTGTGATCCTCGGCCGCGAGGTGGGCATCACCCTGCTGCGCTTCCTGGTCATCCGCTACGGCGTGATACCGGCCAGCCGGGGCGGCAAGCTGAAGACGCTGACCCAGGGCGTCGCCGTCGGGATGTATGTCCTGGCGCTCACGGGGTGGCTGGCGACCGTGAGGTTCTGGGTGATGGCCGCGGCGGTCGTGCTGACCGTCGTCACCGGGCTCGACTATGTACGACAGGCCATAGTGCTGCGCAGGCAGGGCATCGCCGAGCGCCGCGCCGCGGCCGAGGAGGCGGACCGTTGAATTCCCTGGCCACCGAAGTGCTGCGACTGCTGACCGTGCGAGGCGAGACGCTCGCCGTCGCCGAGTCGCTGACCGGTGGCCTGGTGGCCGCGGAGATCACGGCGGTGGCCGGCGCCTCCCGGGCCTTCCGCGGCTCGGTGACCGCCTACGCCACCGATCTGAAGCGGGACGTCCTGGGCGTGGACGGCACCCTGCTGGCCGAGCGGGGAGCGGTGGATCCCCAGGTCGCGGTCCAGATGGCGGCCGGCGTCCGCAAGGCGCTCGGCGCGGACTGGGGGATCGCCACGACCGGCGTGGCCGGGCCCGATCCGCAGGACGGCCGGCCGGTCGGCACCGTGTTCGTGGCCGTGGACGGGCCGTTCGAAGACGTTTCCGACGAACTTGGTGGCGGGAAAGTGGCCGCGCTGCGGTTGAACGGCGACCGTGCGGACATCCGTAGGGAGAGTGTACGGAGCGTACTCGCCCTGCTTCTCGGGGCGCTTGTGGGCGAACAGACCGGGAATGAGCGGGTACAGGATACGGAACAGAACGGGGGGACTTGATGTTTACAGCCCTGAGTGAACACAACAGCGCTCCCCGCACGGCCGCGGCGCAAGGCGGTACGGTGGGGCGTGAAGGATGCGGTTACGCGGTCCGAGGAGGGAGCCACCGATGATTCTGCTCCGTCGCCTGCTGGGTGACGTGCTGCGTCGGCAGCGCCAGCGTCAGGGCCGTACTCTGCGCGAAGTCTCCTCGTCCGCCCGAGTTTCGCTCGGCTATCTCTCCGAGGTGGAGCGGGGGCAGAAGGAGGCGTCCTCCGAACTGCTCTCCGCGATCTGCGACGCGCTGGACGTACGGATGTCCGAGCTCATGCGGGAAGTGAGCGACGAGCTCGCGCTCGCCGAGCTGGCACAGTCGGCAGCGGCCACCGAGCGGGTGCCCGCACCGGTGCGTCGCCCGATGCTCAATTCGGTGTCCGTCACCGGTGTCCCACCGGAACGGGTCACGATCAAGGCGCCCGCCGAGGCTGTGGACGTGGTCGCCGCCTGACGCCCCACGCGAGGGACGCGCACGGCGCCGATGTGTACGAGAGCCCCGGCCGGGGCCCTCTCCGGGAAGACCCGGAGGGTGCGGCCGGGGCTCTCGTGCGTCCGGGGACGTGATCCTCGCGACCGCCGGATGCCGGTCCGGTCGGCGCGCGGTCCCGTTTGCCGGGCCCGTGGGGTGCGGTCATCGTGGAGGGGCGGGGGCTCGGGGCTGTATACACGCTCGCGGAGGATGCCGATGTACGTCGTGAAGAGCCCGCTGACCGACACAGACCTCAAGACCGTCTCCGAGGCCCTGCAGGGAGCCCTGGTCGACCTCGTGGACCTCTCCCTCATGGCCAAGCAGGTCCACTGGAACGTGATCGGGCCGCGCTTTCGCTCCATCCACTTCCAGCTCGACGAAGTGGTCGCCAGTGCGCGCCTCCACTCCGACACCGTGGCGGAACGGGCCTCGGCACTCGGCGTCCCGCCGGACGGGCGCGCCGTGACCATCGCCCAGAGCAGCGGCATCGGGGCGGTGCCGCAGGGCTGGGTCAAGGACACGGACGCGGTGGGCACGCTCGTCTCCGCGCTGGGCGCGGTGATCGCGCGCATGCGGGAGCGGGTGCAGACGACCGCCGAGCCGGACCCGGTGAGCCAGGACATCCTCATCGGGATCACCGCGGATCTGGAGAAGCACCACTGGATGTTCCAGGCGGAGAACGGGTGAGGCCTACGGGTGCGCGGGGCGGGCCACAAGGCGTCCGGGATCGCGAGCGGGGTCTCGGACCGGGTGCCGCGGCCGGGTGCGGGGGAGGGCGTGCGCGGGGTGCGCCGTGTGCGACAGGTGCCCGGGGCACGCGCTGCGTCCGGTGCGCCCGTGTGCCGCTGGTGCGCCCTCCCTGGTGGTGACAGGGCGGTCTAGGGTCTGGTTCCTCGGGTTGGAGGTGACGGCCATGGCGGGGCGCACGGCGCGCTGGGGGGCGACGCTGGCGCTGGGTGCGCTGTGGTGGTGGGGGGTACTCCGACTCGTGCTGGCACCCGATGCGGGGGTGCTGGAGGGGGCGGTCGCGACCGGGGGATGGGGGCTGAGCCTGCTGCCGGTGCACTGTGTGCCGAAGACCCGTGCCGTGGGGGCGGCCGGGTCGGACCAGCGGGCCGGGTCCCGGCGCCGGTGGCGGACCGCGAGGGGGCGCGGGAGGGGCGCGCAACCGGGGTGAGGGTGGGCCGCAGGGGGGCGAGCGGGGTCGGCTGGAGACGGTGTCCGGGGGTGTTCAGGGGGCTCCTGGGTGCGGTTTGCGGTCGGCCCGGCCGCCGAGGTCCGAGAGGGCCTGGTCGGCCCGCCGCCGAGGCCCAAAAGGGCCGGTGGAGGGGCCGTGAGGCCGCCCCGCGAGGGCCTTCGCCAGGGCATCGCGACACCGCGGTTCGGGCGGAGGATCTGTCCCGTGGTGAACGACGCGGCGTCGGAGGCGCGGTGCGGCACCGCGTGGGCGATGTCCTCCGGTTCACCGACCCGGCCGAGCGGTGACAGCCGTGCCATGGACGCCTCCGTTCGTGCCGGGGTCTCCCCGTGCCGGTCGGTCATCGGCGTACGGGTCCATCCCGGCGCCACCGCGTCGACCCGGATCCCGTGCCGCCCGATCTCGGTCGCCAGGGTCTTCGGCGCTGCACCGCGGCCGCCTTCGCCACGCCGTGGCACAACAGCCCCGGGCCACCGGTGTCGACGGCGCCGGACGCCATCGGACGGGTCGTCAATGAGTGGTACGGGGACGGCCGCCGCGCTGGTCCGCCGGACGCGGCAGTGGTGCCGGTCCCCATTGGCAGGCCGGGCACCAGTAGGTGGGGCGCTCGCGGGAGCCGTCCCCCTGGTCGGCCGCCCGGATCGGGGTGCCGCAGCGCAGGCAGGGACGGGGCGCACGGCCGTACACGAAGAGGTTCTGCTCGCGCCGTCCCGTGGTGTTGCGGGCCGGGCGGTCGCGGTTCGCCTCCAGAAGCCGTCGGGCGAGGGCGGGGAGCTGTGCGGCGTGCTCGGCCGGGAGGTCGCCGACGGGCAGCCACGGGGTCACCCGGAGCAGGAAGCACAGCTCGCTCTTGTAGACATTGCCGATGCCGGCCAGATTGCGCTGGTCCAGGAGGGCCTCGCCGAGGGGGCGGGCGGGGTCGCGCAGCAGATTCTCCCGTGCCAGGGCGGGTTCCCAGTCCGGACCGAGGAGGTCGGGGCCGAGGTGGCCCACGGCGCGGTGCTCGTCGGCGGTGCGCAGCAGCTCCAGAACCGGCAGGCGGTAGCCCACGGCCGTGCGGTCGGCGGTGCCGAGGATCGCCCGGATCTGGTGGGCGGGGCCGCCGCTCCAGCGCTGTCCCGCCGCGAATATCTTCCAGGCGCCGTCCATCATCAGGTGGGAGTGCAGGGTGAGTCCGCCCTCGATCCGGGTCAGCAGGTGTTTGCCGCGCGGGGTGACGTCCAGGACCGTACGGCCGGTGAGGTCGGCCGTGGCGTACTGGGGCACCCGGAGGTCGGAGCGGGTCAGCACCTTCCCCGCGAGTGCCCCGTGCAGACGCTTCGCGGCCTGGTACACGGTGTCGCCTTCGGGCATGGGTCAAGGGTGACACGCCGGGACGGGGCGGGGGCGGGCCGGCGCCCGTAGGAGCGGGGCGGCGGGGCGTGCTTCCGCTTCGGGAGGGCGGGTGCGGTGCGGGCCGGGCGCGGTGCGGGTGGCGGCTCTGTCGGGCCGTGCCGTTGCCGGGGTGCGGCCGGAGGCTCACGCGCGGATGCGCAGTCCCCGCGGGGTCGCGATGAAACCCGCTCCTTCCAGGAGGATGCCGAAGGGGGACGACAGGGCGGATGCGCCGTTGACGCGCTCCACCGTGACCGTGCCCAGGGAACCCGCCCGCGCGGCCGCCCCGAGGGCCTCGGCGGCCGTGCGCAGCCGCGTGTCCTCCGCCGGCCCGGGCTCCGGGTCGGAGGGCCAGGCCAGCAGGGTCTTGCCGCCGCGCTCCATGTAGAGCGCCAGCTCGCCGTCGACCAGGACCACCAGCGAACCCGCCTTGCGCCCCGGCTTGTGCCCCGCGCCCGTGGGCGGCTCGGGCCAGGCGAGCGCGGCGCCGTACGCGTTGGCCGGGTCGGCGGCCGCGAGGACAGCCGTGCGGGCCGATCCGGTGGAACGGGTCCGGTTCGGCCAAGGCCCCGGCCCGCGCCGCCCGTACGGCGAACGGGGGCCGGACTGCGCACCGGACCCGGAACCAGAGCGTGGGCCGCCGAAACCCGGCGCGGACAACGGGTCGGGGAGCGCCGGGCCCGCCTCGAAGGGGTCGTCGAAGCCCGCAGCCGCCGGATCGCCGGAACCGGCGGCCGGCGGGCCGTCGTGGCCACCGTGGCCTCCGGTGCCGAAGGGGCCGTCCGGATGGTCGTCGTAGCCGGTGCCGAAGGGGCTCTCCGGCGACTGTGCGTGGCCTCCGGGGAAGCCGTTCGGGTAGCCGTCGGTGAAGCCGTCCCCCGTGCCGGATGCCGCGTCGGGCAGGGGTTCGCCCCGCTCGCGTGCGGTGGCCGCCGCACGCAGTCGGTCCACCGCGCCGTCCATCGCGAACTGTGCCGCACCCAGTCCTTCGACCACATAGCCGCGCCGGGCCTGTCCGCTTTCCTCGAAGGCGGACAGGACGCGGTAGACGGCCGAGAAGCCGCCCTCCACGCCCTCCGCCGCCACCGCGCCCCGGGTCACGACGCCGTGCCGGTCCAGCAGCGTGCGGGCCAGGGCATGGGCGCGGACGGTGGGGTCCGCCTCGCGGGAGGGGAGCAGCGACCAGCGCCCCGCGACAGTCGGCGGCCCCGTACGGGACGGGGGCCGGGCGGCGGCGGTGAGCGAGCCGTACCGCCCGCGCGGGACCGCGCGCTTGGCGCGGTGGGCGGTGGAACCCGCGGTGCGGCCCGAGCCGAGGAGCGACCGCATCGGCGCCAGCGTGTCGTTCGTCAGCCGGCCCGACCAGGCCAGGTCCCAGATCGCGTCGGCCAGTTGGGGGTCCGTGACATCCGGGTGCGTCGTGGCCCGGACCTGGTCGCCGATCTGCCGGAAGAACAGGCCGTAGCCCCCCGAGAGGGCGGCCAGGACCGACTGGTGGAGCGCGGTCAGCTCCAGGGGGTGCGGGTCGGGCAGCAGCAAGGGGGCCGCGTCGGCGAGGTAGAGGGAGATCCAGCCGTCCTTGCCGGGCAGCGCACCCGCGCCCGCCCACACCACCTCGCCGGCGGCCGTGAGCTCGTCCAGCATCGCGGGCGTGTAGGTGGCGACGCGGGACGGCAGAACGAGCTTCTCCAGGGCCGACGCGGGCACGGACGCGCCCTGCAACTGCTCGATCGCGCGCACCAGACCGTCCACGCCCCGCAGACCGTACCCGCTGCCGACGTGCTGCCACTGCGGCAGGAACTGTGCCAGCGCGGCCGGGGGCACCGGCTCCAGCTCGTGCCGCAGCGCAGCCAGCGAACGCCGCCGCAGCCTGCGCAGCACGGCCGCGTCGCACCACTCCTGGCCGATCCCCGCCGGATGGAACTCGCCCTGGACGATCCGGCCGGACGCGGCGAGCCGCTGCAGAGCGCCCTCGGTGACGGCCACCCCGAGACCGAACCGTGCCGCCGCGGTGGCCGACGTGAAGGGGCCGTGCGTGCGCGCGTACCGCGCGAGAAGGTCGCCGAGCGGGTCCTTGACCGGCTCGGTGAAGGCCTCCGGGACGCCCACCGGCAGCGCCGTGCCCAGCGCGTCCCGCAACCGGCCGGCGTCCTCGATCGCCGCCCAGTGGTCGGTGCCCGCGATACGGACCTTGATCGCACGGCGGGCGGCGGTCAGCTCCGCGGCCCAGTGCGGCTCGGCCCCCCGCTCCACCAGTTCGGCCCCGGTGAGCGGGCCGAGCAGCCGCAGTACGTCCGCGACCCCCTCGACGTCCTTGACCCGCCGGTCCTCCGTGCGCCACTGCAGCTGCCGCTCCAGCTCGGCCAGCACCTCGGCGTCGAGCAGCTCCCGCAGCTCCGCCTGGCCCAGCAGCTCCGCCAGCAGCCGGGAGTCCAGCGACAGCGCGGCGGCGCGCCGCTCGGCGAGCGGGGAGTCGCCCTCGTAGAGGAACTGGGCGACGTACCCGAACAGCAGCGAGCGGGCGAACGGGGACGGCTCCGGGGTGGTGACCTCGACGAGCCGCACCCTGCGTGACTCGATGTCGCCCATCAGCTCGGCGAGACCCGGAACGTCGAAGACGTCCTGCAGGCACTCGCGGACCGCTTCGAGGACGATCGGGAACGAACCGAACTCACTGGCCACCTGGAGCAGTTGGGCCGCCCGCTGGCGCTGCTGCCACAGCGGGGTGCGGCGGCCGGGGTTGCGGCGCGGCAGCAGCAGCGCACGGGCCGCGCACTCGCGGAACCGGGACGCGAACAGCGCCGACCCGCCGACCTGGTCGGTGACGATCTGGTCGACCTCGCCCTTGTCGAAGGCGACGTCCGCCGCGCCGACCGGCGCCTGCTCCGCGTCGTATTCCGCGCCCGCCTTCACCGGCTCCTGGTCGAGCAGGTCCAACCCCATCAGATCGGCGTCCGGCAGGCGCAGCACGATGCCGTCGTCGGCGTGCATCACCTGGGCGTCCATGCCGTACCGCTCGGCCAGCCGGGCGCCCAGCGCGAGCGCCCACGGGGCGTGGACCTGGGCACCGAACGGGGAGTGCACCACGACCCGCCAGTCGCCCAGCTCGTCACGGAAGCGCTCCACGACGATCGTGCGGTCGTCCGGGACATGGCCGCAGGCCTCGCGCTGCTCGGCCAGGTACGACAGCACATTGTCCGCGGCCCAGGCGTCGAGGCCCGCCGCCAGCAGCCTCAGCCGCGCGTCCTTTCGGGACAGCGAGCCCACCTCGCGCAGGAACGCGCCCACCGCGCGGCCCAGTTCGAGCGGACGGCCCAGTTGGTCGCCCTTCCAGAAGGGCAGCCGGCCGGGGACGCCGGGTGCGGGGGAGACCAGCACGCGGTCGCGCGTGATGTCCTCGATCCGCCAGGAGCTGGTCCCCAGGGTGAACACGTCCCCGACCCGGGACTCGTACACCATCTCCTCGTCCAGCTCGCCGACCCGGCCGCCGCCCTTCTTCGGGTCGGCCCCGGCGAGGAAGACCCCGAAGAGCCCGCGGTCCGGGATCGTGCCCCCGGAGGTGACGGCGAGCCGCTGGGCACCCGGGCGGCCGGTGATCGTGCCCGCCACCCGGTCCCACACCACGCGCGGGCGCAGCTCCGCGAAGGCGTCGGAGGGATAGCGGCCCGCCAGCATGTCCAGCACCGCGGTGAACGCCGACTCGGGGAGCGAGGCGAAGGGGGCCGCCCGGCGGACCGTGGCGAGGAGATCGTCGAACTGCCAGGTGTCGAGCGCCGTCATCGCGACGAGCTGCTGGGCGAGCACATCCAGCGGGTTCGCCGGAACCCGCAGCGACTCGATGGAGCCGGAACGCATCCGCTCGGTGACCACGGCCGCCTGGACCAGGTCGCCCCGGTACTTGGGGAAGACCACGCCCGTGGAGACCGCGCCGACCTGGTGCCCCGCACGGCCCACGCGCTGGAGCCCGGAGGCCACGGACGGCGGTGACTCCACCTGGACGACGAGGTCCACCGCGCCCATGTCGATGCCCAGCTCGAGGCTGGAGGTGGCGACCACGGCGGGCAGCCGGCCCGCCTTCAGGTCCTCCTCGACAAGGGCACGCTGCTCCTTGGAGACCGAGCCGTGGTGGGCGCGCGCGAGCACCGGCGGCGCCCCCTGCGCCGCACCCGAGCCGCCCATCAGCTCGGCGGGGGAGTGGTGCTCCCCCGGAGTCTCGCCGGTGGCCCGCTCGTAGGCGATCTCATTCAGCCGGTTGCACAGCCGCTCCGCGAGGCGGCGCGAGTTGGCGAACACGATCGTGGAGCGGTGGGCCTGGACCAGATCGGCGATCCGCTCCTCGACATGCGGCCAGATGGACGGGCGTTCCGCAGCCTCGGACCCGTCGCTGACCGGGGAGCCGCCCAGCTCGCCGAGATCCTCGACGGGGACCACGACGGACAGGTCGAACTCCTTGCCGGACTCCGGCTGGACGATCTCCGCCTTGCGGCGCGGGGAGAGGAAGCGCGCGACCTCGTCCACCGGGCGGACGGTGGCCGACAGGCCGATGCGGCGTGCGGGCCTCGGCAGCAGCTCGTCGAGGCGCTCCAGGGACAGTGCGAGATGCGCGCCCCGCTTGGTGCCCGCCACCGCGTGCACCTCGTCCAGGATCACCGTCTCCACGCCCGTCAGCGCATCGCGCGTGGCGGACGTCAGCATCAGGAACAGCGACTCCGGTGTGGTGATCAGGATGTCCGGCGGGCGTGTGGCAAGGGCGCGGCGCTCCGCGGCCGGGGTGTCGCCGGAGCGGATGCCGACCCTGACCTCCGGCTCGGGCAGGCCGAGCCGGACCGACTCCTGGCGGATGCCCGTCAGCGGACTGCGCAGATTCCGCTCGACGTCGACCGCGAGGGCCTTCAGCGGGGACACGTACAGCACCCGGCAGCGCTTCTTGGGATCGGCGGGCGGCGGGGCGGACGCCAGTTGGTCGAGCGCGGCGAGGAACGCGGCCAGCGTCTTGCCGGAGCCGGTCGGGGCGACCACGAGCACGTCCGAGCCCTCGGCGATGGCGCGCCACGCCCCGGCCTGGGCCGCGGTGGGCGCGGAGAACGCCCCCGTGAACCAGCCGCGGGTCGCGGGGGAGAAGCCGTCGAGGGCTCGGTGTGCGGAACTGGGCATGCGTCCATCCTGCACCCGGCCACTGACAAACCCGTCTGACCTGCGTAAACATCGGAGGAGGGGGGTCGGGAGCGGTGGGGGCCATGCCGCAGAATGGGGTCATGGCAGGTTCCGGGGAGCGGGCACGGCACTGGCGGTACGAGGAACTGCCGGGTGTCGATCTGCTGCGGGCCCGCTACATCCACAAGACGTTCGTGCGGCACACCCACGAGGACTTCGTGATCGCGGCCATCGCCGACGGCGTCGAGATCTTCCACCACGGCGGTTCGGACCAGTACGCCGGCCCGGGAGCCCTGGCCCTGGTCAACCCGGACACCCCGCACACCGGCCGGGCCGGCGTGCCGGAGGGCTGGCGGTACGGGGCCGTCTATCCCTCGCCGCGGCTGGTGGCCGAGATCGCCGCGGAGACCACGGTCATCCGCGGCACCCCCGGCTTCGCCAGTCCGGTCCTCGAGGATCCGTACACGGTCGGCCTGGTCCACGAGGTGCTCCGGGCCGCGGACGAGGGCAACGCGCTCGCCGCCGACACCCTGCTGCGGGTCGCCGTGACCCGGCTGCTGCGGCTCAACGGCGGGCCGCTGCCGCAACGGGCCGTGCGCACCGCGGGAGCCCGGGCCGCCGCACGCGCGCGTGCCGTGCTCGAGGAGCGGATGGCGGAGCCTCCGAGCCTGGAACGGCTCGCGGCCGACCTCGGCATCAGTCCCTTCGCGCTGCTGCGCGCCTTCCGCACCGCCTACGGGATGCCGCCGCACACCTGGCTGACCGACGCCCGCGTCCGCCGGGCCCGGCGTCTGCTGGACGCCGGGACCACGCCCGCCCAGGCGGCCGTCGCGGTCGGTTTCACCGACCAGCCCCACCTCAACCGTCACTTCGCACGGATCGTGGGCGTCCCTCCGGGGGCGTACCAGCGCGAGCGCGGCGGGAGCGGTTCCCGCGCCGCGGGGCGCAAGAACGTACAAGACCCGAGAACGTGACCGCCCCTACCCTCCGGGGCGTGGCAGAACAGAGCGCTCTCGCAGAGCTTCACAGGAAAGACGGCGGAAAGCCGGACGCCGCCGTCGTCCGGGACGCCCTCGGGGTCGGGGTCGCCGTCGGGCTGTCCGGCTTCGCCTTCGGGGTGACCTCGGCCGGCAGCGGACTCACCCTGCTGCAGACCTGTGCGCTCAGCCTCCTGGTGTTCACCGGCGCCTCGCAGTTCGCGCTCGTGGGCGCGCTCGCGGCGGGGGGCAACCCGTTCACGGCGGCCGCGGGCGCCTTCTTCCTGGGCGTGCGGAACGCGTTCTACGGGCTGCGGCTGTCGCAGCTGCTGGCCCTCCCGCGCGCGGTGCGGCCGTTCGCCGCCCAGTGGGTCATCGACGAGACCACCGCCGTGGCGCTCGCCCAGCCCACCCGGCGGAGCGTCCGCATCGGCTTCACCGTGACCGGGCTCACCCTGTACGTGCTGTGGAACCTGACCACGTTGCTGGGGGCCCTCGGCGCGCAGGCCATCGGGGACACCAGGGCGTGGGGGCTGGACGCCGCCGGGCCCGCGGTCTTCCTGGCGCTGCTCGCGCCGATGCTGAGGACCGCCGCGGATCGGGCCGTGGCGGGCGCGGCCGTCGTGCTGGGACTCGGGCTGCTGCCGGTGCTGCCCGCCGGCGTGCCGGTGCTGGCGGCGGCGCTGGCGGCTCCGGTCGTCCTCTTTCTGGAGGGCCGACGGGCGGCGGGGCATGCGCAGGGCGCACGGGCAGATGCCGTGCGGAGGGCCGACGAGGCGCAAGGGGGAGACCGGTGAACGTCTGGATCGCGATCGGCGTCACCGCCGTCGGCTGCTACGCCGTCAAGCTCCTCGGTCTGCTCGTTCCGGCCGGGGTCCTGGAGAGGCCGCTCGTCCAGCGGCTCGCGGCTCTGCTGCCCGTCGCCCTGCTGGCCGCCCTCACGGCCCAGCAGACCTTCGCCGACGGCCGCACCCTGGTGCTGGACGCCAGGGCGGCGGGGCTCGCCGCGGCCGCCGTAGCCCTGCTCCTGCGTGCTCCCTTCCTGGTCGTGGTCGCCGCCGCGGTCGTGGTGACGGCGGGGCTGCGCGCACTGACGGGCTGAACGACCGGCCCGCGCGCACCCAGGGGGCGAGCAACGAGCGGCCTGCCCATCGGCGCGTGAGCAATGAGCGGTCCGCCTCCCGGCGCGTGACCGACGGGCGGGGCCGGCCGTTCCAGGGGCGGTGTCAGCCGACGGCCCTCCCGTACGCCCGGAGCGTGCGCAGCGCCTCGATGGTCACCATGGGGCGCACTCCAGGGCCGTGCCCGGAGCCCACTGGCGCCACCGGACGGGCCAGCCGCCGTCCTCTTGCTGCTCGCCCGCGAGGTGGTCCAGGGCGCGGGCCATCTCCTCGTCGGTGAACCATGCGCGCGCGAGGGAGTCCGCTGTACGCGCGAAGTCGTACGGGAAGTGGTACTCGCCCGGTGCGTACCCCGGGGCGAGCCGGTACGCCTCGGGACGGCCGGGGTCCAGGCACGCGAGCCGTTCCTGGGGTGTGAAACTGGCGACCTCGCGTATTCGGCTGTCGCGTATTCCTTAATCAGTGAGGGTCTTTAGTCACTGTGTGTGTCCATCGGAGCGAATGGGGACCGGCTCTTTCGAACCTCTGCGGTGAGGCGGGCGGTCAGGCCGCCGGCCGGATCCGGTCGCCGGTTGCGTGGCGCAGTGC
>NZ_JBSFXK010000075.1:0-29439 GCF_053595355.1 Streptomyces sp. NPDC002513 | reverse complement strand
CCACCCGCTGGCTGCCCCAGGCCGACCACCCCCACACCGCAACCACCCGAAAGCCGCAGATCATCGAGCTACAGCGCGGTTCACCACCACGCTCTCAATGCACTCGAAAGCAGAGGAGAACCCGATAGGACCTCTGCCCGCTACCCACTGGCGCCACCTGGGTTCACAGCCCCTCGCCTCCCGCGGCGCCGCCGAGCGCCGGCCCCTGCTGCCAGACAGTGCTCCGCGAAGCGGCTTTCAGCGGCCAGCGGCCGACGGCAGGGCGTCCGGCGCCTCTGCGTAGCGCCGAAGGTCACCAATCGCGGTGTCGAGCGCAGCCCGCAGATGATAGGCGTCTCCCGTCGACTGCAGGATTACCACCCCGCCCTGGATCGCCGCCAGCAAGGACGCCGCCCTCTCGTCCACGTCCATCTCGGCGGGCACATGCCCGGCAGCCTGCATTGCCCGGATGCCAGCGGCCAGCGACTCCTGCCAGCGGTGCATCAGCTTCACCACGACTGCGCGCGCGCCCGGCGTGCTGTGGCCCAGGTGCAGGGACAGCGAACCAAGTGGGCAGCGGTCGCCCTGCTCCTCGTAGCGCTGGATCGTCACGTCGCGCCACTGTTGCCAGGCCTCAAGGGAATCCAGACAGCCCAGGTAGGGCATCTGGTCCTCCAGCACCTGGTCAGCCTCGAATTCGGCAACAGCGAGGAGCAACTCGTCCTTCCCCGCGGGGAAGTAGTGGAAGAGCTGGCTCTTGCTGGTCGCCGTACGGGCCATCACGTCTTCCAAGGTGGCCTGCTCGATGCCCCGCGCCCTCAGCAGGAGTGCCGCACCCTCGACGATGCGGGCCCTGGTGGCCCTGCCCTTCGCCGTCAGCTTCCTATCCATAGCCCCTCCGTAGCCCCTCCGTCTTGCTGGACCGCACGGTCCAGTCTACGCCTGCGCGGGTGAGCCATTCACGGCATGAAGCCCCACCCCACGAGGTGACCAGCCTGGGCAGACCGGAGGACGCGACGACACCTACGACAACACCAGCCCAGGCCCGCGTCGGACAGCCCAAGACCAGAGCGCAGCTCCATGCAATGCGTCGCGGCAGCTCGGCGCACGCGCTACCAGATGCGTGGTCCTTGCTGGTCCGGGCGCTGGCGCGGGGGCTGCTGGACCATGGGCTGCTGCGGCTGCTCGGGTCGCCGCTGGGAGCGCACAGCCGGCTGCTGCGGCTGGGCGTCGCGGCGCACCTGGGTCACGCTTCGGGCAGCTCGGCCGTTGCGGGCCTGGAGTTGTTCGCGGTGGGCGGCGCGCTCGGCTACGCGGCCCGCGCGGCGGCGCTCGGCGAGGCTCGGCCCTGCCGCCGGGGAGGCTTCGGCGGTGCTCGGTGGCGTGTTCTCCGCGGGAGCGGGGCGGCTCTCGGGGGTGAGGTGGCCGCGTTCGGTCGTCACGGTGGTCAGCGGGTCCACGACGGTGACGTGACGTAGGGCGGCGTTGTCGGTGAGCGGGGTGTGCTGGAGCCAGGTGGCGCCGGTGCGGGTGGCGATGTCGTTGATGACGGTCTGCTGCTGCTCGGGCGTGAGGGTCCGGAAGACGTCCGCCGCGAGCGAGCCGCGAGCGGTGTCGTCCGGCGTTGGCTCGTGCTGCTGGGCACGGTGCCGGTGCGGGCGAGTTGCCTGGCGGCGAGGGCGGAGGCGGCGGCGGTCCAGTGGGCGGTGTGTCCGGCGCGGCCTTGTTCGATGGAGGGGCCGACGGGCTGGGCGGGGTTGTTGTCGGTGACCTGGTACTGGTCGCAGTAGGCAGCGATGGTGGCCAGGTGCCGGGTCCAGGTGGCGCGGGCGTTCGGGTCGGCGGGGGCTTCGACCAGGCTCTGGCTCCAGTCGGATCGGTTGGTGGTGACGCGCTCGGCCAAGGGCGGTCATCCGGTCGGCGGTCAGCTGGACGCGGTCATCCAGGTAGGTGCGGTGGGCCGGGTCCATGGCGGCGTCGCGCTGCGGCGCGGCCACCCAGCCGGGCAGGTCCTGGCGTGCCCCGGCAGCGGCGTCCTGGAGGGCGCGGCCGTGCTGGAGCACCTGGTGGCAGAGAATCGATAGTAACGATCCGGCCTCGATCGCACCGAGTGACCAAATTCGGGCCCTTTTCGAGCCCTACCGGTCCCAGGAAAGGCCACTGACGACCACCCTGGCCCCAAAGTGGTCCCAAACGGCATACGAACGAATCTTCATCAAAACTGACGGCTCGTCATGCAAAAGGCCGCTGACCTGGGATTTCTCCCGGCCAACGGCCTTTCCGACTACTGTCGGGACGACAGGATTTGAACCTGCGACCCCTTGACCCCCAGTCAAGTGCGCTACCAAGCTGCGCCACGTCCCGGTGCGCTTCCCGCGGTGGCCCGCGTGATCGCGCGGACAGAACTTTACCCCACGTCGGAGGCTGCCCCGAAGGGGACGGACGGCGGGGGACAATCGGGGGATGAACAACGCATCGGAGGCCGGCGCGGGCCGGGGGCGTGACCGGGACGCGGAGGGACGGGCCCGCAGCGCTCGGCCGCGGGACGGACTGGGGCGACCGCTGCCGTACGGTGCGCCGGGCGTGGCGCGGCAGCCGGAGGGCGTCCTACGGACCCCGCAGGACACGGTCAGCGAGGCCCAGGCACTGCTGGATGCCGGCAGGCCGTTCCACGCGCACGAGGTCTTCGAGGACGCCTGGAAGTCGGGGCCGGCCGAGGAGCGTGCCCTGTGGCGCGGGCTCGCCCAGTTGGCGGTCGGCCTCACGCACGCGGCCCGTGGCAACGCGACGGGCGGTGCCCGGCTGCTGCGACGCGGTGCCGGGGCGGTCGAGGAGTGGGCGACCGAGACCGGCGAGGACCGGCCGTACGGCATGGAGGTGGCCCAACTGGTCGCCTGGGCACGGGAGTCGGCGGCGGCCGTGGAGCGGGAGGCGGCTCCGGTGGATGCACGGGCGTGGGCGCCCCGGCTGCGCGGGAAGCGGCGGTAGGCGGACCGGGGCAGGGGTGGGCGCGGACCCGAGGTGGCGTACGGCAGACTCGGGGCGTGCGAAAGATTCATGTCATCGGCATCGGGGCGGGCGACCCCGACCAGCTGACCCTGCAGGCGGTCAAGGCGCTGAAGAGCACGGATGTGTTCTTCGTGCTCGACAAGGGCGAGGTCACGTCGGACCTCGTCCGGCTGCGCCGTGACATTCTCGACGCCCACCTGCCGGAGGGGACGTACCGCCTGGCCGAGGCACGCGACCCCGAGCGCGACCGGACCGCGGGCGGCAGCGCCTACTCCCCCGCCGTCGGTGACTGGCGCTCGGCGCGCGCCGACATCTATGAACGCCTCATCACCGAGGAGTTGGGCGAGGGGGACACCGGCGCCTTCCTCGTCTGGGGCGACCCCGCGCTCTACGACAGCACCCTCGGCATCCTGGAGGAGGTGCTGGCCCGCGGCGCGGTGACCTTCTCGTACGACGTCGCTCCGGGAATCAGCAGCGTCTCGGCGCTTGTCGCCAAGCATCGCACGGGGCTCAACCGGGTGGGCCGGCCCGTGCAGATCACCACCGGGCGCCGCCTCGCGGAGGGCTTCCCGGAAGGCGTCGACGACGTGGTCGTCATGCTCGACGCCCATCAGACCTTCCGGCAGTACGCGGACCAGGACATCGACATCTACTGGGGCGCGTACATCGGCACGCCGGACGAGATACTCGTCTCCGGCCCCCTGGCCGAGACGGCGGAGCACATCGAGCGGCTGCGGGCCGAGGCCAGGGAACGCAAGGGCTGGATCATGGACACGTATCTGCTGCGTCGGCAGCCGCGGGACTGAGCCGGACCGGACGGTCACCGGCGTCCGGCATCCCTCGCCGCTCACTCCGCCGGGGCGCTGCCCGAGCGCGCACGCGCCCCGCCACCCCCGTCAGCGAGGGCCGAGCCCCAGCCGGGCGAGTGCCGCGGGCACGTCCGGTACCGCCGTGACGCCCTCGGGCAGGGGCGGACGCCGTACGACGACCACCGGGAGACCCCGTTCCCGTGCCGCCGTGAGCTTGGCCACCGTCGCCGCTCCCCCGCTGTCCTTCGTCACCAGCACCTCGACGCGGTGCTCGCGCAGCAACGCGGTCTCGTCCTCGACCGTGAAGGGCCCGCGGGCGAGCAGCACTTCCGTGTCCGGCGGCATGGGCGGCCCGGGCGGCTCCACCGACCGTACGACGAAGTGAAGGTCTGTCAGGTGGGCGAAGGCGGCGAGGCCGAGTCGGCCGGTGGTGAGGAACACACGCCGGCCGAGCGGCGGCAGCAGCGCGGCCGCGTCGGCGAGCGAGGCCGCCTCGTGCCAGTGGTCGCCGGGGCCCGCGCGCCAGCCGGGCCGGCGCAGTACCGCTGCGGGGACACCGGTGGCCGCGGCGGCCCGCGCCGCGTTCGCGGTGATCCCGGCGGCGAACGGGTGCGTGGCGTCGACCAGCGCGTCCACGTGCTGCGCGCGAAGCCACGCGGCCAGCCCCTCGGCGCCGCCGAACCCGCCGACCCGTACGTCCCCGTCGAGCGTCCCCGGCCGGGACACCCGCCCGGCCAGGGATGTGGTCACCCGCATGTCGGAACGGGCCGCGAGCGCGGCGGCCAGTTCGCGTGCCTCGGTGGTGCCGCCGAGAACCAGAATGTGCAGGGACATGACCAGGAGAGTACGGGCTGCCCCGGCGTTCCCTCCTCCCACGGCCTCACCGGCGAAGCCGAGAGTCTGGGGGAGCGTGCCGGGCGTCGCGACAGGGCGAACGTTGCCTGCCGGGGCGCCGACGCGGCGGTCCCGCTCAGCGCAGCAGCAACTGGGCCGCGCCCACCACGGTCGCCACGATCACCAGTTGCTCGAACAGACGCTGGTTGATCCGGTTCAGCGCCCACCGACCGAGGAGCGCACCCGGCGCCACGAACACCGCGAGCGCCGCGTCCAGCAGCAGTGAGCGGCCGTGGATCAGGCCGAGGCCCACGCTGAAGGGCACCTTGGAGACGTTGACGATCAGAAAGAAGAAGGCCGAGGTGCCGAGGAAGCCCAGCTTGCGGAAGCCCGCGGACAGCAGGTACATCGCCATCACCGGGCCGCCGGCGTTCGCCACCATCGTGGTGAAGCCGCCGAGGACGCCGTAGGAGCGGGCCTTGATCCGGCCGGCACGCGTGGTCACCGCGTCCGGGTCCTCAGGCCGGTCGGCGGCGCGGCGGCGCCAGACCGTGACCGCCGTCATCAGCAGCAGGATCGCGCCGATCGAGGTCCGTACGACCTCGTCGTCCGCCCATACCAGGAACACGGTGCCCAGGACGACGCCCACGGCCACCGCCGGGAACAGGCGCCACAGGGTGGGCCAGTGGGCGTGCCGCCGGTAGGTGAGGACCGCGAGGACATCGCCGAGGATCAGCACGGGCAGCAGGACGCCGGTGGAGGCGCGGGCGGGCAGAACCGCGGCGAAGATCGCGAGGCTGAGGGTGTTGGCGCCGCTCACGGCGGTCTTGGAGAAGCCGACGAGCATCGCCGCTGCGGCCAGCGCGGCGAACCCCCCTGCCGATATGTGCCAGAGCGTCATCGTGTTCATGCGGGGACCGGTGCTCCGCCCGTGCGTCCGGCCCTGCCAGGGGCGCCCCGACGGGCGGGCCGGTCCGGGGCGACCGGCCACGGTCCCGCGCCTGCCGCTCTCCAAACGCCCACTCCTCGAATGCCTGTGCCCCGCAATGGCGTTGCCCTACGCCTGGCGGCGCGCACCACGGTCGCCGCACACCCCATGGCGGCTGTCAGAGGCTCCTGCCCGCCGGACCGCATCACAGGCTCCTCCCCGACGAGTGCGTCCGGGCAGGCGACAGGGGCGTCGTGCCGCTCACAGCGCCGGTTCGCCCGGTCCGTCATCGCCGTACGGCAGTGTCGGGTCATCGCCTCGGTCCCTCGTCGATCGTTCGCGTCGCCGCAGTAGATCACGGCCTACGCCGATCGCAGGGCGGGGCCCGTGGTCTCCGCCGTCCGCCGGGTCGGCCGGCACCGCGCCGGGGCGCGGCAGGGCTCTACGGGCGTTCCACGAGCACCGTGCTGCCCTGCCCGACCCCCACGCACATGGTGGCGAGCCCGCGGGCCGCGCCGGTGCGGCGCATACGGTGCAGCAGGGTCGTCAGGATGCGGGCGCCCGAGCAGCCGAGCGGGTGCCCGAGTGCGATGGCGCCGCCATCGGGGTTGACCAGCTCCGGATCGATGCCGAGACGGTCGACGCAAGCGAGCGTCTGGGCGGCGAACGCCTCGTTGAGCTCGGCCTCTTCGATGCCGCCGATCGTCCAGCCGACGCGGGCGAGGGCCTTCTCGGTGGCGGGGACGGGCCCGATGCCCATCACGTCCGGGTGGACGCCGGCCGAGACGCCCGCGACATAGCGGCCGAGGGACTCCAGGCCCAGCTCGTCGAGGGCCTCCTCGCTGACGAGGAGGAGTCCGGCAGCGCCGTCGTTCATGGGCGAGGCGTTGCCCGCGGTGACGCTGCCGCCCTCACGGAAGACCGGCTTGAGGCGGGCGAGTTTCTCGTACGAGGTGTCCTCACGGACGCTTTCGTCGGCGGCGACCACGACGCCGTCCGGCCTGGTCACGGGCAGCAGCTCGCCGTCGAACCACCCGTTCTTGCGGGCGTCCGCGGCCCGCCGGTGGCTGCGCAGCGCGAACTCGTCCTGGCGCTCGCGCTCGATGCCGTACCGTTCCGCGACCTCCTCGGCGGTCTCGCCCATGGAGAGCAGCCCGTGGAGGTCCTTCATCGCGGGGTTGACCAGGCGCCAGCCGAGCCGGGTGTCGGCGGTCTCGATGCGGTGCGGCAGCGCCTCGTCGGGGCGGGGCAGCACGAAGGGGGCGCGGCTCATGGACTCGGAGCCGCCCGCGAGCACGATGTCCGCCTCGCCCGCGGCGATCGTGCGGGCGGCGGCCGTCACCGCCTCCAGGCCGGAGGCACACAGCCGGTTGACTGTGGCACCCGGGACGGACTCGGGCAGTCCGGCGAGGAGGACGGCCATGCGGGCGACATTGCGGTTGTCCTCGCCGGCCTGGTTGGCGGCGCCCCAATAGACATCGTCGATACGGGCCGGGTCGAGGCCGGGCACCTCCGCGACCAGGGCGCGGATCACGGTCGCGGCGAGGTCGTCGGGCCGTACGGAGGACAGGGCACCGCGCAGTTTGCCGATGGGGGTGCGGCGGGCTGCCGCGAAGTGGACGGTACGCACGACGGGACTCCTGATCGGCCTCAATCATTAATTAGCACCGCTAGTTTTGAACTATAGTCCGCGGACGGCCCGTCGGGAAGTTCCCCGGCTCCATTCCCCGGCATTCACCAGGTTTCACCCCATCCGTCCCGGGCACTCGGGCGCCCATGGAGTGGTTGTGGCATGCAGCATGCAAGGGCGAAGACCCCGAACTGTTCTTCCCCGTCGGGTCGACAGGGCCCGCACTGAAGGAGACCGCCGCCGCCAAGCGCGTCTGCCGTCGCTGCCCGGTCGTCGGCGAGTGCCTGGACTGGGCGCTGCGCAGCGGGCAGACGGCGGGCGTGTGGGGTGGCACCGGCGAAAAGGAGCGCGCCGAGCTGCTTCGGACCGCGAGGGGCCCTACGACGCGGAGAAGCGCGCGATGACCCCCAGGAACGGGAGCGCGGGGACACGCCGAGGCGGGGCGGCTACCGGAGCCGAGACAAGCGCACGACGACTCAACTCGGTGACGGGGCTGAGCTGCTGACAGAGCGTCAGGGAAGCGATCCGCGGTGGATACGGAAAGAGGCGGACGGGGACGTTCCGGCGATGAGGTCGACAAGACCGGCTTCGTCCGCACCCGGCGCTGACGCCGCACAGCGCCGGGAAGAGGGTCGCTGCCGGATCCGGCAGCGACTTCCGTATGTCACATCCCGGGACTCGGGTTAATCTTGCCGCCGTACCGGACACGGGGTGCCCCGCTGGGGCTGAGATCACACCCGTCGAACCTGAACCAGTTCGTACTGGCGGAGGGATGTCTTTCATGCCTGTGGCGCATGTCCCCGGCGGCCTGCCCGCCGACAGCCGACGAGCCGTCTTCGACGGCCGGATGCCCAGCGCGCCCGGCGATCTCCGGGTCGAGGGGCACGGCATCGAACCCGTCCCCGAGACCAACCGCTACGGCGGCGCGGGCCGGCTGTTCACCGTGTGGTTCGCACCCAATCTGACCATGACCGGTGTGTTCACCGGCACGATCGGCATCGCGCTCGGCCTCGACTTCACCACCGCGCTGGTGGCCGTCGTCCTCGGCACGGTGCTCGGCGCGGTGCCCACCGCCTATCTGAGCACCTGGGGCAGCCGCACTGGCGCCGGTCAGCTCCCTCTCGCCCGGCTCGCGTTCGGGCGTGCGGTGGCCCTGCCCGGTGTGCTGCAGTGGCTGTCGTCGGTCGCCTGGGACGCGCTGATCGGGCTTTTCGGCGGGGACGCGCTGGCCCGCCTGTGCGGCTGGCCGTTCTGGCTGGGCGTCCTCGTCATCATGCTGGCGCAGGGAGCCCTGGGAGTCCTCGGCTACGAGGCCATCCACCGCCTCCAGATCGTCATGACCTTCGTCCTCGCCGCCGCCTTCGCGCTGATCGCCCTGCGGATGTCCGACAGCGTCCAGGTGGCCGCGACGGGCAGCGTGCACGGCCCCGACCGGGCGGGCGCGTTCGTGCTGACCAGCACCATCGCACTCAGCCTGGCCCTGTCCTGGGCCCCGTACGCCAGCGACTTCAGCCGCTACCTGCCGCCTACCACCTCCCGCTCCCGGATGTTCTGGTACACGCTGCTCGGGCTCGTGGTGTCCTTCGCGGCCGTACAGACCCTCGGGCTGTGGGGCGCGTCCGCGCTGACCGACCAGACGGCCACGGGGGTGGACGCGCTGCTCGGCGGGGGCGCGCTGGGCGCCTTCGGGCTGCTGGCCGTGGCGCTGGCGGCGCTGTGCAGCAACGCGATGAACGACTACAGCGGCTCCCTGGCGCTGCAGACCGTGGGCGTGCGCATGCCGCGTCCGGCGGCGGCCGCGCTCGCCGTGGTGCTCGGCTTCCCGCTGGTGCTGTGGATGCACGCGGCCGACACGACGGCCCGCTTCCAGAACGTCCTGCTGTTCGTGAGCTACTGGATCCCCGGGTTCGTGGCGATCGTCGTCGTGGACTGGCTCGCCCGGCGGGGCACCGACATCGATCTCACCGCCGAGACGGCCCGCCCCCGGCCCGCATGGCCCCCGGTGCTGGCGTTCGCCGTCGCCTTCGCCGCTGCGGTGCCGTTCATGGACACCGGCCTGTACGTGGGCCCGGTCGCCCACGCGCTGCACGGCGCCGACCTCTCGTACTACGTGGCGTTCGTGGTGGCGCTCGCGGTGTACGCGCCACTGCGCGCCCGACAGGCCCGAGATGTCCGAGAGACCCGAGAGGAGGGTCGCGCATGACCGCGCCGCCCCGTGTGCTCACGATCGCCGGATCCGACTCCGGCGGAGGCGCCGGGATCCAGGCCGACCTCAAGACGATGCTGGCGCTCGGCACCCACGGAATGAGCGTGATCACCGCGGTCACGGCGCAGAACTCCGTCGGGGTGCAGGGCGCCTGGGAGCTGCCCGCGGAGGCGGTCCGCGCCCAGTACCGCAGTGTCGTCGGCGACATCGGCGTCCAGGCGGTCAAGACGGGCATGCTCGCCTCGCCGACGCTGGTCACGACGGTGGCCGACCTGCTCAACGACGTGGCGGCCCCGGTCGTGGTGGATCCCGTCAGCGTCTCCAAGCACGGGGACCGGCTGCTCGCCGACGACGCGCTGGACGCCGTACGCACCCGGCTGCTCCCGCTCGCCACGGTCACCACACCCAATCTGGACGAGGTGGCGGAGCTGACCGGTCTCCGGGTGACCGACGAGCCGGGGATGCGTCGCGCGGCCGTGCGACTGCTGGCCTACGGACCCCGGTGGGTCCTGGTGAAGGGCGGGCATCTGGCCGGGGCCGCCGTGGACCTGCTGACGGACGGCCGGGAGGAGCACTGGCTGCGCGCCGAACGCCACGACAACCGGCACACCCATGGCACGGGCTGCACCCTCGCCTCGGCCGTCGCGGTCGGGCTCGCACAGGGCCTCCCGGTGCCCGAGGCGGTACGCCGCGCCAAGGAGTACGTCACAGCGGCCATCGCGGCGGGCTTCGCACTGGGCGCGGGCATCGGGCCGGTGGACCACGGGTGGCGGCTGCGGGAGCCCGGCGGACCGATGACGGCGGTGAAGGCATCGGCGCCTGAGACACCTCGCGCCGAGGCGCACTGACCGGCCGGGTGTGCTGGTGCCGGCCATCCGGCCCGGCGTTCCGGAGCCGGCCGTCCAGCCCGGTCTGCCGGAACAGACCGTCCGGACGCCACCAGGGCGGCGGCCAGGAAGCCGACGACCGGCCCCGGCCGCCCCGGCACGAACCAGGCCCTACCGGTTCTTGCTGTTGTCCACGATGACCGGCGTGCCGCCCGAGTCCGTACCGCACGGCACCGCGTACACCGGGTTGTCCTTGGCGGCTTCCTTGTATGCCTCCAGGCACTGGTTGTACAGCACCTTGTCGTTCAGCGACCGCTCGATGATCTTGTTGGCGCGGGCGATGCCCTCCGCCTCGATCCGCTTGCGCTCCGACTCCGCCGTGGCCGTCCGCGCCGCCTCGACGGCCCGCTCGGTGGCCTGCTCCTGCTGGATCTTCTTGTCGATCTGGCTCTGCAGCTTGTCCGACGGCCTCACATTGCGCAGGTTGACGGCGGTGACGTCGATCCCGCGCGGCGCCAGGCGCGCCTTCACGAGGTCGGCGATCTCCGTGCCGATCTGCTCGCGGGCGGCGGCGTAGCCCTCCTCGCTGGTGTGCTTCGCGAAGACATTACGGATGATCTCGCGGCTGTCCGGCAGCACGAGCCGCTGCTGGATGCCCTCCTCGCTGCCCGCCAGTCGGTACAGCGCGACCGCCTTCGCCGGCGCAACGGCCCACTTGATGGTGACGTCCGCGTACAGCACCCCGCCCTGTGAGGAACGGACCTCGACCACGTCCTTGTCGTTGAGGTCGAGGTCCACCGGACGGGTGGAGAAGGACGTGACCTCGGTGAACGGCGATTTGAACTGGATACCGGAGGTCAACGGCGTGCCGACCTTACCGAAGGTCACCGGCACGCCGACCTCGTAGGCGCTCACGACGTGGACGCAGGAGAAGGTGCCGGCCAGCACACCCGCCACGGTGCTGAGCGCCGCCCCGAGCTTCCAGCCACCTGCGCTGCGGCCGCGGCCGACAAGGAAGAGCACGGCCGCCGCTATGAGCAGCAGAATGGACAGCACGAACATTGGTTCCCCCCTCGGAAACGGATACGCGCCGCCTCGGGCGCGACCGCAGCGCATCATAAGGGGCCTCGCGGTCCCCGGCCGCACGCGGCCCCTGCGGTTGTCCGGGGCGGCGCGAGCCACGTCGCCCGTCCCGCCGGCACCGTCCCGGCCCCATCGAGGCCACGCCGGCCAGGCAACTGACGGTCCGTCACATCAGTGCCTACGTCCGGATGGGAGCGCTCAATGCCCAGGGACAGACCTGGCGACCATCCTCGAGAAGCACACCCGAGTGTCCGGATCAAGCCGGAGCGGCAGGGCCCAAGCCGTCGGGCAGGAAACCGGGCGTGAACGTGACGGGCAGGCACTCGGGACCGCGCAGATCGCTTCGCCTCCACCGCAGCTCGTCCGGCGGCACGGCCAAGGCGAGACCGGGAAGGCGGTGCAGCGCGCTGCCGATGGCGACCTGACCCTCCAGCCGGGCCAACGGGGCGCCCAGGCAGTAGTGGATTCCGTGCCCGAACGCGAGGTGGGCGTTGTCCCGACGGGTGATGTCCAGACGATCGGGGTCCGGGAACCGCGCCGGATCCCGGTCGGCGATGGCGGAGGCCACCAGCACGGTGGCGCCGCGCGGGATCGTCACGCCCGCGATCTCGACGTTCTCCCGCGCGAAACGGACGATGCCCGGGTTCACCGGCCCGTCGTAGCGCAGGAACTCCTCGATCGCGTCCGGCAGCAGCGCCGGATCGTTCCGCAACAGCTGAAGCTGGTCGGGGTGGGCGAGCAGTGCGGCGATGCCGCCGCTGATCAGGTTGACCGTGGTGATGTATCCGGCCACCAGCAGGAGGAACGCCATGGCGATCAGCTCGTCCTCGTCCAGCCGCTGCTCCTCGTCCCGAGCGACGATCAGAACGCTGAGCAGGTCGTCTCCGGCGTCGGCTCGTTTGGCTTCCAGAAGCTTGGTCAGGTACGCGCGCATCTGCTGCCAGGCACCGTCGACCACGGTCGGGTCCGGCGGCTCGGGTCCCCGGCGGATCATGTCGTCGGTCCACCGCTGGAAGTCGTACCGGTCCGTCGTGGGCACCCCGAGCAGCTCGCTGATCACGGCGACCGGAAGCGGCAGCGCGAAGTCGGCTACGAGGTCCGCGCGGCCGGCCTGCACGATCGCGTCGAGCAGCCCGTCGGTGATGGCCTGGACGCGGGGCCGCAGCTCGGCCACCCGGCGCGCGGTGAACGCCTTCGAGACCAGGCGACGAAGGCGGGTGTGGTCGGGTGGGTCCGCCTGGAGCATGTTGCGCAGCATGGACTCGCGCTCCGTCGCAGGCAGCAGTTGGAGGAGCCTGGGGTCCGATCCGTCGCGGATATCACTGCTCAGCCGGGGGTCGCAGAGCGCGACGAGGCCGTCCTCGTAGCGCGTGACCAGCCAGGCCTCCAGGCCGCCGACGGTGACCGCGTACCGCACCGGGCCCTCCTCGCGCAGCTGTCGGTAGAACGGGAACGGGTTTGCCACGAAGGCCGGGTCGGCGTAGGGAAAAAGGAATGGCTGCTCGCTCATCGTCGTCTCCCGAATCACGTCGACATGCTTCACAGAACGTCTGGGTTCGCCACGGGTCCGGGGGCGGGCCGACACCCAAGGAACAGGCCTGCGAGCAGGCGGAAGACGTTCTTCCAGCCTCTGCGTCTTGTCCGACACCCCAACGAGACGACTACCGCGATACACCCGACAGCAATCGTTGATTTCCACCGGCCGACGTAACGTCTCCCGCCACCCCAGTCGTCCTGAGCTGACGGCTCACCCGGCTGGGGTGGCTGCGCGACAGGACAGGCGCTGACAATGGTGAAAGACTGCCTTTGAGCCAAGTGGATGATTTCGCGGCACTCGGATCCGTCACCGATGCGCACCCCGCGACCTGATGCCAAGTGCCGGATTCCGGATACCTTCACCGCCGACTGGCGACTTCAAGGACCGACCCGAGACGACATTTGGCACCGTCAACGCCGGTGTGCCGGCCCCCTTCATGCCCGGATTCCAGCGCATCGGCTTCGCCGAGACCATCCTGACCGACTCCTGACCACCTCCTGACCAGAGCAGCGGACGGAATTCACCCCACGTTTCGGCCAACTCATGGAAAAGCGAGGGGATACCGCCCAGGAGCAGAGGATGAAGAGATGAGCAATCAGCCCCCCGTCACGACCACGGATTCCGGTAGTCCCGTCGCCAGCGACGAGCATTCGCTCACCGTGGGCCCTGGCGGCCCCAATCTGCTGCAGGACACCTATCTGATCGAGAAGCTGGCTCACTTCGTGCGCGAGCGCGTCCCGGATCGCGTGTACCATGTCAAGGGCGGCGGCGCCTTCGGCTATTTCGAGGTGACTGCCGACGTTACCCGGTGGACCAAGGCCGCCTTTCTCAGCGAGGTCGGCAAGCGAACGCCGGTTCTCGCGCGCTTCTCGACGGTGGCCGGCGAAGAGGGCTATCCCGACACGGACCGCGACGTGCGCGGCTTCGCTCTCAAGTTCTACACCGAAGAGGGCAACTACGACCTCGTCGGCAACAACACGCCCGTCTTCTTCGTGCGCGACCCCATGAAGTTCCCTGACTTCATTCACTCACAGGAGCGTATGCCCGACAGCGGCCTGCGCAGCAACAACATGCAATGGGACTTCTGGACGCTCTCACCCGAATCGGCCCATCAGGTGGCCATCCTGATGAGCGACCGAGGTACACCGCGCACCTGGCGCCATATGAACGGCTATGGCAGCGACACGTACATGTGGGAGAACGCCGCGGGCAAGAAGTTCTGGGTCAAGTACACTTCAGGACCGAGCAGGGCATCCAGAACATGACCGATGCCGAGGCCAGGGCCATGTACGCCAAGGACCTCGACTGTCACCGACGGGACCTGAGGGACGCGATCGCACGCGAGGACTTCCCGTCCTGGCGCCTCGACATGCAGATCATGCCCTACGAGGATGCGGCCGACTACCGCTTCAACCCCTTCGACGTCACCAAGGTCTGGCCGCACGAGGACTACCCGCCGATCCCCGTCGGGCGCTTCGTACTCGACCGCAACCCCGAGAATTTCTTCGCCCAGATCGTGCAGGCCGGGTTCGACGTGGCGAACTTCGTCCCGGGCATCGGACCCAGCCCGGACCGGATGGTACTGGGGCGGATGTTCGCCTACGCCGACTCGAATCGCTATCGCACCGGCCCGAACTACGCGCAGCTTCCGGTCAACCAGGCACGCAACGAGGTGCACAACTACAACAAAGACGGCCCGATGCGCTACCGCCACAACGGGAACCAGCCGGTCTACGCCCCCAACAGCTACGGCGGTCCCAAGGCCGAACCGCAGCGCTACCGCGATCCGAGCTGGTTCGTCGAGGCCGCCGAGATCATGCGCACCGCCTACCAGGCGCGCAAGGACGACGACGACTTCATCCAGCCCGGCACGCTCTACCGCCAGGTGATGAAACCGACCGACAGGGATCATCTGGTCGACAACATCGTTGGGCACCTGAGCCAAGGAGTGGAGCGCTCCATCCAGGAACGCGCGATCAACGACTACTGGACGAAAGTCGACCCCGACCTCGGCGCGCGCGTCGCCCAGGGCCTGGGCCTGAAAACCTCGCAGCCGAGCGATGGGTAGCGGAGGCAATCCCCGATATCGCCCAAAAACAATCGCGACTGGCAGATGGGGGAGCACACGGGGGGAGTACACACAGGAGCGGAAGAGGACTCCCGGATTACTCCCACTCACACCTCAGGGGCCCTCCAAAGAGAGCCCCTGACCTGCGGAGGTATCCGACTTCACTGTCGGGACGACAGGATTTGAACCTGCGACCCCTTGACCCCCAGTCAAGTGCGCTACCAAGCTGCGCCACGTCCCGTTGCCCGTCTGACCTGGGGTTTCCCCTGGTTGGACGCGCACAGAAACAATACCGCACTTGGGACGGTGGTCGCGCACCCGTTAACGCGCCGTCCTCCCGTCCGGTCGCTCTCCGGCCGGCAGGCCCAGCTCCGGGTGGTGCTCCAGGAGCTGGGACGAGGCCGCCTGGCGCCAGGAGTCGGCAAGGACATCCCGCAGTTCCGTGTCGTCCTCCAGGGCGGCCAGGCGTACCCGGATCCAGGCGAACTGCGCCTCGTGCCCGGCGACCCAGAACTTCCCGGGCTCGGCGAGCACCAGCTCGTCCCGCTCCTCCTTGGGGCAGCGCACCGCCATGGAGGTCTCGTCCTCGGGCAATGTCGCGAACATCTTCCCCGCGACCCGGAACGTGGGCATGCTCCAGGCGGTCTTCTCCGTCGTCTCGGGCAGGGACAGGGCGATACGGCGTACGTCTTCGGCGTCCGGCATGTCCAGCACCGTAGCCAATGCCACTGACATTCGGTCCGCGCTCGCGGGGCAGAGCACCGCGCTCCGGGCCGGCACGGGTGACCCGCGCCGCTCCCGCCCTGTCAGTCCACCGCCGCGGCCTCTGTCAGCGCGTCCAGCACCGGGCGTATCAGCGGGTGCCCCTCCACGCCACGGCGCACGGCCGCGAAGACCCGGCGGGTGGGGGCGACCCCGTCGACCGGGCGGACGACCACGCCCGTGAGGTCCATTCCGCGCAGGGCGGAGCGGGGTACCAGGGCCACTCCCGCACCGGCCGAGGCGAGCGCCACGACCGCGCGGAAGTCGTCCGAGGAGTGCTCCAGGCGGGGCTGGAACCCGGCGTGCTCACAAGCCAGCACGACGACGTCGTGGCAGGGGTTGCCCGGGTACGGGCCGATCCACGGGTCCTTGGCCAGTTCGGCCAGCGGGACCTGGGGTGCGTCGGCGAGGCGGTGGGTGACCGGCACGACCGCGTCGAAGGGTTCGGCGTAGAGCGGGATGGGCGTGAGCCGGGGGTCGTCCGCGTCGGGCGCGCCCCGGTACTCCACGGCGACCGCGACGTCGGCCTGCCGGTCCAGGACCATCGGCAGGCTCTCGTCGCCCTCGGCGTCCTGGACCCGGACCCGGATGCCGGGCGCGGTGCGGGAGAGCCGCGCCAGCGCGGGGGCCACCACCAGACCGATGCCGGTGGCGAAGGAGGCAAGCGTCACCGTGCCCGCCGAGCCCGCGTTGTAGGCGGCCAGCTCGGCCTCGGCGCGCTCCAGCTGGGCGAAGACGGCGTGGGTGTGGCCGAGCAGGATCTCGCCGGCCGGGGTGAGTCGTACCCCCTTGGCGCTCCGCTCGACGAGCCGGTGGCCGGTCTCCTGTTCCAGCGCGGCGAGCTGCTGGGACACGGCGGAGGGGGTGAGGTAGAGCGCGGCGGCAGCGGCCGTGACCGTGCGGTGGTCGGCCACCGCACGGAGGATGTGCAGCCGCCGCGCTTCGATCATGTAAACGATTATCGCAAGATGTGCGGGCTGGTCAGCCCTCCAGCTCCGCCCGGGCCGCCACGAACGCGTCGACGGCGCGGTTGACGTCGTCCGCGGAGTGCGCGGCGGACAGCTGCACCCGGATACGCGCCTGGCCCTGCGGGACCACCGGGTAGGAGAAGCCGATGACGTACACGCCGCGCTCCAGCAGCAGCTCGGCCATGCGTCCGGCCTTCGTCGCGTCGCCGATCATCACCGGGGCGATCGCGTGGTCGCCCGGCAGGATGTCGAAGCCCTCTTCGGTCATCCGGCGCCGGAAGAGCGCGGTGTTCTCGGCCAGCTTCTCGCGCAGGTCGCCCGCCGTCTCCAGCAAATCGAGCACCTTGAGCGAGGCCGCCGCGATCACCGGGGCGAGCGTGTTCGAGAAGAGGTACGGCCGCGAGCGCTGACGCAGCAGGGCGACGATCTCGGCGCGGGCGGCGACATAGCCGCCGGAGGCGCCGCCGAGCGCCTTGCCGAGGGTGCCGGTGATGATGTCGACGCGGTCCATGACCCCGTGCAGCTCAGGGGTGCCGCGGCCGCCCGGGCCGACGAAGCCGACGGCGTGCGAGTCGTCGACCATGACCATGGCGTCGTACCGGTCGGCGAGGTCGCAGATCTCCCGCAGCGGGGCCACATAGCCGTCCATGGAGAACACGCCGTCGGTGACGACCAGCTTGCGTCGGGCACCACCCTCCGACGCCTCCTTCAGCTGCCGCTCCAGATCCGCCATGTCGCGGTTGGCGTAACGGAAGCGGCGCGCCTTGGACAGGCGGATGCCGTCGATGATCGAGGCGTGGTTGAGGGCGTCGGAGATGACCGCGTCCTCCGGGCCGAGGAGGGTCTCGAAGACACCGCCGTTGGCGTCGAAGCAGGAGGAGTACAGGATCGTGTCCTCCTGGCCCAGGAACGCGGACAGCCGCGCCTCCAGCTCCTTGTGCACCTCCTGCGTACCGCAGATGAACCGCACGGACGCCATGCCGTAGCCCCAGCGGTCCAGCGCCGCGTGGGCGGCGGCGATCACCTCGGGGTGGTCGGCGAGGCCGAGGTAGTTGTTGGCGCAGAAGTTGAGCACCTCACCGGGGCGGCCGCCCGCGATGACGTGCACGGTCGCGGACTGCGGGGTGTCGATCACACGCTCGGGCTTGTGCAGCCCGGCGGCGCGGATCTCGTCGAGGGTGGCGCGCAGGTCGTCGCGCACGGAGTCGAACATGGGGAAGCTCCTCGGAGTGCTTTCGCGGGAAGACGGGCGGGCAGGGCTACGCGGTCCAGTCCAGGATGATCTTGCCGCCCCGGCCACTCGCCGCGTCCTCGAACGCCGCCTCGTGGTCGCGGTAGCCGTAGCGGCCGGTGATCACGGGCGAGAGGTCGAGCCCGCCCTCGAGCAGGACCGACATCGCGTACCAGGTCTCGAACATCTCGCGGCCGTAGATGCCCTTGATCGTGATCATGGAGGTGACGATCCGGGCCCAGTCGACGGGGAACTCCTGGGACGGCAGTCCGAGCATGGCGATCCGGCCGCCGTGCGTCATGTTGGCGATCATGTCGCGCATCGCCTCGGGGCGGCCGGACATCTCCAGGCCGATGTCGAAGCCCTCGCGCAGGCCGAGTTCGCGCTGGCCGTCGGCGATCGTCGCGTCGGAGACGTTCAGCGCGAGGCTCACACCGATCTTGCGCGCCAGCTCCAGGCGCTCCTCGCTGACATCGGTCACGACGACGTTGCGTGCGCCCGCGTGCCGCGCCACGGCCGCGGCCATCAGGCCGATCGGGCCGGCACCGGTGATCAGGACGTCCTCGCCGACCAGCGGGAACGACAGGGCGGTGTGCACCGCGTTGCCGAACGGGTCGAAGATCGCCGCGATGTCGAGGTCCACCGGGACGCGGTGCACCCAGACGTTGCCGGCGGGCAGGGCCACATACTCGGCGAACGCGCCGTCGCGGCCGACCCCGAGGCCGACCGTCGCCCGGCACAGGTGGCGGCGCCCGGCCAGACAGTTGCGGCACTTCCCGCACACCAGATGGCCCTCGCCGCTGACCCGGTCGCCCACCGTGATGTCCGTGACGTCACGCCCGGTTTCGACGACCTCGCCGACGAACTCGTGGCCGACCACGAGCGGAGTGCGGATCGCCTGCTGCGCCCAGCCGTCCCAGGCCCGGATGTGCAGGTCGGTGCCGCAGATCCCGGTCCGCAGGACCTTGATCAGTACATCGCCGGACCCGATGGCGGGTTCCGGGACGTCCGCGAGCTGGAGCCCGGGCTCCGCCTTCTCCTTGACCAGCGCCTTCAACGCTACGGCTCCTGTGAGTGAGGTCCCGGTTCCAGGCACGCCGAAGGAGCCCGCACCGGGGAGAGGAGTGGAATCGCGTAGCAATCTGCCCTACGGCGACGCGCTGGTCCATCGAGGTTTTCTTAAGCGCCACCACAGCTTTCCTTCACGCCTCCTCCGTCACCCGCGGGTTCGCCTCCGTTCTTCGGACGCGCGACCGGCTCGGGATCGTGCCGGCCGCGGAGTCGGGGGCGCTGCGGGGCGCGCCACGGCAGGGCGGTCCCGGCTCACGCCGTCTCAGGTCGCGTCGCCCTCCCGTCGTGCGATCTCCTCCGTCAGCTCCGCGGCCAGCGCCTTGATGGTCTCCAGGCCCGCCCGGCCCCAGGGCCGCGGTTCCACGTCGGCGGCGCAGACCGTGCCGAGGGCGGAGCCCGTACGGTCCACGAGCGGCGCGCCGAGGTAGGCGCGGATGCCGATCTCGTCGACGACGGGATTGCCGGCGAAGCGCGGATAGTCGCGGACGTCCTCCAGGACGAGCGCCTTGCGCCGGACGACGACATGCGGGCAGAAGCCGTACTCGCGGCCCAGCCGGCGGGCCGGCGCGCCCGTGCCGTCCGGGGTGGTGACCGGGGTGAGCGGGCGGTCGTCGGGCTGGTGGAGTCCCGCGAAGAACTGCCGGTGCTCGTCGATGAAAGTGACCATCGCGTACGGTGCCGAGGTCAGTTCCGCCAGCCGGTACGCGAAGGCGTCGAACTCCGGTTCGGCGCGCTCGCCGAGGCCGAGCCGCCGCAGCCTGCGGACGCGCTCGGGAGCGTCGCGGTCCTCGGGGGTCAGCAGCAGTCGGCGCAGGGTCATGTGCGGGCTCCGCGCCTTGGGGCCGGTGCCGCCGGGGCGTGTGTGAGCAGGTGGCGGACGAGCGTGAGCAGGGTCTGCACCCCCGAACTGGAGATACGGACGTCGCAGCACACCACGGGGATCTCCGGGTCGAGGGCGAGGGCGGCGCGCACCTCCCGGGGGTCGTAGCGGTGGGCGCCGTCGAACTCGTTGAGGGCGACGATGAAGCCGAGTCCGCGCTGCTCGAAGAAGTCGATGGCGGCGAAACAGTCCTCCAGCCGGCGGGTGTCGGCGAGGATGACCGCTCCGAGCGCGCCTTCGGACAGTTCGTCCCACATGAACCAGAACCGTTCCTGTCCGGGTGTGCCGAAGAGGTACAGCACATGCTGCCGGTCGAGGGTGATGCGTCCGAAGTCCATCGCCACGGTCGTCTCGACCTTGTTCTCGATCCCGTCGAGGCTGTCGGTCACGGCGCCGACCGTGGTGAGCAGTTCCTCCGTGCTCAGCGGCGCGATCTCGCTCACCGCGCCCACGAAGGTCGTCTTGCCTACTCCGAACCCTCCCGCCACCAGGATCTTCAGCGCGGTGGGAAAGGGGTCAGAGCTGTCGTCGTAGTCCATCGAGCACTGCCTCCAGCAGAGACCGGTCAGTGGGGTTGTGGTGGAAGGCGGGGGGTCTCGTGGTGAGCGCCCCGCAGTCGACGAGGTCGGACAACAGCACCTTGGTGACCACCGCGGGCAGCCTCAGGTGCGCGGCCACCTCGGCGACCGAGACGGGGACCGCGCACCGGCCGAGCGCCTCGGCGTGCTCGGGGCCGAGCGTGCCGAGGGGGGTCGCGCCGGTGGCCATCACCTGGGAGAGCAGATCGAGGGCGGTGCTCGGCCGGGTGCGGCCGCTGCTGACCGTGTAGGGGCGGATCAGTCGTCCGGCCGCGTCGTCGAGCCAGGGGCCGTCACCGGCCGCGGTCACGCTCAAGGCCCGGTCACCGAGGGGTGCGCGGCGCTCCGGCGGGGCGCGGTGACCAGATGGGGCCGCACACTTTTGACGAGCATCGCCATCTCGTAGCCGAGGACGGCCGCGTCGGCCTCGTGGTCGGCGAGCACGGCGAGACAGGTGCCGGAACCGGCGGTGGTGACGAAGAGCAGGGTCGCGTCGAGTTCGACGACGACCTGCCGTACGTCGCCGCCGTCCCCGAAGCGGATGCCCGCGCTGCGACCGAGCGAGTAGAGGCCGGAGGCCAGGGCGGCCATATGGTCGGCGCTGTCCGTGTCGAGGCCGTGCACGGACTTCACCAGCCCGTCGCAGGAGAGCAGGACCGCGCTCTTGGTGTGGGGGACGCGCTGCACGAGGCCGCTCATCAGCCAGTCGAGGTCGGAAGCGTGGGCGGTCGGCACGTCGCTCGCCATGGTGGATCGACTCCTTGGGGTACGCGGGTCCGTGAGAGCGGGTGGGATGGGGGTGGTCATCCGGCGGATGATGAGGTCCCGTGGTGACGCGCCGTCAGGTCCTCATCGGGCGCACGCGGGAGGGCGGGCTCGGAGCGCGCGGCCGCCTCGGCGGGGTTCAGGTCCGACTGCTGGCGCGCCTCGGCGAGAGAGACGCCCCGCTGGAACGCGGCCATCAGACCCGGGTCGTGGCCGGCGAGTTGGTCGGCGTCCTGGCGGACGGGCGCGGTGGGGCCGCCACGGAGCTGGGGTGCGAGATGCTCCTGGGCTCGTCTGCGGGGCAGTTGGGGCTTGCCCATGGCGCCGCGCCCGGTGCCCGGCTGCGGCATCGGATGTCCGCCCGGCGTCGACACGGGTCCGCCCGGAGCCGACACGGGTCCGCCCGGAGCCGACACGGGTCCGCCGGTCGTCGACACTACGCCTTCGGCGGTCCCCGGGGTGGTCGGACGGTCACCGGGGCGGATGCGGGGCGGTGCCTCGGCTGGGGTGGGGCGCGAAGTGTCGGCGTCGCGTACGGACAGCGGTGGACGGGCCCGGTCGGCCGGGATCCGGTCCTCCCTCGGCTGCCGGGGTCCGAGCGGAAGGGGGTGCTCGGAGGCGCCGGACGAGGGGAGGCCGGCCCGGCTGTCCCACGGCGGCGGGGCCTGGGTGTGCGTGCCCGGGCCGTCCGCTTCCCGCAGGCTTGCCGCACCGGAGGTCGTGAGTGGTGTCCTCCCGATGCCCGCCCCCTGCACCGCGCCCGGCGCCATGGCCTCGGCCGTGCCGGAATCCGCCCCGAGCAGACCCTGCGGCACCACGATCACCGCTTGGACACCGCCGTAGATATTGCTCTGCAACCGCACATGGATGCCGTGCCGGCGGGCGAGTTGGGAGACCACGAACAGGCCGATGCGGCCGTCGGCCAGCAGTCCGGCGACGTTGACCTGGTCGGGGTTGGCGAGCAGGGCGTTCATCCTGCTCTGCTCGGCCGGCGGCATGCCGAGCCCGCGGTCCTCGACCTCCACGGCGAGCCCCGAGGTGACGAGGCCTGCCCGCAGCAACACCTGGGTGTGCGGCGGCGAGAACACCGTGGCGTTCTCGACGAGTTCGGCGAGCAGATGGATCACATCGGCGACGGCGTGCCCGCGCAGGGTGCCCTCGACCGGTGGCGCGAGTCTGATCCGCGTGTACTGCTCGACCTCGGCGGTCGCCGAGCGCAGCACCTCGGTCATGGGCACCGGGGTGCTCCACTGGCGGCGGGGGACGGCGCCGCCGAGCACCGCGAGGTTCTCGGCGTGACGCCGGACGCGGGTGGCGAGGTGGTCGACGTGGAAGAGGCCCTTGAGCAGGTCGGGGTCCTCGATCTCGTGCTCCAGCTCGTCGAGGATCGAGATCTCCCGGTGCACGAGGGACTGCAGACGCCGGGCGAGGTTGACGAACACCTCCAGCTTCTGTTCGCTGCCGGCCTGGCTGGAGAGCTTCGCGGCCTGCACGACCGCGGCGACGGCGCCGTCGTGGGCGCGTGCCAGTTCCGCGGCGAGCAGCTCGAAGTCGTCGGTGTCCGCGGCCCGTTCGCCGTGCGGTCCGCGGGCGGGTGGTGCCTCGCCGCGGCGCAGCGCCTCGACCATGTGGTGCAGGTCGGCCTCGCCCCGGGCACTGGCGCGGCGCAGCGCCTGGAGGCGGTCCCGCACGGACGCGGCGGTGCGCTCGGCGCCGACGGCGGCGATCACGATGCCCGCGAGGGTCACGGCAAGGGCGCCCGCGAGCACGGCCCCGAGGGTGATGGTGGGTCGCGCGCCGGTGGTGCGGACGGTGAAGAGCACGGCGGCACCGGCGCTGAGGGCCACCGCGACCGGCGGCAGGATCGCCAGACGCAGCAACTGGTGCCGTACGGGCGTCTCGGCCGGTGTGGGGGTGGGGTGGGCGGCCGGCCGGCCGTGCCGTCCACCCTCATGGCGGTCTGCGCGTGCGGCCGGTGCGCGGAGGTGAGACATCGGCGTCCTCGTCCTGGGTGCGTCGGGGCGTGGGGCTCCCGCGGGTCTGCGCGACTCGGGCCGTGCGGCATCGCGGCGTCGGTCGGGGAGAGCCGCGTCTCTCAGCTCTGCGTCGACTGACCGCAACTCAGAGTAGTTGCACTTCGGGCGGCCGTGGTGGGCTGTGGACAAAGTCCTCCGGAGAGCTTCCCGCTCTGGTATGAGGCCTCGTACGACAGACCGATAACCGCGCCACAGATACGTTCACAGACGCTAGAGACACGATCAGAGCTGGTCAGAAGCGGTCACAGGAAAGGGTGAGTACCGGAGAGCCCCCGCCCCCACCCCTCGCCCGCTCCGGACATCGGTCGAGTCGGAGGTCGGGCCGGAGGGAGAAGTCGACCCCCCAGAGCCCGCCCCGGACCTTCGGAACCCGCCGGGATTCCCCCGGAGAAGTCACGCGGCGTATCAAGGAACGCCGCCCGTCGCCCCGGACTACCCAACCCGCCAACCCTGTTGTTTCACCGTACATTTAGATGCATAATACGCTTATGCATAAGCCGGTTATGGACTCGGATGCACCCGAGGTCTCGTCCGAGGACCTGATCATCGCCGTGGAGCGGATGGTCCGCCATGTCCGCCGGAGCGCCACCACCGGCGGCCTGAGCACCGCGGCCTCGTCCGCCCTGGGCCGCCTGGGGCGGGAAGGTCCGCACCGGCTCACCGACCTGGCCCGGGCCGAGGGCGTCTCCCAGCCCAACATGACCCAGCTCGTCACCCGCTTGGAACGCGCGGGCCTCGTACGGCGCAGCGCTGACAGCAGCGACGGACGGGGCGTCCTGGTGGAGGTCACCGAGACCGGACTGGACGTCTTCCGGCAACGGCGCGCCGAGCGCGCACGGGCCTTGCAGGAGCTGGTCGATGAGCTGACCGAGCCGGAGCGGCGCGCGGTGAACATCGCGCTGCCTGCCCTCGCCCGCGCGATCCAAGACCGCCACGAGCGTTCCTGAACCATCCCACTCCCCGTCAACCTCCGGAGGACAAGCACACATGAGTGCTTCGCACGGAGGGGCCGCGAGCCCCTTCAAGCAGCCCAAGGCCGTCTGGGCGGTCGCGTTCGCCTGTGTCATCTCCTTCATGGGCATCGGCCTCGTCGACCCGATCCTGCCCGCCCTGGCCCAGAGCCTGCATGCCTCGCCCAGCCAGGTCTCCCTGCTGTTCAGCAGCTATCTCATCGTGACCGCGGTGGCGATGCTGATCGTCGGCTGGGTCTCCAGCCGCCTCGGCGCCAAGCGCACCCTCGTCACCGGCCTGGCGATCATCGTCGTCTTCGCCGCCCTGGCCGGCACCTCCGGCTCCATCAACGGGATCGTCGGCTTCCGCGCGGGCTGGGGCCTGGGCAACGCGCTGTTCATCGCCACCTCCCTGGCCGTCATCGTGGCCTCCGCCAGCGGCGGCTTCGGCGGCGCGATCATCCTCTACGAGACCGCGCTCGGACTCGGCATCGCCGTGGGCCCGCTGCTGGGCGGCGAGTTGGGCGCCATCAGCTGGCGGGGCCCCTTCTACGGCGTCGCCGTGCTGATGGCCATCGCGCTGATCGCGACCCTGGCCTTCGTCCCGTCCCTGCCCAAACCGCAGCGGCCCACCTCACCGATCGCCCCGCTCCGGGCGCTGCGCCACCGTGGCCTGCTGACCATGGGCATCATGGCCCTGCTGTACAACTGGGGCTTCTTCACGATGCTCGGCTACGCGCCCTACCCCATGAAGCTGAACGCCCATCAACTCGGCCTGGTCTTCACGGGATGGGGCCTGCTGGTGGCCGCGTTCAGCGTCTTCTTCGCCCCGCGCCTGCAGGCACGTTACGGCACCGCTCCCGTGCTCTATGCCAATCTGCTGGGCCTCAGCATCGTGATGGCCGTCATCGCCGCCGGCGTCAGCACCCCGGCGGTGGTCATCGTGGCGGTCATCGCCAGCGGCGCCTTCATCGGTATCAACAACACCCTCACCACCCAGGCCGTCATGCTGGTCTCCCCCGTCGAGCGCCCCGTGGCCTCCTCCGCCTACGGTTTCCTGCGCTTCATCGGCGGTGGTCTGGCCCCGTATGTCGCCGGCAAGCTGGCCGACGCCACCGACCTGAGCGTCCCCTTCTACCTAGGCGCCGGCACCTTCGTCCTGGCCATCCCCGTCCTGGCCAGCGGCCATCGACTGCTCCGCCAGGCCGAGCAGCACACCGGTGACGGACGGCCCGTGGCCCCCGCCTTCACCCCCGTCGGCACCCCGGTCGCGGCCGACACGCCTCCCGTCGTGGTCGCTGTCGGCGACCACGACAGGGCCGCCGTCATCGTCGACACCGCGGCCCGGCTCGCCCACGACACCGGCAGCCCCCTGGAGGTCGTCCACGTCCTGCGGACCGCCGTCGTCGAGGAACAGGCCGTCGACACCGAGGACTTCGACCAGGCCCGCACCGCCGTCACCGCCCATCTGGACCGGCTGGCCGCCCAGGGCATACCGGCCACCGGCCAGATCCTCGCCTCCGTCGGCGACCACGCCGCGGCGGGCCGCGCCCTCGCCCGGCACGCCGCCGAGATCCACGCAGCCACCGTCGCCGTCGGACGCTCGCCGCGCGGCCCGCTCGCCCAGTTCGCCGACGGCAGCTTCACGACCGCCCTCGCCCACGCCGCCGCCTGCACCGTGGTCCTCGTCGACCCGGACCACACCCCCCGCCCGCTGACCGCGTCGACCCTGGCGGAGCTGCGCAACAGTCCGCCTGAGGGCTGACCCGTCATCATCACCCCCAGGCGAACCGGGCGAGGACTCAACGGCCTTCCGAGGCGGAGGCGTGACGCGCCTTTGCCTGTACGGCGGGGATCAGGTCCGCGATCCGTTCGACGTGACCCTTGCCGAGCTGAAGCCGGAGGCGTTCCTGACGGCCGGCCAGGCGGCGTCCGAGGCGCTCTCCGCGGCTGCCGGGTCCATGTCCCCGTAAGCAGAACTGTGGCTTGCGCCACAGCGCGGAACGGTGTGCGCCTGATGGAGTGATCCGCATGACGGACGGAATCACCTGGCTCGCCGAACCGAAGTCGATCGACTGGGGCGGATACAGCGTTGTCATCGCCCTGGACCTCGCCGGAGAGGAGCTGGCGGCGCGTGTCGCCGCCAGCCGGCACGGCCGGGACAAGCAGTTGCCACGGTTCGTCGGGAGCCTGACCGGCTGGCAGGCCGATGACGTGATGACCGGCCTGTTCGGTGACACCCACCGGGCCATCGCCCTCCGCTACGGAGAGATCGACGAGTGGTCCTACGTCATCCAGCACGGCTTCTGGTACGGGGAGTTCGGTCCGGAGCCGCCCGTGTCGCGAGGCGGTGCCCATATCTACCGGCTGTGGTACGAGGAGGAGAACGGCAAGCCCGTCCCCCCGTACTTCTCCTACGAGCACGACGGCCGCACCGTGTGCACGTTCAACCTCCACCTCGACGGCTCCTGGGGATCCAGCAGGGTCGACGGCGACACGGAGTTCGCGTCCGCCCTCGAAGCGGAACTGACGGCCGCGGGACTGCCTTTCGAAGAACGTGAGCGGCACCGGGACGACCACCGCGCGGTGCACCGCACCTGTCTCGGCGTCATCGAACGGCACTTCGGCCTCACCCTGCCCCGCGAGGAGATCCTCCACAGCCCGCTGCCCACTCTGCTGATGAAGGCGAACGTCGCCCGGTGCCCCTTCTGCGGTACCCCGCAGTCCTGAGGGCCGCGCCCTGACGGCTCAACGCCCCGGCACCAGACAGGAACCCGGTGCCGAGACGTGCGCTGCGGCTCGCCCGCCCTCAGCCCTCCGCCACCAGGTCGAGGTCTTCGCGAGTCGCCGTCCGGGGCATCTCGGGGACCGGCCACTTGTGGTCCGGTACGTACCCCACACCGCGCCACCACGGCTCGGTGGGCAGGACTCCAGCAGGCTCGAACGGCTGGCCCGGAACGGGGAAAGCGACGGCCTGCCCGACAGCGTCAGCGGCAGCCTTCGTCCACTCACCGGGCTCCGCCCAGGCGTGCGGCGCCAGGTTGAAGGTGCCCCAGTGGATCGGCAGCATCACGCCGTGCGGCTGCCCACCCTGCAGATCGAGATGGGCGCGCATGCCCTCCTCGGGCGTCATGTGGATATCGGGCCAGAACTCGGAGTAGGCGCCGATCTGGATCATCGTGGCGTCGAACGGGCCATGGGCGGCGCCGATGTCCTTGAAGCCGTCGAAGTAGCCCGTGTCACCGCTGTGGTAGATGCGGTGCTCGTCGCCGGCCACGGACCACGACGCCCACAGTGTGTGCTGAGCGTTGCGCAGGCCGCGGCCGCAGAAGTGGCGGGCCGGCGTGGCGGTCAGGGTGATGCCGCCGACCTTGGTCGACTCGTGCCAGTCCAGCTCGCGCAGCCGGTCCGCGGACACGCCCCAGTGCTCGAGGTGGGCGCCGACGCCCAGGGGTATCGCGAACACGGTGTCCGTGCCGGCCAGGGCCTTGATGGTGGGCAGGTCGAGGTGGTCGTAGTGATCGTGGGAGATGACGACGACATCGACCGGCCCGAGCGCGGCGAGCGGCAGGGGCACCGGGTGCAGCCGCCGGGGGCCGGCGAAGTCGAAGGGTGAGCAGCGCTCGCCCCACACCGGGTCGAAGAGCACCCGGTGCCCGTCGATCTCGGCGAGCACGCTGGAGTGGCCCATCCAGGTCAGCCGCATCCCGCTCACCGGGGGCTTCGCCAGATCGGCGTACGTCGTCGGGTGCACCGGAACCGTGCCGCTCGGGGCCCGGCGGGCCCGGGACTCCTTGCGGAAGTAGACCTTCGCCAGCTCGAGGGAGGAGTTGCCGGACGGGCGGATCCGGGTGCCCGACGGGTTCACGAAGGCGCCGTCCGCGAAATGCGGCGATCTGCGGATGCGCGCCAGGCGCTCCCCGCTCGGATCCGCGCCGAAGGCGGTGGGCCGCAGGGCGCGGAGCCCGGAGCTCAGGGAACGGGAACCGGTCACGGGTCCTCCAGTGGAGTCGATAGGGGCTTCTATTATGGGCGGCCCCTCCGACATCGCCGGATCGGCCGTGCCGCAGCGCGATGTCCCCGGCTCTCACCGCGCTGTGCGGGCCGGCCTCCGCGGGGGCGCGCGGGCTGCGGCCGAGCCGGCGCACGTCCTGACCACGTGGGGCTACGGCCTCCCCCTTCGCTCCGGCCACGCCGAAGAGCCCTGCTCACGCGGCCCTGGCTCAGCAACAGACTGGGGGACGACACGCGACGGTACAAACCGAGTGGCATGGTGCGGTTGCCGTGCAAACGTGAGTGCCACGTCCCACCTGTCCCAACGGCCGCAACTGCGCGCCGGGCCGCCACCAGGCGCGCCTGACGGTCACGAAAGAGGGCTCGCTGACCCCACGCTGACCGTGTGCTCCACCATGGACGTGCGCTGGCGAAGGTACTGAGCTTGTTCTTCTTGACGTCGGCTCATCTTGCTGATCGACGAAGGCGTCGAGGTATTCGTTCGCCATGGTTGCGACCCATGGCTAGCCTCTCGAGCGTGGACATCACAGATCCCAAGGACGTGGTCCGGCGCGGGTACGACGCCGTCTCCTTGCGTTACGACGAGGCGTACGGCGCCGAGACGAAGTACCAGTCACTGCTGGTTGACCTCTGCCGCCGGATCCCGGCCGGTGGGACGGTGCTGGACCTGGGCTGCGGAAGCGGAGTTCCGGTCGCACGTACATTGACCGAGGTCGGCTACCAGGTCACCGGCGTCGACATCAGCGAGATGCAGATCCGCCGGGCCCGGGAGCGGGTACCGCAGGCAAAGTTCGTCCACGCCGATGCCACGGCTGTCTCCTTCGGCGCCGCGTCCTTCGACGCCGTTGTCTCCTTCTTTGCCCTGATCCATATTCCACTGGCCGAGCAGCCACCACTACTGCGGAAGATCGCTGGGTGGCTGCGCCCGGGAGGCTGCTTTGTGGCCACCACGGGACACGACGAGTGGACCGGAACCGAGGAGAACTGGCTCGGGGGCGGCGCCCCGATGTGGTGGAGCCATGCGGATGCTGCCACCAACCGTCAGTGGATCGAACAGGCCGGCTTGGCAGTCGAGCGCGAGGAGTTCATACCTGAAGCCGACGGCGGGCATGCCATGTTCTGGGCATGCCGCCTGTGACAGCTCAGCCTGCCTAACTGATCGTTTCAGAATGAGTTGAGCAACGCCGTTGCGTTTACCGATGTGAGCGGGGCGCAAGCCCCTTCTCCATGATCGCGATCTCGGTGTGGAAGGTGTAGGTCTGGGCGGTGGCGGG